>NZ_JAYMEE010000004.1:0-1083 GCF_037029245.1 Mesoflavibacter sp. CH_XMU1422-2 | reverse complement strand
ACAATGGTAGATAGTTCGGTATGTTACGAAATAGCAACAATTACATTAGAAGTAAATCCACTGCCAGTAGTAGATTTAGAAGATAACTACTTATTATGTGTAAATACAAACGGAACCGAAGTTATCAATCCATTAGAGATTGATACAGGATTAAGTACATCAGACTACACGTTTGAGTGGACCTTGAACGGTACTGTAGTAGGAACCGGAAGTAGTATCATGCCAACACAAGGCGGAAGCTATACAGTAACTATAGAAGATAACCTAACAGGCTGTGTAAGTACAGATACAACTCTAGTAGAAGAAAGTGCACCACCAAGTATAGAAGCAGATGTAATTACACCAGCATTTGCAGACGTGCATAGTATACAAGTTACTGCAACTGGGACAGGTGTCTCAGAGTATGAGTTCCAGTTAGATGGCGGACCATGGTATAATAACGAGCCAAATGACAATACGTATATATTTAATGATGTAAGTGGTGGCGAGCATACAATAACAGTAAGAGATATTAATGGATGTGGCGAGTCAAGCACAACTGTGATGGTTATGGATTACCCACATTTCTTTACACCAAACGGAGATACATATAACGAAACATGGCAGATATACGGAATAAGTGATCAGCCAGACGCAGTAATATACATCTTTGATAGATACGGTAAGCTGTTAAAGCAATTAAATCCAACAGGACCAGGATGGGATGGGACCTATAACGGTAACCCATTACCAACAAGTGACTATTGGTTTACAGTAGAATATAGAGAACCAGGAGATACAAGTGATACCAAGAAGCAATTTAGAGCACACTTTACTCTGAAACGCTAGGAAACAACTCCTAATAAAAACAAACAAACCAATACAAATAGAAATAGAAACAAAAAAGCCTGAACATAGTGTTCAGGCTTTTTAGTATAAGGTGTTTTATAAATAAAAACTAAAAGCGATTACTCAACTTCAAAAGTGATTTTAAGATTAACTCTAAACTCTGTTACCTCACCACTTTTAACAATAGCGCTTTGGTCTTGTACATATACAGAGCGTATGTTTTTTACACTTTTTGATGCGTGTTTTACTGCTTTT
>NZ_JAYMEE010000045.1:0-1696 GCF_037029245.1 Mesoflavibacter sp. CH_XMU1422-2 | reverse complement strand
GTTTTCTTAAAAAGAATAATTCCGATCAAGATTCCAACTCCGATTATAATTTTTGGGTAGATCATTTTCAGCTGTTTGCTAACGGTCTCGTATAACCGTCAGTTACGGGTTAATATGCGTTAATTTTCGGTTTGGTACTGACTTTAGCAATTCCGAGTGGATTCGGACGTAGTCGAATCCGCCGTAATTGCGGTTATACATTGTTGCCAGTAGTATTTTTTTATTTACAAACATTCTTTCTTCCAATTTCTACAATTTCCTCAATTCCAAATTTGTCAAAGCGTTCAAGTAAAGCACTCGCTCCATTCTTTTTCTTAAACTCCAGTTCTTCTTTGTATAGTGGAATTAGCGTGTAAATGTCAACCGCTTTTTCATTTTCTAATTCTATTTGAGTAAAATCGTCGGACAATTCCATTGAATAAGCCAACATTATAGAATTAAAGCCAATTCCTTCCGCAAATTCCTCGCCTTCTTCGTGTCCGTAAGTGTGTCCATATCCAAACCAAGTTTTATTCTCGTGAGGTGACATCATAATTTCTTTCATAATCCTAATTGGCCAATAGTTTTTTTCATCGCTGAAAGATTCATATTGCAAATTCCACTCTTTTGGAAGTAAAATCATAATTTCAGCAAATTCTGATGATTCAATATCTTCTGGAATTGTCATTGGTAAAGCACTCATTCCACAACTCAATAAAATATGATATGGTCTGTCGTCTGTTGCTTTGATGAAGTATATATCTCGATGGATTGTTTCAGATTCTATTTCGTCAAATACTTTGATGTCGGCATCTTTGTCAAAAAATTGGTCTAAATGATTGTCAACTATTTCAACACTATTTGGGACATTTTTATTCATTTTTTTCTCTTTATTTTGGGAATGAGCGAAAGTTGAAATTAAAATCAGCAATATTGTTTTACAGTTGATAATTTTCATTCGATTTCGGTTTCTCAATATTACTGGCAACGGTTTTGGCTATGGTTTCGTTACGGAATGGTACGCGAGTATCATTCCGCCGTAACCATAAATTTAGCAAAAAGGCTCGAAATTCCGATTAGGAATTTCAGCCGTAATGAACTATAGCCGTTGTTGTACGCAGTTTTTTTCATTCAATTATAATTTATTGCAATACCGCTATTCAATTCCGATGCTTTTTTAAATCCAGATTTGTATAATTTCAAGTGCCAATTATTTATATAATCCCAATTAATTTCATATTTACCTCGATAAACGTGATTCGCAATTAGCTTTTCTTGGTCGTAAACATTTTTCAAATCCTCAATTTCGATTGATTCCAATTCTTTGTTGACAAGCTTAACGTCGTCAGATTTTATAAATCGGTCATTTAATTTCGATAAAATTTTATTCGGCGAGTTGTCGCATTCTTGAATTAAGAATCGTGCTATTCCCCAACCTTTATCCATTGAAAACACCGTATCGTTTTGCCTATGATATTCTGAATCCACAAAAGCAAATTTTTCATCAAGATATTCTTCCGTATCGTCAATATCAAGTTTTTTTAATTCCTCAATTTCAGAGTCAGGTAATCTGTATAATTCGCAAACAATTCCCAATTTCAGTTAGTTTTTGATAAGTAGCGCAAATTGCGTACAACGTTAGCGTATAAATTTCAGTTGCGGAAAATCGGTTACGATTTTCCGATTTAGACTGAAAGATAGAAAATTGCAATGAATT
>NZ_JAYMEE010000044.1:0-1753 GCF_037029245.1 Mesoflavibacter sp. CH_XMU1422-2 | reverse complement strand
TCATTGCAATTTTCTATCTTTCAGTCTCAATCGGAAAATCGTACCGATTTTCCGCAACTGAAATTTATACGCTAACGTTGTAAGTAATTAAAAAACAATATGAGTAATAAAAAGCCTTTCAGATTTAATGATGAAATTATCCAACAATTATTTGGTTTCGAAGATGCCGAAAGCGAATCGATTGAACGATTAAGGGAATACTATTTTAAAAAGGATACTTACAAAAGAGTTACCTCTAACTTACCTGTACGGATTTTAGTTGGTCATAAAGGTACAGGTAAATCAGCATTATTTAAAGTAGCTATTGCTGAAGAAAGAGAAAAGGGGAACTTACCAATATTGATTAAACCAGATGATATTGCAGAATTAGGGAAAACGAATGAGGATTTTTTGTTAAAAATTCGACAATGGAAGCATGGTTTAACAAAAATAATTGGTTCTAAGGCTCTTTCAGAATTAGGTTTATACGATGATTCATTAAAAAATAAACTTAATTTATTTGGAGTTAAATTAATTTCTTTTTTGACTGATACAATTAAGTTAGGAAAAGTTGATATAAACGTAGATCCTGCTAAAAAAGTCCTAATTGACAATTTTATTAAGACTAAAAAAATTATTGTTTTTATAGATGATTTAGATAGAGGTTGGCAAGGAAAAAAAGAAGATATTATTAGAATTTCGGCTCTTTTAAACGCTATCAGAGATTTTGCGAGTGAGAATAACGGACTTTCCTTTAAAGTATCATTAAGGTCTGATGTTTATTTTTTAGTTCGTACTTCTGATGAATCAACAGATAAAATTGAAGGTTCGGTAGTTTGGTTTTCTTGGACAAACCACGAAATTTTAGTTATGTTAATTAAACGTATTTCGACCTTTTTTAATATTGCGGTTGATGAAGATAAGCTTATGTCTACTCCTCAAAAACATCTTGTCTATCATTTGGAAAGAATATTTGAAAACCCTTTCGAAGGGAGAGGTAAATGGGAAAAAGTTTCAATTCATAGAATATTAATGTCATTGATTAGAAAAAGACCTAGAGATTTAGTTAAACTATGCTCTTCTGCTGCTCAAGTTGCAAGTTCTGAAAATTCTTCAAAAATCAAATCATCACATTTACAAGCTATTTTTGAAGAATATTCTCAAGGTAGAATACAAGATACAATCAATGAATATAAATCTGAGCTTCCAAAAATTGAAAATTTAATTTTTGGTATGAGACCAAATCAAAACGAGAGGAAACAATCAAACGGTTACATCTTTACGACTTCAGAACTACATGCAAAAATTAATAGAATAAAAGAATCGAATAATTTCAAGTTTGCAAATGCTAGAGCTACTGACGCAAAAAGTTTAGCTCAGTTCATGTATAAAATTAATTTTTTAACAGCAAGAAAAGTAATGGATGATGGTCAAATTCAAAGAAAATACTTTGAGGAGAATAGATACTTATATAGCTCTTTTGTTGATTTTGGTTACGATTGGGAAATTCATCCAGCTTTTAGATGGGCTTTACAACCAGAAACAATAGGAACCATAATGAATCATTTAGATTTGAATTCTGACAATAATTAACTACTTACAACAATGGCTATATGTAATTGCTGGTTCTCGCCTACTTCTGAAAATCCTCTCGGATTTTCAGTTTTGTGCGTGCTTGCAAAGTTAAGTACTAACCCACGCAACTACTCATAGCCGAGACCGTTGTGTGCAAGCTAAAAAAATGAAACCGATAATTAAAATATTGACCATAGTT
>NZ_JAYMEE010000043.1:17214-19139 GCF_037029245.1 Mesoflavibacter sp. CH_XMU1422-2 | reverse complement strand
AAATCCTCGCGGATTTTCAGCTTGGTGTGTACTTGCAAAGTTAAGTGCTAACCCACGCAACTACTCATAGCCGAGACCGTTGTGGGCAATTTAAAAAACGACAAACAGAATGATATTTGAACGAGGACATTTTCAATCTAAAAGCATAAATGAATCATTTGTGAATGAATCATTACGAGAGGTAAAAATGTTTAGTCACAATAAACCATATTCAAATACAAATACAGTTTTTCTTTCGCATAAACATAGTGACTTGAAGGATTTACAAGGTGTGATGGGTCTTTTAAAAGAGTATGGCGTGAAAGTTTATATTGATAGTATGGACAATAAAATGCCAAAGGAAACATCTGGAGAAACGGCAAAAAGAATTAAAGAAGTAATTAAATTTTGCAAAAAATTCGTTTTACTAGCTACAGAAAAAGCAATAGAATCATATTGGTGTAATTGGGAACTTGGATTTGGAGATACTCATAAATATATTGATAATATTGCAATTCTTCCAATGAAAGAGCAAGGTACTTATGACCATAATTATAAAGGAAATGAGTATTTACAAATATACCCAAGGATAGATTATAATAAAGCATTCACAAATATTCACGGTCATTATTTTAAAGAAGGTTACTATGTTAAAAAACCTGCTAATAAAGAAGGAACTGTATATATAACAGAATTAAGTGAATGGTTAAAACAGTAATCAAATGAATAAAGAAACATTACATAAGGAAATCGACTTAATCCAAGGTGTGATTAATCGAATGGCAAACAATTCATTTTTGCTCAAGGGCTGGACTATTACATTAATTGTGGCAGTTTTAGCTTTAACTAGAGACACTTTAGTAACCAATGATGTTACTTATTTGTCTTTAGTACTATTAATACCACTTTTAGTTTTTTGGTATTTAGACGCTTTTTTTCTTCATAAAGAAAGGTGCTATATAGCTCTTTATAATTGGGTAATAAAAAACAGAGCAGAATCAAATGAAAATTTATATGATTTAAATTATAGAAGATTTGAAAATGAGGTTGATTCCATTTGGAAAATTATGTTTTCTTCAACATTAAGAACTTTTTATGGTATTGTAGCTTTAATTCTTATGGCAATAACTATTTATAACCTTGTTCAATAAAATGGGTAGAAAAATTTTTGTTTCATATAAATATGCGGATTCTTTGGTTGAGGCATTACCGACAGTTTTCTTTACTCAGACAACTGCTCGTCACTATGTTGATGAGCTTCAAAAGTTGTTAGCAGAAGACGACCATATTTACAAAGGAGAAAATGATGATGAAAGTTTAGAAGGCTTTAAAGACACAACAATTCAATCAAAACTTCGAGTAAAAATATTTGATAGTTCAACTACAATAGTTTTTGTTTCTAAAGGAATGAAAGAATTTTACACGCCAGAGGCTGACCAATGGATTCCTTGGGAAGTGGCGTATTCAATGAAAGAAATGAGGAAAGGTGATAAGGTAAGTGGAACTAACGCTGTTTTAGCAGTCGTTCTTCCTGACGAAAACGGCAGTTATAATTACTATATTGAGGAAAATAGAGCCTGTGGAAGTCGAACACTAAAAACAAATTTTCTTTTTCAAATTTTAAAGGACAATATGTTTAACATAAAGAACCCTGAAACGAGAGAATGTAATGGCAATACAATTTATAATGGTTATTCATCATATATTCATTCTGTAGAATGGGGAGACTTTAAGAAAGACGTTAGTAAATACATAGAAATTGCCAAATCAATTCAAGAAAATTTGGACAACTATGAATTATGCAAAACAGTAAAATAAAAACTGCCCACAACAATGGCTATAAGTAATTGCTTGTTCTCGCCTACTTCTGAAAATCCTCGCGGATTTTCAGCTTGGTGCGTACTTGCAAAGTTAAGTGCTAACCCACGCAACTACTCATAGCCGAG
>NZ_JAYMEE010000043.1:17126-17204 GCF_037029245.1 Mesoflavibacter sp. CH_XMU1422-2 | reverse complement strand
AAATTCATTGCAATTTTCTATCTTTCAGCTTCAACGGAAAATCGTGCCGATTTTCCGCAACTGAAATTTATACGCTAA
>NZ_JAYMEE010000043.1:15689-17116 GCF_037029245.1 Mesoflavibacter sp. CH_XMU1422-2 | reverse complement strand
GGAAATTCATTGCAATTTTCTATCTTTCAGCTTCAACGGAAAATCGTGCCGATTTTCCGCAACTGAAATTTATACGCTAACGTTACCATACATTTAACCAAAACTAACTATGAGTGAATTTGACCAATTCTCTGAATTAAAAACTGAACCGAATATTGGAAAACGATTTTTAGCTGGATTTGTGGACTATCTGATAATTTATGTCTTCTTTTTTATCTATATCTATACTTTTGGAGAGCCGAATGATGAAGGTGGATATTCTGTTAACGGGTTGCCAGCACTCGTTCCCATAATATTTTGGGGAATTATGACTGTTGGACTTGAAATTGGACTCGGAGCAACACTCGGGAATTCACTTGCTGGTTTAAAAGCAATACCTAAAAGCGGAACTAACCGAAAACTCACTTTCGGAGAATCTTTTAAAAGACATTTACTTGACCCAATAGATATGTTCTTTTTTGGATTAATCGGAATAGTGACAATAAAGAACACAGATAAAAATCAAAGATTAGGAGACATTTGGGGAAATACAATCGTCGTGCGGAATGAAAATCTGACTGAATAAAGGAACTGAATAAAAACGTATGGTAACACCGTGTATAGCTCATTGCGGCTGAATTCCTAATCGGAATTCATTGCAATTTGCTATCTTTAGGTTACGGCGGAATGTTCACTGCGTGAAATTCCGCAACGAGTCATACACAAAACCGTTGTAGTGCATTTGAGAAAAGCATTTAGGATGATAAGAAACTATTGGAATGAAGAATGGAAAGAGGTCGAATTTGACGATGGAATTGCCGAAAATGAAAAGTTCAAAATCTCAAATTACGGCAGAATTATAAACTGCAAAACCGATAAGGAATTTTTGGTTAAAGAATACTTTATAAACGGATATCAGAATTTACCAGTCAAACAAAAACAGAACGGAAAATCGACCAGCAGATACGTGCACAAACTTGTGGCAGAACATTTTCTTGAACAGAACGACGGAATTTATGTCATTCATCTGAATTATGATAAAACCGACAATCGAGTGGAAAACTTAAAATGGGCAACCAAAAGAGAAAAGGAAATTCATCAATTCAACAATCCGAATTGGGAAAAAGTTGTGCAAAAAAGAGGTAAAAAAATCGGAAAACTAAACGAGGGAAAAGTGAAAATCATTAAACGCCAGTTGAAAAACGAAAAGAACAGAATCAATATGATTGCAAAACGCTTCGGAGTTTCGGACACACAAATCCATAGGATAAAAAAAGGAGAGAATTGGAGTTCTGTAACCGAATATTAACGAAAAAAAACGCACTACAACAATGGCTATAATTCATTGCGGTTGAATTCCTAATCGGAATTCAACGCTTTTTTGCTATCTTTCGGCTACGGCGGAAAGAATCCTGCGGATTTTTCCGCAACGAAATCATAGCCGAGAC
>NZ_JAYMEE010000043.1:10524-15679 GCF_037029245.1 Mesoflavibacter sp. CH_XMU1422-2 | reverse complement strand
CAACGCTTTTTTGCTATCTTTCGGCTACGGCGGAAAGAATCCTGCGGATTTTTCCGCAACGAAATCATAGCCGAGACCGTTGGTAGCCATTTGACAACCGACAGAGCAATTTAATAACCATCTGATTTACGGAAACTTGAAAAAGAGAAAATAATATTGTAAATTGACTCTCAAAACGGTAGGAAATTGAAAACCAAAGGTCTAAAAAAATGCAGAATAGTCTGCGTGCCGAATTACGAAGACTTAAAAGATGTATAGTTTGGCAAACTAACCGTTAAAAACAAATAACGATGAAAAATTTATTTTGTGCTTTAGCTTTTATGCTAATGGGAACTTTTGCTTTTGCAAATAATGCAAAAGAAGTATCAACTGTGAATTATGAAGAAGCAGTTGAATTAGTTAATTCTTTGGATTCTTCTACTACAAGTTATTCTGTTGTTGAGGAAAATGCTGTAGATTGCCTCTTAAAAATAACTTTTGTCTTTGAGGATGGTAGTAGTGAAACTATTTACGTTCTTGTAAGAGGAGCAAGTTGTGAAGAAATTTTAGGATAAACTATAAAACTTCTGAAGCTACGGTCAAATCATAGTTTTGACCGTAGTTTTTTTAAAAAATGCAATATGAAAAAAATTATTTATTTATTATTAATATGTCCTTTATTGGCAGTTTCACAGTCATTTACAATTGAATATGATGTAGCACTTAATGTACTGAATAGGAAAGGTGTACTAACAATTAATGATTCTATATCTTCATTTTATTTTGAGGTACAAAACAAAAGAATGTCTGATGAACAAAAAATGGATGAAGAAGGTACATATAACCAAACAGTCTATCTGGGTAGTACCAAAGAAAGAAAAAGATTTCAAATTTATAAAAAAGAAATTGACACATTATTAAATGTTGACTATCTGAAAGACGAACAGATTATTTGTTCTGAATTATTTCCAAAAATGATTTGGAAGCTTGAAGATGAAACTAAAACTATTTCTAATTATTTATGCAACAAAGCAAGCACTAATTTTAGAGGAAGAAAATATATTGCTTGGTTTACATCAGATTTACCTGTAAATGTAGGACCTTGGAAGTTTAACAGCCTTCCTGGAGCTATTCTTCAAGTTTATGATGATAGTCAAACTTATTTTTGGACAGCAAATAAAATAATAAAAAATAAGCAGGATATAGCTTTAGCAATAGAAAACACTTTGAAAAAAATAACATTGCAACAATTTGTACAACAAGATGAAAATTTGAAAAAAGAAAAAAGTAATAGAATGATGCTGAAATATGTAGAAAGAGGTGCAGAAGTTGTAGAAAGACAATATAATAGAGGAAGAGAAACAAAATTTGAATGGGAAGAAAAAGAAGAGGATTAAGAGTTGGCTTTACGGTATTTACTTTACTACTTTTCCAAAATATTTGCTTCTCTCAAATTACTATTTATGGTAACGTCAAAGACAATTCAGGCAGTTTGTATTCTGCGAGCGTTATTTTAAAGGATAGTTTATCAAAATCAATTATAGCCTATACTTATTCTGACAATAATGGTAATTTTGAGCTAAAATCAAACAGGTTAGGTAAATTAAATTTAGTGATTACTTCACTTGGCTATGAAGCTAAGACTATTCCATTAATTATCGTTACAGAACAAAAGGAGTTGAAAATTGATGTTGTATTAAAAGACAAACCAATGGACTTGGATGAAGTTATCATCAAGGCAGATTTACCAATGTCAGTAAAAGGAGATACCGTTTCATTTAAAACAAAATTATATATAAAAGGAAACGAGCAAACCGTAGAAGAACTATTAAAAACGATTCCCGGTATTAACATTAACTCTGATGGTACGATTAAAATAGGCAACCAAGAAATTGAAAAACTAATGGTAGATGGCGATGACCTTTTTGAAAGAGGTTACAAAATTTTATCCAAAAATATGCCTGCTTATCCTGTAGAAGAAGTCGAATTGCTTAAAAACTATTCTAACAATCGTTTATTAAAAGGCGTTGAAGAAAGTGATAAAGTGGCATTAAACTTAAAACTAGATGAAAAATCAAAACGCATTTGGTTTGGAAATATAGAAACAAGTATTGGAAACAATAGTTTTTATCAACTTAAAGGTAATTTAATGAACTTCGGTAAAAAAAATAAATTCTATTTTTTAACCAATCTTAACTCAATAGGTTATAATGCGACAGGCGATATTGAAAATTTAATTCGTCCATTTCGTATTAACGAACCAGCGAGTATAGGCGACAATCAAAGTGTAAATTCGTTGCTAAATCTATCGCCAAACAATCTTAATTTCAAACAAAGTAGAACCAACTTTAATAATGCAGAGTTGGTATCGCTAAATGCCATTTTTAATCCCACAGAAAAACTAAAAATAAAAACAATAGGCTTTTTTAATTGGGACGAAACGGACTTTTTTAGAAATTCTACAGACATTATAGATGCGAATGGTACAAATTTTACAAATACAGAAGATTATCAATTACAAAGCAATAAGCGTATCGCTTTTGGTAAATTAGACTTTACATATAATATTTCTAAAACTAAAATGTTAGAAGCCACATCAAAATATAACAATGGCGATTTTAATGACAATTCTAATTTACTATTTAATGGTAATTCTACCATAGAAAATTTACAACATCAAAACACACTATTTGACCAAAAAATAAGTTACACCAACAAGTTTAAAGACAAAAAAGTGTTTTTATTAACAGGTCGTTTTATAGATGAAAAAATACCTCAGAATTATACCATAAATCAATTCTTTTATCAAGATTTATTTCCTTCAAATAGTAACGCTAATAATGTTAGTCAACAAAGTACCAATCAAATGCAATTTGCAGGTATAAACGCTCATTTATTAGACCGCAAGGATAATGGACACCTATTGGAGTTACAATTAGGTAACGAGTTTAGAAAAGATAAATTACAATCCAGATTTTCACTTTTAGAAAATAATACCGTTTTAGAACAGCCAATCGGTTATCAAAACGAAACCAATTATCAAGTCAACGAATTGTACGTTAAAAGCAAGTACAGATTAAAAATTAAAGATTTTGGTATTGTTGGCAAGATAGATGTACATCAGCTATTTAACCGTTTAGTAAACAATAATACAACTAGTACTCAAAATCCGTTTTTCATCAATCCAAGTTTAGGTTTTGATTGGAAAATAAATGATAAAAATAAAATTACTTCATCTTACTCATACAACACTACAAATGCAAAAGTTCTAGACGTGTTTAGCGATTTTGTGTTAACTGGTTTCCGTTCTTTTTCACAAGGAACAGGCAATTTTAATCAGTTAGACGCTTCAAGTGTAGTTTTTAATTATCAATTAGGGAATTGGAATGATAGATTTTTTGCCAATACATTTATTATTTACAGTAAAAATCACGACTTCTTTTCAACAAATACAACCATAGAACAAAACTTTACGCAAGCTAGTAAAATACTAATTGAAGACCGAGAGTTTTTAAGCATTAATTCAAAACTAGATTATTATTTTAAATTCATCTCTTCTAACCTAAAATTAGATTTAGGCTATACAAAAAGTGAGTTTAAAAATATTGTAAATAATTCTAATTTAAGATTAGTAACCTCAAATAACTATAATTATGGTTTAGAACTTCGTTCTGGTTTTAAAGGTATTTTTAATTACCATATTGGCACAAAATGGACAACAACGGAAATAGAAACTACCATAAATAATTCATTTACAGATAATGTAAGTTTTTTAGATTTGTCTTTTGTATTCAATAAAAAGTTTGATATTCAATTACAATCTGAACGTTACTATTTTGGAAATTTGCAAACCGATAACACATATTATTTTTTAGATTTTGATGCACGTTACAAACTCATTGAAAACAAACTGACTTTAGGTCTTACTGGTAAAAACCTGTTCAATACGGAAAGATTTAGGAATTTTTCAATCAGCGATATTGGAACATCAACAACTGAATATAGATTGTTACCGAGATTTGTACTTTTGAAATTGGAATACAGATTTTAACAATCGAACTGAATAAAAAACGGCTACCAACATTGTATAAAAATAATAGCGGTTTAATCGCTAAAACGAAAGGAAATTTATAAATCAAACGACAGTAACAAACTGAAAAGTAAGTGCATAAAAATCCGCTACTATTCTTATACGTTACCGTTAGCAACAAGCTAAAGAAACAACGGAACAATAATTAAACATTAAATTACGAATGAAAACATTTATTACAATTTTAAAGTGGTTCTTCGGAATCATATTCTTAATCGGAGGTTTAGGCGGACTATTTACCTCATTTTTGACTGGAATAATCTTTCTACTTTTAGGTTTTTTTATACTTCCGCCAACTTACGAGCTGTTTGCAAAAAAGACCAAATTGAATTTACCTTCTTGGGCAAAATGGGCGACAGTTATTATTGGTTTTATAATTGCGAGTTTTACAATTGACAACTCAAACGCAGAAAAAGATGCTGAAATGGATTTAGTTGTTAAAAAAGCATCTGAATTTATAAATAGCGGACAAATTGACTCTGCGAAAGTTTATATAGAGAAAGCTAAAAGCCAATATTCATCAACTAAAAACAAAGCTGTTGATTTAGAAAATGAACTAAACAAGTATCAATCAGAAGATTTTGCAAAAGAGACTTTGGTTTCAATGACAGATGAAGAATTTGAGCAACTTAAGAATGACCAATTAACAAAAAATTATTTATCGCAAAAGTCATTAAATACTGAATTCATTGCTTTAATGAAAACTCAAGCGCCTGAAAGAGAAAAGATAATAAAAGAAATAGCCGAGAAAAAGGAACAAGAAAGAATTGCAAGAGAATTGGAGGCTGAAAGAAAAAAACAAGAAGAAATAAACAAAAATCGAAAGGAAAATGTAGAAAAACAGTTTAGTGCTTGGGACGGTTCTCATCCAAAACTTTCGAGAATGATTAAAGAAAATTGTAGAAACCCAGATAGTTACGGACATATCGAAACAAGATTTAGAGATGATGGAAATTCTATATTCGTAATTACTAAATATAGAGCAGAAAACGGATTTGGTGGAATGACAATCGGTTCGGTTTCTGCAAGAGTTGACTTTGATGGAAATGTATTAGAAATTGTAAGTCAAGATTAAGGTAAAAGCCA
>NZ_JAYMEE010000043.1:0-10514 GCF_037029245.1 Mesoflavibacter sp. CH_XMU1422-2 | reverse complement strand
TGCGCAAAAAAACATAACGGAAACTGAATTTAATACTCGAATCCGAAACGTGACACTGAATTGAAAATGTAAAACGGAATTGTGAGCAGAAATCAACTTGAGCGGAATTAAAAAAACGTGAATTGATCACTCCTACTCGATTGAATTCCAAAATTGCGGAATAAAACGTGGAATTGAATAGCAAAACGCGAAACAAAACTCTGAATGAATCGAAAACTGAAATATAACTGTAACCAACAATGTATAAATTCAATTGCTACTGAATTTCCTACGGAAATTCATACCAATTTTCTATCTTTCAGTTTCAATCGGAAAATCGTACCGATTTTCCGCAACTGAAATTTATACGCTAACGTTGTGGGCAATAAAAAGAAACAAAATAAAAATGCGAGAGATAGCGATAATTGTAATACTGACAATCGGATTATTTAACAAAGAAATAAATGCACAAATTGTGACAGATAGACCTGACCAAACTGAAAGCTCTTCAACCATTCCAAAAGGAAGTCTTCAATTGGAAAGTGGAATATTAATTGGATATGAAAGCGAAAATCAAGAACGGACACGACAGCTATTATTACCTACTAATTTATTTCGATATGGGATTTCAAATTGGATAGAGTTACGTATTTTAAATCAATATGAGTTGCTCAAATTGGGAGAAAATCGATTGGAAGGAATTAGCGATTTGGAAATTGGAACTAAAATACAAATTTTGAAAGACGAGAGTAAAAGTACGGAAATAGCATTTTTGACACACTTGATTATCCCGACAGGAACGGACGAATTATCAAGCGAAAAGCTTGGAAGTTCCAATAAATTAAGTATTTCACACGAAGTAAGTGAAAACATTGGCATAGGATACAATTTAGGTTATAATTATTTTGGTGACGGAAACGGAGACTTTACATATTCAGTAGCATTAGGAGTAGAAATAAATAGCAAAGTTGGAATTTATATTGAACCCTATGGTGAAATTGCAAATATGGATGAATTTATTGCAAATTTCGATACAGGGTTTACATATTTGGTTAACGAAAACTTGCAATTTGATTTTTCGTTTGGAACAGGAATAAATTGGACTATGAATTATATGTCAATTGGATGTAGTTGGTTAATTGAAAAAGAATAAATACTGCCCACAACAATGGCTATAAGTAATTGCTTGTTCTCGCCTACTTCTGAAAATCCTCGCGGATTTTCAGTTTGGTGTGTACTTGTAAAGTTAAGTGCTAACCCACGCAACTACTCATAGCCGAGACCGTTGTGTGCAATTAGAAAACTCATATGAATAAACTTTTTTTAATTTTATTTTTTGGCTTTACTTTAGTTTGTAAAAGTGATTTTAATAAAGTCTCTGAATTTAATATTGTTGGAAAATGGGAATGGGAATCTTATTCTTCTTCTGGTAACTTTGTTTTTTACAGTAACGGAATAGCTGAAATGGAATCGGAAAATGAAAAAATCGGTGGAAAAGACTTTATGAGAAACGGAAAAAAATTCAGTCTTGAATATAAAATTGACTATGACAAAACACCAAAAACTTTGGACTTAATATTCACTGAATTGGAGAGTAAAAAACAATTAAAAATACCAGGGATAATTGATATTGTGGAAAAAGATATTCTATTGTATGCGCGAGGCAAAAATGGAATAAGACCGAAAAGTATTGCTGAATCTGATGACAAAATCACACTTTATAGAATTAAATAAAACTGCACACAACAACGGCTATAATCCATTGCGGCTGAAATTCCTATCGGAATTTCATTGCAATTTACTATCTTTCGGCTATGGCGGAAAGAATCCTGCGGATTTTTCCGCAACAAATCATAGCCAAACACGTTGGCAGTAATTTGAGTAGTCACTTAACTAATTCAAATGGACAGTTCACTCATTCAAAATTTTAATTAAGAAAAATCAAAAGTAGTTTAGATGAGAATTTGAACTTAAGAATTATGAAGAAAATACTTTTTTCCTTACTTACGATTATCTTTTTTTTACAAAATGCAAACGCTAGTAGCCCTCAAGTTCCCGATTACATAATTTTCAAAGGAGATACTATACCAGTTTATAATCTATTAGTAGAAAAGTACTTTGACAATATTAAGAAAAGTGACAATGGAGAGTTGTTTGGACTTAAATTTAGAGAAGGTTCTACAACATTTTGTTGGCGAGGATACCAAGCTGTTTATGAAATTGATAACGACAGTCTATTCGTCAAACATATTATTTATTGTGGAGAATTATTTGATGGAAATGAAATTGACGTAATAGAATCGAACAAAAGGTTACGAGATTTTTTTAAAAACAAAGTAAGAAACAATAGAGTTCTTGTAGATTGGTATTCAGGCGATTTAAACCTACCTAAAGAGAATTTATTACGATGGGACGGAGTTTTCCACAAGTCCTTTGAGAAAGAAATATCAATTGAAATAAAAGCTGGAGAGATTACAAATATTTCCTTGATAGAAAATTACATAGACGACCCAAATAGAATTAATCGAAGATATAAAGACACTATATCAAAAGTGTTGTTCAATGAGTTATATAAGTTAAATTGGAATAACAAAAAAGATTTTGATTGTTCTGAAAAATACATCGTAACAATTGGAAAAAATGGAGAAGTAAGTGATGTTATTATGTCAGAATATCAAACTAAAGAAGAAATAAAAGAGTTTTGGGATAGGAATGAATATAATTACTGTCTAAAAGCCGTTCGAAAAGGTTTACGAGATTTGAAGTTTGATATTTTGAAAATTAATGGCAAACCTGTTGAGGAAAGGTATTATGTAGAAATTTGGGTTGAGGAGGATGGAAAGCTTGAAGAATGGACTGAATATTAAAAAACTACTGCCAACACCGTGTATAATTAATTGCGGCTGAAATTCCTATCGGAATTTCAATCTTATTAATTATCTTTGGTTTACTGCGGAAAATGACTGCGTCCTTTCCCGCAACTAATCATACACACCAACGTTGGCAACAAGCTGTGAAAAATCGAATAAACTAATAAGCAAAGGGTATAAAAATCGAAACCCGATAGTTTGATAAAATCAGGGACTATCGGGAATAAGATGGTACAAATATATTAATTATATTTGTATTTACCAAAAAGACAAATAATGAGATACAATAAGTTTGCCGAAATTTTATCACCAGCTAGGATGAGTCGATACTTAACAGCTACTAATGGAGATACAAGAAAGGCAATGACTTTGTATCGGTTGAATCTAAAATTATCACAAGATTTTTTTACTGTTATTAGTTGCTTTGAAATAGCATTGAGAAATAAGATAGACGAACGTTGTATTGTTAGTTTTGGAAATGATTGGCTAAGAGATGGTGCACGAACTAACGGAATATTTGACAATCAAAATACGAGATTAACAAAACGAAATATAAATGATGCTATCAGACAATTAGGTGCAGACTATTCACATAATAAGCTCGTTGCCGAATTAGGTTTTGGATTTTGGAGATATTTATTTGCACAGAGACAATATAATGCAACAGGTCGAATTTTACTTCAAATATTTCCATCTAAACCAATAAGTACACCTGCTATTCAATATAATCAAAATTATGTTTTCAATCAACTAGCAAAAATCAATAAATTCAGAAACAGAATTGCACATCACGAACCAATATGTTTCATTAATGCTCAAGCAATAAAAAATTCTACAAACGCAAGACAACATTATGGAATAATCTTACAGTTATTTCAATGGATGAATATTAATGAATCTGAATTATTGTATGGGATAGACCATATTGATAGATATTGTACTCAACTTGACAACCTATAAAAAAAGCCAGTTGCCAACAATGTATATAAAAAATAGCAGCTAAGTGCTTAAACTCAAAGTTATTGTACCAAAATAAATTTTGTACATTAGCCGAAAGTGACGGCATTTTATCCGCTACTTTTCATATACTAGTCCGTTGGCAACAAGCTGAAAACTGAAAATTATTGAGAAAAACGATTTACATAATAGCTTTGATTTTATTAATAATCGGAATTCCATTATTTGAATTTATGGCTTTCAATTCAATGGTCAGTTTAAAATATGAAACACGTGAATTGGCTGATTGTATTTCCCTCGTTTCAGGAATTAATTTATGTCGAGCAATCAAAACATTTCACGTTTTAGCAATTCTCTGCGGACTGACTTTTATTGGATTTTTAATTTATCGCAAACGGATTTTAAAAAATTGAAAATTTTAAGAAAAATATTGACCATAATAACCTTAATCCAATTATCGAGTTGCGGAGTAAAAGAAATGGAATTCGAAAAGTCCAAATGGAATGAGAGATTTGACGGATTTTATGAATATCGAGAAAATATGGTTCAAGACTTAATGGAAAATCACCTTGAAAAAGGAATGGAATTAAAACGTGTCATTGAACTGTTAGGAGAACCTGGAAACTATCAGAACAAAAAAGAAAACGAAATTACCTATGAAATAATGGTAGATTATGGTTGGAATATTGACCCAATGGAAGGAAAAGAATTATATATTGAGTTTGACAAAGATTCAACGGTAACGGATTTTAAATTAAAACATTGGAAACATTAATAAAAAAAAGCCAGTTGCCAACAATGTATAACCGCAATTACGTCGGATTCGACTACGTCCGAATCCACTCGGAATTGCTAAAGTCAGTGCCAAACCGAAATTAACGCATATAAACCCGTAACTGACGGTTATACGAGACCGTTGCCAGTAATTTGAAAAACACATTGAAAAGATTAATAATTATACTTCTGACTTTGATAGTGTGCTCTTGCAATGGACAAGACAAAATTCCAAAAGAGCTAAAATTCTCATTTGATTATCTTAATGAAAATTGGGATTCAAAGGAAATTGAGATTTTTAAAAACATTTCCGAAAATGATTCAACAACACCGAGAAATTATCACTTCGGAATTGGAATGTATTTGAGAAATAATCTATTAAGACATCACGAACAATCAGAAAATCTGACTAAATTTTTTGACTCAATTGGAATTCATCACTACGATGATATGTCATCAATAATATTGACTTCTTATCATAGGTATTTGAATAAACAAGATATAGAGTTACAATCTCAAGTTGATAAATATGTAGAATATTGGAAACCAATAATTGAATGTGACAAAAATCAAAGAATAAGAGCAGTTGAACTTTACAATAAATACAAAGTTGGAGACACTTTAAGAATAAAAATGCCAGTAAGTGAAAACAATACTGTTGTAGATTATCCTTGCTCAAACGGAACTTTAGAATGGGAATTTGATGAATCTAAAGACCTATCTATTAGTGGGATAATTACTGACAAATACAATATCAATAGTGAGACAAATGTTTTTTTTACAGTTAAAATTCTGACTAAAAATCATTTAGAAACCGAAATTATGATGGAAGAAGTCAACATTGGAGACGAATTCAAAGTTGGACTTTCAACCGCTTGGAAAATTGAATAAAAACTACTGGCAACAATGTATAACCGCAATTACGGCGGATTCGACTGCGTCCGAATCCACTCGGAATTGCTAACGTCAGTTCTTAACCGAAAATTATTAACTTTAATCCCGTAACTGACGGTTATACGAGACCGTTGTAAGCAAGCTGAAAAACCAGCCGCACAAACAGCACATTTGGTTTTTGCCGACACACGAACCAACGCTGAAAAAACCAAAAGAGCTGTTTTTTGCCAACGCTCGAACGAAATGAGAAAAACCGTAAATTGAATTAAAAAAAAGACCGTATTTTAAGCGACTGAAACCAACCGAAAAAATGGAGATAACCGAAAAGCTACTGATTGAATTACAAAACCGACTAAAAGTTGGTAGCCGAAGAGGAGTTCATTTAAATGCTATTCCAGCACGTTCAAGATACAAGTTTGACTTAACGAGATTATCTCATATAGACGAAAATCTTCCCGCAAATTTTATTAATGCCTTACTGACCGAGTTGCCATTAAAATTTAAAATTAGTTGGAAAGATAATGTTCCCGATTTGAATTCACTCTTTGAAGATGACCAAACACAATTAGTGAAAATAACAAAGTCTTTTGAAAATCTAATTAATCAAACAGATGCAATAGAATCGGAAAAAGGAATAAACACATTTGGTTTTGGCTTTCCAATACTTATAAGACGAGACCAATCAGACAACAAATTAACAGTTGCACCAATTTTAATTTGGTCATTAAGAATAAGAAGAACAAAAGAATTTAATACTTGGGAGATACTACGAACAGAAGATGACCCAATTTATATAAATGAGGTTCTAATAAACCATTTACAAAATGATTCCAAGATTGAGATTAACCAAATTTCAACGGACTTGTTGGATGACGGTTTAATTGACAAAAGTGAACTTTTAGATATTTGTGTAAATATCATTGAATCTATAAACAGTTCGATACCAAATGACCTTCGTGAAACATTTGAGAAAAAACTGAATGAAATAAAATCTATTCCAGAAAAGAAACATTACGAAAAGCTTCCATTAACATCTAATAATTCATTTATAGATTTTGGCGGACTTTTTTCAATTTTTGAGGTTCAGAAGCAAAATATCATTCACGATTATACGAATTTACTAGAATTACAAGGTGCAACAATTGACCTTGAGGATATGGAAGAACATACGTTTCAACCAATATCATCAGTCGAAACCGACCCTTCACAACAAGGGATTTTACATTCTTTAAAAGCATCTCGGAATATTTTAATTCAAGGACCACCAGGAACAGGGAAAAGTCAATCGCTTACAGCGATTTTAGTAAATGCTTTAGAGAATCAAAAAAAGACAATTGTTGTTTGTGAAAAACGAACAGCTTTAGAAGTGCTTCACAATGCCCTAAATGAAAAAGGTCTTAATTATCAATGCGTTCTGCTAAAAGACATTGTTAAAGACAGAAGAGTGGCAGTTGATTCTGTAAGAGATAGAGTTGATAATTCCTCATATCGAAGATATAGATACACTCATTCTAAAGAAACGTTAGACAACATAATTGAAAAATCAAAAAACTTAATTGATTCAATAAATAAGAGGCATAAAAAATTAGGAGCAAATTTAGTTGGCAATAAAAATTGGACTCATATTGTCGGCTCACTATTGTCAGAATTAAAAGACAATTCCGAAGAATACAATCTTGATTTATCAAAAGACACATTCAGTTATGAATCATCTGAACTAAATCACTTATTAGAACTCATTAGAAAAGGACAAAATTTATATGACGAGTTTAAACCTCATTTAAATCTATCTTTTATCAACTCTGCAAAATTAGTTGGAGACAATCCATTTATTATAGAACAGCAGATTGAAGAAGACTTTTCAATCTATAAAAAAGAGTTGAAAATAATATTAGATGACATTTCAAGCTATGAAGTAGAATATTATAAAATTAGAAATGAACAATTTAATTTGCAAAAATCCTCAATTAGCGATATTGAAAATTCTATCCAAAATATCCTAACAAACCACGAAACAAACGACGACTTTTTTGATGAAGAAAAAACAAATGGATTTTTATTTAAAACAATTTCCATCTTCTCAAAAGAAAAGAAAACAACACTTACTGACCAACAAACAATAAATTCACTTTTTGAAGATTATTTGTCAAAAACCATTGATAACAAAGACTTTGAAAGCATTAACTTCTCTAATTCAATTAAAGAGAATCAAGACATTCTTAAAAACTATAAGCTAATTATCGAGAGAATTAATAATGAATTTCAATCTAAAATAGAAAATGAGTACAAATTCTTAAACTTACTCAAATCAACTGAAAAGGAATTTGACACAGAACTACTTCAAACAATAAAAACAAACTTTAGCAATTTAAAGACGAAAATCCAAGAGCAAAATTGGACTAAAAAAGAAATGAATGGAGATTCTCACAATGTTTTAATCTCTCAAATTCAGGCTTTAGTAGATTCAAAGGAACAATTTTTCGCAAATGAAAACGACCTTTTTTCAATTGAGTTTAAGTGGTTTCAATTTTACAATTCATTATCAAAAGAGAATAGACTAATAATTGACCAATTAAAGGAAAAAACAGATTGGAGAAAAACATTTTTGATTTTCTACCTTAATTCTATGCTTGTAAATTCTGCAAACACAGATTTACCAACAAATGATAATGACCATATTGAATTAGGAAAATCATTATCCGAACTTGAAAAAGAACAGATTAAATATATTAGAGAATATTGGTTTTCAAAACAAATAGATGCAACGAGAGAATTTGATAATAATAATCCAAATTTAGCTGTTGAAAATCTATATAACAAACGAGCAGGAAAAAGACATAAACGATTATCCTTGCGAGAAATAGTAAAGTTGGATATGGATTTATTCACTACTTTCTTTCCAATAATTCTAACAACACCAGACGTAGCAAGTAATCTATTTAAAGGCAAAAATCAATATTTTGATATTGTAATGTTTGATGAAGCAAGTCAATTAAAGTTAGAAGATAATTTACCAGCACTTTTAAAAGGGAAACAAATTATCATTGCAGGAGACGAACACCAAATGCCACCTTCAAATTATTTCAGCAAAATATTTGACGGTGTAATTGATGATGAGGATGAGTTTGAAGATGAAATAGATAAAATTAAAAACGATATAAGCAATTCACTTTCAGATTGTGAATCACTTCTTGATTTTGCATCCGAATTGGGTTTTGAGAAAAAACATTTAGACTTTCATTATCGTTCAAGACATCCTTACTTAATTGATTATTCAAATTATGCCTTTTATAATCAACGGTTAAAACCACTTCCAAACAGTTTTGAATATATTCCGATAAATTATGTTCCCGTAAATGGCACATATTCCGATAATTCTAATGATGCAGAAGCTGAAACAGTTCTTTCAATTATAGATAACAACATTTCAAGACTTCCAAACGGAGAATACCCAACAGTTGGTGTGGCAACTTTCAACATCAATCAACGAAACCTAATTTTAGGTAAGATTAATGAAAGAAGAAAATTTGAAAAATATAAAGATTTTAACGACAAAATAATTGAACTAGAAGAAAACGGATTTTTTGTCAAAAATTTAGAAAATATTCAAGGAGACGAGAGAGATGTAATAATTCTTTCAACCACTTACGGTATTAACAAAGAAGGGAAATTTGCTCAAAGATTTGGTTCAATAAATCACCAAAAAGGTTACAAGCTTTTAAACGTTATTGTTACAAGAGCAAAATACAAAGTATATGTATGTTCTTCAATCCCAGAAGATGTGTTTTTAAATTACAAAGAGCACTTAATAAATGAAGGTTCAAATAACAGAAGAGGTGCTTTATATGCTTATTTAGCGTACTCAAAAGCTGTTAGTGACCAAGACAATGAAGCTAGAATTTCAGTCTTAAATACACTAGCAGAAAATTCTACGAAAAGTACTACAATTGACAACTTAAATGAAGACCTCGAATCACCATTTGAGGAAGAAGTTTATGAAGCATTAACTGAACATTTTGACGAAAAAAATATAATTCCTCAACTTCAATTTGCAGGTTTCAGAATTGATTTGGTTTACGACACAAAACATATTGGACTTCCAAAAATCGCAATAGAATGTGATGGAGCTGCTTATCATTCTAGCCAAGAAGCATATTTGCACGACAGACACAGACAAAAGATTCTTGAAGGTCACGGTTTTGTATTTCATAGAATATGGAGTACAAATTGGTGGAGAAACCCACAAAAGGAAACAAAAAAATTAGTTGAATTTATAAAGAGTATTGAAAACAGCAGTCCTTCAATTTTTGAAGATAAATCAAAAACAGGGTTAGCGTTTACAGATAATATTACGATTATCGAAAATGAAATTTCTAAAGTTTCTTCACATCTTAAAAAGGATTTAAAAGAAACAATTGAAGCTGTAAGTAAAAAAGAGGAAGTTCAAACAACATTATTTAAAGAAACCATTACTGTAAATAGTAAAGTGAAAGTAAAATATTTGAATATTGATAAAGATTTGAAAGTTCATTTAGTAGACCAAATTGTGTCAAAACTTGAAAAATCAAATGGTATTCAGAAAATAAATATTAAAACACCTTTAGGAGTTGCTTTAAAAGGAAAATCTGTTGGAGATACTGTGAAAATTGGTGGATTAGATAAATATGTTAGAATATTAGAAATTATGAATTAAGCCAACGCTAAAAAGCCATACACATTTGCAATTCGCACCAGCCAACGCTACGCCAAAAATTGCAAAAGAGTATGTCTCGCCAACGCTCACTTCCGAAATAACAGAAAACTTCGGAAAACCAAGCAGGACGTGTAAAGCCAGCTTACAACAATGTATAAAAATAATAGCGGTTTTATCGCTAAAACGAAAGTATGTAAATATAAATAAGGTCTGTGTTTAACCGAAAATTAGTGCATTTTAATCCGCTACTATTCTTATACTAGACCGTTAGCAGCAATTTAAGCCAAATTAACCGATGAAATATTCTATAACACTAATGCTTCTAATAGTAATTATTGCTTACGGAA
>NZ_JAYMEE010000042.1:0-546 GCF_037029245.1 Mesoflavibacter sp. CH_XMU1422-2 | reverse complement strand
CGATTTTCCGATTGAGACTGAAAGATAGAAAATTGCAATGAATTTCCGTAGGAAATTCAGCCGCAATTGAATTTATACATTGTTAGCATACGTTTTTATAATTCAGCGTACATAAATTCGACGCTTTTTAATTCAATTCCGTTTCTATTTTTCTCTAAATTCATTCTATAGTTACTAAATCCAACGTATCTGATTTCATCCTCAATTTTATCAGACTTTGGTTTTTGTAAAATACGAAGTCGGTATTCCAATTCATTTATTCGAACAAATTCCGCAATTCTATATTCAAATTTTAATTCTGCGTCTTCTTTTAATTTAAACGTGAAATGAGTTCCGTTCAGGTTATTTTTCAGAAATTCTGTATCAATTAATTCAGGAATAAGTTCCGTATTCTCAATCGTGATTTCATTTCCGTATTTGTCCTTAAAACTGAATTCAGTAGTTTGAGATTTAAATCCGAATGAAATTCCGATTAAAATCAGAATTAGTGTCAATTTCGATATTTTGTTTTTCAGTTCCAATGTCTCTTTCAAATGTATGCTAACG
>NZ_JAYMEE010000041.1:0-3294 GCF_037029245.1 Mesoflavibacter sp. CH_XMU1422-2 | reverse complement strand
ATAACCTTATTCCTCTCTTTGGTTCTTTATGATTAAATGTTAAAGTTAATAGATTGCTAACTTAAGATGTATAAATTCAATTGCTTCAAAACGTTTACTTGCGAAAATCCTAACGGATTTTCTTCTACGTGTATTTTTAATAACTGTATTCATAATTTACGCAACTAAATCTATACCAAAACGTTGTATGCAATTAAAACCAAACATAAAATGAAAAAACTTTTTACAATTATTACAATTCTATCAATTTCAATTCAAGCTTCAGCTCAAATAAAAGCTGTAACCGAAAAAGGCGACACAATTAATGTCTATGATAATGGAACTTGGGAAAAATTAAATAAGGTCAAAAAAATAGCGGATATTGAAAGTACAGTAGAAGCAACAGTTGAAGTAGACGAATTTGACAAATCAAAAAAAATAAGAACAGAAAGCTGGTCTAAATTTGGAAAAAACAAACTTGGCAGAACAATAAGTGGAAGTTTAATAAGAGTAGACGATTTGACCGTATTTTCAATTTCATATTCTGGAGACTTGGGATGTATGTCCGAATATAGTACGACTATGAAAGTCAAACTTACCAATGGAGAAATTGTTGAATTCTCGCAGATAAGTGATACTGACTGTGGTGATTATCCAACTGCAAGATTTATTCCTTTAAAAAAGGAACAGTTAAAAGACCCGAATTTAAAGAATTTAATGGCTGATAATTTAGATTTGTTAAAACAATACGATTGGGAAACTATAAGGATTAATGGAAGTGAATACTATACTGACATTATACCAAATCCATCTCGTAGAATGGAAAAGCCCGAACAGTTCTTTAGACAACATCTAATAACGGCTGACAAAAAATAACTGCATACAACAATGGCTATAAGTAATTGCTTGTTCTCGCCTACTTTGGAAATTCCTGCGGAATTTCCAACTTGGTGTGTACTTGCAAAGTTAAGTGCTAAACCACGCAACTACTCATAGCCGAGACCGTTGCCACCAATTTGAATGAACATCAGAAATCCAATATATTCGTTTAGTATTATAGTTTTTCTTTTCGGAATTTTCATATTCTTTATTATGGGATTTTGGGGAATTGGAGCTATACTTTGGTTGTTTGGAATTTATTCAATTTTAGTATTAACAAGTTTTTTCCTTAAAAAATTCAAAGTCAAATACCGACAAATTATTGAATGGACTTTAATATTTGTTTATGTTCTATCCCATACTTTGTACCATTTAAATTGGGACGTTGGAAGTGAAATTTATTTCACAAATGAAAATGAACCTTTTGTCGGAAAAAATCAGAGTTTTATAATAGTTTTCGGAATAGAAAACCAACCAAAACTCGAAAGTAATTATTTTACAAATAATAAAATCCTCATTCCCAAAAATGGAATTTTATTAACTTCTTCAAAAAAGGAAACATTTAAGCATAGATATAGTTTTCCTGTAGTTGGTAGTGGAGAAAAGTTTTCAGCCACTTACTTTGAGCAATATAATTGTTACGGAGAAAAAAATTACAAATTTAATTACGTTGTTGGAACAATAAGCGACTTGGGAGAAGTTGATTATAGATACAGAGATTCAATCGGAGATTTAATTTGTGAAAAACTCAAAAATGAAGATTTTAAAAACAATCTAAAAGTAGGTTATGAAAACGGAAATTATCTTGACCAAAAAGAGGTTTTAATAAATTATCAGAATTTGACTAAACTTCCAAACGGACTTTTAAAGTTGAGAAATCTTGAGTATTTAAATGTGCATTCTAATAAACTGAAAGTATTCCCTAAAAGTGTTTTAGAGTTTCCGAAACTTAAAAGACTGACAATTGGATATAATGAAATCAAAACAATTCCTGAATGGATTGGCGGAATTAAAAATTTAGAAAGTCTTGCAGTAAATGGAAATGATTTGACGTCAATTCCTGATACATTATTGACTTTGCCTAAACTGAATTATTTGTTAATAAGAGAAAATGATTTTAACGAATGGGAAATAAAAGAAACAATTGAAAAATTTGAACAAAAAGGAGTGAAAGTCCAATATGAATAAAAAAAACTGGTGGCAACACCGTATATAATTTATTGCTGGCTTCTCGCCTACTTACGAAAGTCCTCGCGGACTTTCTTGGTCGGTAATTATTTACTAAATTAGGTGCTTGAAACACGCAACAAACCATATACAACAACGTTGCCACACATACGAAAAAACCATAGAACATTGGGAAAAACAGCAGAAAATATTGAATACTATCTTGACTCGAAAAATGACAAGGATTACCTTCAAGATTTGTTGCTAAACATAAAAAATGCTTTTACAAATCAAGAAAGTGTGACTTTCAGAATTGTTGAACCGAAGGAAAAAGGTTTTTTAGTAAAAGTTAGTGGCTTATTTGCATATGTTTCATTTAAACATTTTGGTTGGTCATATCCTTCAATCGAATTTTGGAAAAATGCTTCTAATTCAATTGTTGGAAATTATTTTACGGGAAAAATTCATAATATCGAGGAAAATCCAATTTCAATTCAAATAGACGCAAAAGAACAGAAATTTGAAAATCCGAATTTGGAGAAGTACTCTAAATATCGTGGAATTATTTTAAGAAAAACTAAATATGGTTTTTTTGTAGATTTAGGAATTCACTTTAATTGGAAATGTGGCTCAATATTAGGTTTAATTCATATATCGACTTTTATGAACGAATCAGATTATGAAAATTGGAAAGCAGGTGACGAAGTTGAAACAGTATTTCAAGGATTTAATGAAAACAATAAGCCGATACTTGGAGATAATATTGAACGAGGAAAATGGACGAATGGAGAAATGGAAAAGTTGATTGGTACAATCCAAAAAGTTAGTGTTTTAATCAATGAAGACGGAAAACCTGATTATTTTGTTTTGGGAGAACATAAAGCAACAATTCCAATTAAAAAAGAGTTTTACCCAAATTTTAGAACAACAGCAAAAAAATACACTTACGGACTAAAAAACGGAGAAATTATAGATTGCGAAATCATTAAAATAAATAGTAAAAAAAATAGTTTTGTATTAAAATTATTAATCGAACCACCAATGAACTGAAAAAGTACGTGTGGCAACACCGTATATAATTTATTGCTCGCTTATTGCCTACTTACGAAAGTCCTTGCGGACTTTCTTGGTCGGTAATTATTTACTAAATTAGTTGCTTGAAACACGCAACAAACCATATACAACAACGTTAGCAAACAGCTGAAAATGATCTACCCAAAAATTATAATCGGAGTTGGAATCTTGATCGGAATTATTCTTTTTAAGAAA
>NZ_JAYMEE010000040.1:12534-24430 GCF_037029245.1 Mesoflavibacter sp. CH_XMU1422-2 | reverse complement strand
ATAGTTGTTCTCAATTTCAAAAATCAATTCGTTCTTATTTTTTGGAACTGCCATTTCTCGGTTTTGGTTATATGACGCACAACGGTCTCGTATAACCGTCAGTTACGGGTTTATATGCGTTAATTTTCGGTTTAGCACTGACGCTCGCAATTCCGAGTGGATTCGGACGTAGTCGAATCCGCCGTAATTGCGGTTATACATTGTTACTTGCAGTTTTTATTATATTCAGTCAATTCTTGAAAAATTCCGATATCTGTCATAATTCCAAATTCGATTTTTGGCTGACAATCCACTTTATTAAATATTATTCCATAAGGATGTTCCTCATTTTTTAATCGGTCAAGGTGTTTAATTCCGTTTTCTGTTGAATATCTGATTATTCTTTCCGTTACAATTTTAACTTTTAAATCAGTTTTCGAGATTGAGTCATAAACTTTATTTGCATAAAATCCGAAATCCGAATCTACTTCATAAAGACCTTCACTTTCTTCTCCGTATTGTTTGAGTAATTCTCCGAATTCCATTTCATTTGGGTGAAAAAACAAAAGATTATAATTGTCAATATCCAGAGTGTCAAGTTTCTCTTCGGTTTTCGATTCAATTATTTTTGGTGACTTATTTTTTTCAAAATTCTCGATGTTTTTTGGAATATCTACTTTTACTCCTTTAGCGAAGTCAAACATTTCAATTCCGAAATAGCCAATTCCGATAATTAAAACTCCAATTATTGTTATCAATATTCCTTTTTTCATTGGTTGGTTCAAATTGCAAGTAACGGTTAGTATAAGAGCAGTAGCGGATTAAAATGCAACTACTTTTCGGCAAGCAATATACTTAATTAAACGCAAAAACGGTTCGAGTTTGCACCCGAACCGCTATTGCTTTTATACAATGTTATGTGCTGCCTTTCCTTTTCAGGTGCGTTGGCTTGGTGGCTCTTTTGGATTTTTTAGCGTTGGATTGAGGGTTCGGAAAAATACAAATGTGCCACCAAATGTGTTGGCTGTACTTGTCGTTAAAAACTCCATTTCAGCCTTGTGAAAACATAGCTTCCAACTCCATTGTAAAGACTGTTTTTGTCGCCTGTGAATATTTGTGCTGCAATCAGTAAATTAGTATTTTCTGTCAGAGAGAAGTCAATTGTTGGGTTCAAGAAAATAGAGTTGTCGTCAATGTTCCAAATGGAATTTAAGTTGGCTTTTATTAATGGTGTAATGTCATAACCGACAGAAATGAAGGTTGAAACATAGTTGTTGATTAGTCCTTTTGCAAAAACGGGTTGAGTCAAAAATTGGATATTTGTGGTCTTAATAGGATTTGTATTTCCAATGAATTCAAGTCGGAAATTTAATGTGTTTGGCAGTGTGTAATCAAATGAAATGTCGCCTATAAAAGTCGGGTTTACGCCAACATTTTTGTAAGGTTGAAAATAGGTCAATTCTCCTTTAAAACCTGCATTCTTAATTTGGCCTGCCCAACCTGCACCAAGGGCAATATCTGTTTTGTATTTACCAACCAAAAATTGAAAGTCATATTCTTTAATATTTGTTTTGTAATTAGTTGCAAATATCATTTTGTCAAAAGTGCTATCAATGTTGGATGCGAATTCAATAGATGATAATGAACTTATATTGTACTTTACCAATGCAGCATCAGTTCCTCTGCGTTCTTCATAGTCAAAATCGAAAAATGAGTAAGCATTAAACAAATCGTTCGGGTTCCAAGCATACGTTTTCCCCCAATTTATTCGCTGTTTACCAATAATCGCTTGCCATTTATCTTTATCAAGTTTTAAGTTTGCACGGTCTATTGTTGAATGAATGAGGTAAGATTGCCCTTGCGAGACAATACCTCCTAAACGTATATAATCTAACGATTGATTAACTTGCTCGTCAAAATTTGGAATTTGTTGAACGCTATTCCCAAAGTAAATTCTATTTCTTGCTTCAGCATTAAGTGTAAGCCAAGAATTAGCGTAGTATTTAAAATTAACACGGTTATGTATTTGATTATCGAAAGACCATAATCCATTGAAAGAAGGAATAGCTACTGAAACCAAATCTTTCAGATACCCATTTATTTCAAACTTACTTGGATTGTTATTTTCAATTTGTTCTACATCAATTGTGTCTGTTGGATTAATGTTTTCATTTTGGGCAAATAAACCAAGGCTTGGAAAAAGAAGAAGAATTATTATAAGATTTGAATTTCGCATTTTTCATTTTTCATTTTGAAGTATCGCTTATCACTTTCCCATCTTCAAATACAATTACTCGTTTTGCCCTGTCAACTACTCTTTGGTCGTGAGTGGAAAAAATGAAGGTTGTACCTTCTTTTTGATTAAGTTCTTCCATAATGTTTAGCAAATCCGCAGTTGACTTACTATCCAGATTTGCGGTTGGCTCGTCAGCAATTACAAAAGTTGGTTTGTGAGCTAAAGCTCTTGCAACTGCAACTCTTTGTTGTTGACCACCTGAAAGTTTTGCAGGTCTTTCATTTATTTTATCTGCTAAACCAATTTCGGTAAGTAGTACGGTCACTCTTTTTTCTCTCTCTTCTTTTGGTTTCTTTTGCAGTTCCATTATAAACTCAACATTTTCTTTTACAGTTAAAACTGGTAAAAGATTATACTGCTGAAACACAAACCCAATATTGTCTCTGCGAAATTGTGTCATTTTGTTTTCGGATAATTCGCTTACATTTTTTCCATTGATAAATACATTGCCACTTGTGGGTGTGTCAATGCCACCTATCAAATTAAGTAAAGTTGTTTTTCCTGAACCCGAAGCACCTACAATAGCGGTAAATTCTTTTGCCTTAAATGAAAGGGAAACATCATTTACTGCATTTACTGGAACTGTTTTTTCGTTGTAAATCTTGCGAAGGTTTTTTATTTCTATTACGTTCATTTTATTTTTTTTGTTGTTAATCTCTTAATACGCCATTAGGCTTAATTCTCATTGCTCGGTATGCTGGTATTGAAGCAATTGCAACCGTAAAAATTATAGCAATTACAATTACCATTATTATAATTTCAGGATTCAATTTAGGATACATCACTGGTCTAATGCCTAACATATCAAGTCCTGAACTTATAGGCACACCTACCTTGCTGGCAATGAGAGTTAAAACATAGCCAAATAATATTCCTGAAACTGCACCTATCATCATAAGCACTCCTGCTTCATTTAGTAGCATTGAAAACACCTTGAATTTACTTTGTCCAATGGCTCGTAACATTCCTATTTCGTGCGTTCTTTCTTGAACTATCATATTCATAATATTCATCAAGCTAAACCCTAAACCTAAAATGACAATGATTGTAAAAAGAACTCCAACCATATTTATAAAAGCATCAAAAGCATTGAGTTCTGGCAATAATTCTTTCCAATTATTCACTTCATATTCGGCAGATAGCGTTTCCTGAATACCACTCTGTGTTTCTATTAATTTTGTTGGGTCTTTAATTTTAATAGCGATTTCTTGCGGTTCAGAAATTGAACCCAATTCTTGTAAATCGGTGTAATTTACAATTACCGTATTTTCATCAAAAGGTGTACTTGGTGTTGCAAAAATTCCTGCTACTCTAAAACTTCCGCCAACAATTTCCTCTTGAGTGTTCTTGAGTGTGATAATGATTTTTGATTTCAATTTCAATTTTAACTTGTCGGCAGTTTTCTTACTGATTAGAATTGGCATTCTCATATCTGTACTTAAATAGCTGCCTTCAACCAAAAAATCTTGTACTACACTTATTTCACGTTCAGTTGTAGGTTCAACTCCCTTAATTTCACAACCTATGCTGTTTTCAGGTGAAGCTGCAACTGCATTTGTGGATATGCGTTTTGCAACAACATCTACATTTGCGTTTTCTTTGACTTTCTGAATTACATTTTCTGCGTTAGGAATAAAAAGTGTAATGTCCTTGTCGTCTTGAAATCCCATTTTGTGAATTTGCAAATCACTTGTTTGTAGATTCTTCGCATCATCCAAACGCTGTTGGGATATAGACTTCATTAAATTTAATGTGAATAAAGCCATTGCAAATCCAAAGAAGGCTGCCAATAAAAAAACGGTTGTCCGTGTTTTGTTTCGCCAAATATTTCTCCAAGCTAATTTTGTAGTCATATTATTATCGTTTTATGGCTTCAGCCACTTTTTGTTTATTAATGATTTGAATAGGAAGCAAACTTGCAATTAGCATTATGCAGAAAACTATAAATGACATTAAAGCCCATAGTTTCGGTTTGATTCCAAATTGCATAATGGGTTCCACACCCATTGCCTCAAAAGATTTTGCACCATCTCCTGTCAATGGAATTGGGTGGTAGTACATAAAAATCATAAATGGAATTGCGATTGATAATCCTATAATAATTCCTGTAATGCCCAACATTAAACTTTCTAAAAATATCACAGTTTGTATTTGTGATTTCTGTAATCCGATTGCTTGAAGTATTCCAAATTCTTTTTTTCGTTCCAATGCCATCATTATGATTGTTCCGATTATTCCAAAACCCACAATTAAGAAAAGACACGAGGAAATCAAAATAAAAATGGTGGTATCAATTTTGAGCCCGTTCAAAATTTCAGGTATCATTTCATCCCAAGTCATAATTTCATAATTGCTACCCAACTTTGATTTTAGTTCTTTGGAAATTCTGTTTGTTTGGGATCTGTCTTTAATGTTGAGCATTAAAGCGCTACACATTCCAAATGCACTATTGTATTCTTGTGCCAAAGACAAAGGCATATACACCAACATCACGTTCATTTGTGGATTAGGAATTTTTACAATTCCTGATATTGGGTATTTACCTGCTGCTACATTTGCCTGATAACCTTGTCCGATTAACGCCAATGTATCGCCTACTGTAAGTTTTAAATATTTTGCTAACCCTTCTGCTATCACTACTTTTTTGCTCTTTGAAGTAAAAAAACTACCCTTTACAATTCTGTCTTTTACTTTGTTAAATTCATTTTCATTATCGCCATCAATGCCCAAAACCAAAGAAGCCTTTGAAGTTTTGTCTCCTGCGGCTAATGAGAAGTTTTGAAGTCGTGGAATAATTTGTGTAACACCTTCTATAGAGTTGATTTTGTCTATCAATTTATCATCATCCAAAAGCAAATCATTGATAGACTTATCTTTCCAATAATCCGCAGTATGTACTTGAATATATCCCACATTCTTTACACCTGCTTCTACCGTTTTATCGCCATTACCAAGCATTAAAGAACGCAGGCTAATTGTAATAATGATAGCAAAAGCAATACTGACAAGGACAATTACACTTCTTTTGCGTTTTCGCCAAATGTTTCGCCAAGCTAATTTTATAAGTTGCTTCATTTTATTTTACGGTTTTCATTTTTTCTTTTGAGAAAAAGTTATTGTCCAATTTCTCACTGAAATTTGCAGCTGAAATTGTTAAGATAGTCTTTTGTCCTTTTTTATTATTGGGTGTCATTTCTAAAGTGGTGGCTATTTTTTTACCTCCTACAGTTTTGAAATCACTATTGATAAGTGTGTTTATCAATGTTCCATCTTCATCATAGTATTCAGCTTTCCGTTGTAATATATCATCTTTGCTAATCCATAAAATGACCTTGCCCCAAACTACCGCTGCATTTGGTTTAGGTGTTGCTTGAATTTTATAACAAGTAACATTTTGAAATTTTTCTTCGCCTAATAGTTTATGCGTGTAGTCGTTCACTATCGAAGCTTCTTTTAATAAATTCTCATTCGTAAAATCTGAACCCATCCAAGATTGGCTCATTTGGGACGGTGAAATTTTGGTTACTCTTTCAATGGAAGGAAGCCAAGTCCAACCTTCCGATTTAATTCTCAAAGTCGAGATTCCTTTGTCTTTTGCAGGTGCTTGGATTACCATCATTCCGTAATCCGCATCTTTTGACCAAGATTTGACAGTGAGTTCTCTTGTCCATTTTGGACGCACTAATTTCATTGTCATATTCATTGAGTAAGCACTACTTCGAACATTGTAATAAGCCTTTTTTACGATTTCGGTTGGTGTGTCCGCTGGTGCAAACGCCATTAGAAAAATGGCGACTGAAAGAAAACCGTATTTTAGAATTGATTTTATCATATACTTCGTTTGTTTTAAAACTTGTTGTCTGTTATCGAATAACTTGTTTTATATTTGTAATGCAAAAATAGAATGTCTTAAAAAAACGTACAATAGCTAAATCGACCAAAGTGTCTGTTATGGAACAGATTCGGATAAAAGTTCAGTAAAATGAAGAAGAAAACTCAAAAGCCTGTTGATAGGCGAATTCAAAAATCAAAGAAGTATTTGTCAGATGCTTTTATAGCATTGATTTTAGAGAAAGGGTATGAAGCGGTAACAGTTAAAGAAATAATTGATAGAGCAAATGTAGGTCGTTCCACTTTCTACGCTCATTTTGAAAGTAAAGAACAATTACTCTTTAGTTTGCTTGGAACGATGAACGAGAAAAGTAAAGATGGGATAGATTTTGAAATGCTTTTCAATCACTGCGCAGACAATTTTCAAATTGCAAAAGCAATGTTGGGGAAGAAAGGTGGGGATTTAATTATCGGTCATATTCGAGATGTGATGAGTTTGAAAATTGCCAAAGATTTAAAACGTGATTCATCAAAATCAAAGTCAGAACAACTCAAAATATATTTTACAAGTGAAGCGTTGTCCGCTGCATTGGTCAGTTATCTAACAAATTGGTTGGATGAGGATATGCCTTACAGTTCAGAAGAAATGTCTGCAAAGTGTAATGAACTGGTCGAAAAGTTTACTTGATTGTTGTCAATCCATTCATCTTTTGGGGTGGTGGGTGGGCTTGGGTGCGGTTGGGCAAAATTAAATGTGGTGTTTTAGTGTGGGCTTGTGTGTTGGCAAAAACACCTCTTTTAATTTTGTGAAGGGTTGGCGTTTTGCATTCCTTCCATTTCAATGTTGCACTGTCGTTCGTTTTTTTAGGTTGCACATAACGGTCTCGTATAACCGCCAGTTACGGATAAATATACGAAGTTTTTCGGTTTAGAACTGGCTTTAGCAATTCCGAGTGGATTCGGACGTAGTCGAATCCGCCGTAATTGCGGTTATACATTGTTGTAGCACGTTATTTTTTGTTTTTATACAATTCTATCGCTTTTAAATAATTCATTCCGCCACTCTTTGTTTGGTCATTCAAAAATCCATTCAATTCAGGATGATTTTCCGCAATCCAATTTACAAGTTCATCCCTGTTTTTAACAAATTTCTCAACGTTAAATGAAGCGGAAGTCCTATTTATATTCTTTATTTTATTGTCTTCAAATTGTATGATTTCGTCTGTAACAATAGGTTCGTGATGAAGAAAGGAAATTCGCTTATCAGTTTTTGAAATTTTAGCTTTTACAATTCCATTTTCTTTTTCGATTTTGAGTATTTCGTAAGTCGGTTTGAATACAGAATCCCATTTTACCCATTCAGCGTATTCATTTCCGCTATATTTCTGTTCAAATCCGTCGTCAATGGTCGTAAATCTCTCGGTAATCAATTCAGTTGTTTTTAAAGGATCTGAATTGTCAATCGCAATGTAGAATTTTTCAACAATTTCCAGTTTGTCAAATTCCTTTTCAGAACTTCTACAGGATATAATTCCGATTGTCAATAGTAGTAATAATACTGTAGTTTTATTCATTCGTTTTTGGTTTGGGCTAATGTGCTACAACGTTTTTGGCTATGATTTGTTGCGGAAAAATCCGCAGGATTCTTTCCGCCGTAGCTGAAAGATAGCAAATTGCAATGAAATTCCGATAGGAATTTCAGCCGCAATGGATTATAGCCGTTGTTGTGCACTGGTTTTTATTTTAAGTATTTATCTATTTCAGATAATTCTAAAATCACAGAACTAAATCTAACATTAAAACAAGCATTTCCAATTCCGTAATCAATGTTGAATTCCATTTGATTTTTGTCTGTAAATGAAATTCCGAACTCGTTTAGTTTGTAATATCTAAAATCTATCCATTTCATACATTCGCTAATTTCAGGTATTTTAGAGTTTGATTCGTATTCAGTTTTGAGTTTGTCGTTTATTAGTTTTTCTAATTCGATTGCTTTTTGATTAAAAAAGTCAGAGTTTTTAACTTTTATAGTATCATTTTCGTTAATTTGAAACAGCTCGTATTTGTAAGAATAGCGACTTTTATAATCTGCTATTCCAGTTGATTTAAACAAGTGATTTTTAAATTCACAAGTTTTTAGAATTATGGATTCTGAATATTCATCATTTTTTTTATTCGATTCGGTACAGACTATTTTTAAGTCAACTTCTTGAGCTTTGACTTTACAGGAAAAAGTCAAAATAAGAGTCAAAATTATTATTAAGTATTTCATTTTCTCAACTTGTGCACAACGTTGGCGTATAAATTTCAGTTGCGGCTTAAAATCCGTAGGATTTTAAGTTAGATGCTAATTTAGCAAATTGGTATGAATTTCCGAAAGGAAATTCAGTAGCAATTGAATTTATACATTGTTGTGTGACGTTTCTTTATATTATTAACTTGTATTTTCCTTTGATTTTTTTGTTGTAAAATCGTCCAAAAGATTCAGTTTCTTTGTATCGAATCCAGATGTCAATTGGAACTTTATTATGTATATATGTCTTTTCCTTAGTAGATAAAAGGAAATATCCATACTTTTTATCACAAGAGTAAAATTCAGTTTTTAAAATCCAAGAACTTTTAGAGGTGTCACAGCTATCTATCAAGACAAAATTTGTCGATTTTATTTTTTTCAGTGCAGATTCGTACGAAGAAAACTCAGAGTTTAGATTTTTGCAATTTTGACTTTGACAAGAAAAATGTATGTTAATTAATAAAGTTATTATTAAATGAATTTTAAAAGTATTTATCAAGGAATAATTCAGCATCAATATACCCATGTTTTTTAGAAAGTTTTAAAATTTTTTTAGCTTTTGATTTATATTTTTTCTTTTTAAGTTCTTTCCATAAATTATAATATGAAACACCAGCTATATATTCAAATTCAGCATCATACCAACCCATTTTTCTAGAGCTTTCATAATAGTATATACATCTTGAAAAGTTCTTTAAGTTAAATGCTTTAAAGGCATCAGTTTTTGATTGGTTAAAAGCGTTAATATTTTTTTGTCTTCTTTCTTCTGCTATTTGGATAGCTAGTTTTCTGTTTTTTTCTGAAATTTCCGAGTTTTTCTGTAGAGCTTTACCTAAATCATCCTTAACAGGTTCAAGCTGTTTGTATGCACTACCATTCTGAGAAAAGCATATAAAGCTAAAAAGTAGACTAAATGTTAAAAGTTTTATTTTCATGTTTATTGTTTTTTCAAATGTTACACAACGGTTTCGGCTATGAGTAGTTGCGTGGTTTAGCACTTAACTTTGCAAGTACACACCAAACTGAAAATCCGCGAGGATTTTCAGAAGTACGCGAGAACAAGCAATTACTTATAGCCATTGTTGTGCGTTGTTATTTTGTCAATTCAGTTATTAATTCAATTTTATCTTCTAAATATTTGATAGCTTTATCGGGTTTTAATTCTGAAATTTTAAATCCATAAATATTTCTTTCACAACTTGAACAATATTCGCTGTCCGAATTATTGGTTTTACTACATTCACAAACCCAAACTTCCTTTTCTTTTGATGATAGCATTTGCTTTTTTGTAGTTTTCTCGCCACGTTCTTTAAAAGAAAGTTCAATTGATTTTTTCATTCGATTAAAACCGTCAATATCATTAAAATCGTAATGGGACTTATCAAAAGTAGAAATATTCAAACCAATTTTCTTTTTAGAAAGGTCTTCGTTTTCTATGAGTTCAATTGTTTTGTCAAAATCTAAAAGAAAAAGCTCTTTTATTATTGTACTAACTTTTGATGTTGAAGCATTTTTGTCATTTGTTATGAGAAAGGAATATAAGTCTTCACGTCTTTTATCGTCTGGAAGATTGTCAATATATATTTTTAATTTTTCTACGTATTCTTGAACAGTTGATTCAGGGTGATTGCCGTTAAGTAAAGAGGATAATTTGTTTAAAAGATATGGAAGGATTTCAGTCATTTGATTTCCAGTAATAAAATTCCAAGTTTCATTATTCAGATTTAAACTGTCATTTTTAGCTTTTTTGATTATGGAATTTCTATTTCTTAAATCATTAACCTCGTCCACAGAAATTTTTTCGGCTATTGTTTTGTGTTTTATGTCATTTTTTCTCTCTAATTCGGAAATAACAGCAGTTCCAATAGCTGTAATCATAAACATTGATTTTCCTTTTCCAGAAATTTCATCAATGTCAATTTTTAATCCTAACACACAGTTACCTCCAACTTCATAGCACGAATATTTTATTTTTTTGATTGCGTCTTCGTAGATTGAGTTTAGCCTTTTTTGGTAAGAACTAGATTTGCCTCCAAAAACATCTGTCAAACCGCCTAAAAAGTCACTAAATACATTTGTTCCTAAAACTATATGTGCAGAAATAGGTTGAAGGTGTTTGATTATTTTCATCCCTTCAATTGATGAAGTTGTAGTAACTAAAATGTCTTTTGGTCTTGCCATATTTTAATGTTTTATCGATTTTTTCATAATAACGCACAACGGTTTTGTATATGGAAAGTTGCGGGTTTGCGTGCGAGGAATTTCCGAAGGAAATTCAGACGTAGCAAACGTGCAACGACCATAGAATTAAGCACAAAATAGCAATTTTTTATATACGTTGTTGCCAACTGTGCTTTTTTTATTTCAGTATTTTTCTTTTCAGAGTTCGAGTCAGTTCGTCAGCTTTTCAATTCCGCAAACTTGCTCAAATTCCTATTTATTTTTTTTCGGCAGAGTTGAAATCAGACGTAATTTTTGCGTTAAGTTCCGTTTTCCGAATTTCTATCATTAGTTAAATTCCGCACAGCAATTCAGTCAGATTTTGAGTGGGCAATTCCGACGTTGCTTTTCATTCCGCATTTGAGTGAGAATTCAGCGTGATTTTCAGAATTCCGCAACATAGTTTTTTCGTTTTTACTTTCTTAAAATTCTAAAAAAAATCGAAAAATAAACTAGCCGTTTTTCAAATCCGCAAACTTGCTCACGCATTGTTGGCAACGGTCTCGGCTATGATTTCGTTGCGGAAAAATCCGCAGGATTCTTTCCGCCGTAGCCGAAAGATAGCAAATTTGCGTTGAATTCCGATAAGGAATTCAACCGCAATGAATTATAGCCATTGTTGCCAACTGGCTTTATTTTACTAATTCGGCCAGATAAACGATTCCGAAAATCCAACCAATATAGAGTAGGGTATAAGTCAGCGAGTAAACTGCTGAAATTCCAATATCTCCTTTTGTATCTTTTGATTTATTAAAAACAAATTTTAATGCTCTAAAGAAAATCCAATAAAGCATTGCTAAAATTATAAATAGCGAAAACCAAAAAACGGCTTCCAAAACTATCAGTAAAATCACAAACAATATTGACATCGCAATCCATAGCAAAATTGACAAAATCAGTCCTCCAATTCCATCTCCAACTGAAGGTAATTCAATAGTTGGTCCTGTTCCGCTATTTGCAATAAAATCTCCACTTTTAAAATTCCGAAATTTTGGAAAATTGTCAATCAGTCCAATTCCAGTGTAAAGTCCATAAGTCATAAATAGGAATAGTGCTGTAGCTATAATTCCGAGTGACAAATAGAGATTTGAAGTCAAACTCCGATTGTAATTTATTCCAGTTAGATAAACAGTCAGAATCGTAATTCCAATTACAAGTAATGAAACTATAAAAACAGATTTTCCTTTCAGATATGGTTGTTTGGTTTTCAATTCAGAGCGTTTTTGTCAGCTTGTTGGCAACGGTCTCGGCTATGAGTAGTTGCGTGGTTTAGCACT
>NZ_JAYMEE010000040.1:9536-12524 GCF_037029245.1 Mesoflavibacter sp. CH_XMU1422-2 | reverse complement strand
AACTTTGCAAGTACACACCAAACTGAAAATCCGCAAGGATTTTCAGAAGTAGGCGAGAACAAGCAATTACTTATAGCCATTGTTAGCACCAGTTTTTATTTCGTTTATTAATTCCGAGTATTGATATTCCTCATTTTCCGATATTACTTTTATAATTCGGTCAGGTTTGATTTCGTTAAAAAGTAAAACTTCATAATCCTCAAACACAAATTCCATAAAGTCAGGATTATCCAAAAATTCATTTATTTTTTTTGAGTCAGATTTTAACAAGTCAATTCCGTTTTGATAAATCAACTCGTCTGAATCCTTTCCCAATTCGCTTATTGTTCCGCCAATCCTCCAAATAATAGTCCTTTTATAATCTTCTTTTAATTCAGATAGGTTTTTAAAAACAGAATGTGGATTATCTCTTAATATTTCTGATAAGTTATATCTCCTTTCCTCGATTACATTTAAATCGTCATCTTGTTTTTGATAAGTATCAATACACCAATGTGAATGAACAATAGGAAAGTCAGATTCTGATAGTTCAAATATGAATCCAATTTGTTCTTTTTTGTTAAGCAAAAAGTCAACCCACCAACGATTCAGATTATGAAAAGGTGTCAAAATTGAGCAAGAAGTCCAAGTGTCAGAAATTTTAATTCCGTTTTCAAGGATACTTTTTTTATTCTCTTTAGATGACCAATGTATTAATTTCATAGGTTGCCTTAAATTGGTGCTAACGGTCTGGGCTATGGTTTCGTTGCGGAAAAATCCGCAGGATTCTTTCCGCCGTGAACCAAAGATAGTAAAAGTACGAGGATTTTCGGCAGAAAATCCGAAGCAATGAACTATAGCCTTTGTTACCTACTGGCACGACACGTTCTGTTTAGTACGTTCCGTTATTCACGTTCTTTTTTCAGCCTAAACTTGGTAGGGAAGCGAGAAATTTGTCCCTTTAGTAATTCGGTTAATCGTCAAGCAATTCAGTCCGCCATATTTTTTCCGCAACGTTTGTCAAATTCCTATTAGCTTTTTTTATGTTCCGTTTTTTAGTCCGTTTTGAGTTTGGTCAACGGTTTTTTAATCCGCTGTTGTTTTAAATTCCACCACAACGCTTTCTTTTCTCCCGAAAGTCGGCAAATAGGCGAGTGGTTTTCTGTTTGTCAAATAGTTTGGCTAAAAAGCAATTCAGTCCACTGTTAGTTTTTAAATCGGCTTCGTTTTGATTTTCCGGTCGCTTAATTTGTCTTCCGTGTTTTTTTCGGAGTGCTTGTAGGTAACGGTCTCGGCTATGAGTAGTTGCGTGAATTTAGTAATAAATTCCGGAGGTACGAAACTAACAGCGGAAATTCCGCAGGAATTTCCAAAGTAAGCGAGAACCAGCAATTACTTATAGCCATTGTTGTAAAACGTTTTTTTATTCAATTCCAATTACTAATGGAATTTGTGATTTAACTTCCTTTTCATTTACACAAGCGGGATACCATTCGGTTAATTCAATCAGTAAATCTTTAACTTTATTTTGAGTTTCATCATTCCATTGTCCAAAATTTCCAAAGAATCTAAACGGTTCTTTCTCGATTTTTCCATTTTCGTTTATTACCACATAAGCCCTTATTTTATCTGGTTTGTAGCCTTTGATATTTTTTATTTTTTCGGTCAAGATTTTATGGTCAGATTTTAATGAAGGCATTTTGTCAGGTCGCAAGTAAACTCCGTTTTCGTTAGTAATTCCATAAAATATTTTGTTTTGTTCCAAAGCCCATAAGTAATCTGCCGAAGTTTTGTCAATTCCTTTAAAAGACTTGAATTTGCCTTTAAAAGTAGCTGTTTTTGTCAAAGAGTCGTTGTAAAAATGTTCAATTTCTAAAATGTAATTTCCACATAATCCATTTATTTTTTTAAATGGGTTTTGGTTTAAGGTCAGCTTTACGTTTTTTACTTTATAAGTTCTTGTGTTATCTAAATCTAATACATCAGTCCAATAATTATATTTTGTTTCTATAATTTCCAAATTCTTGTTAATCTTGAATGAGATGTCATTTCCAGTAAAACCAGAACTGTAACTGTTTTTGATTTCTAAATCTGAATTTGCTTTGAATTCTATTTTCAAACTTTCAAAGTCATTTTTGGGATTTTCGATATTATCAAAACGATTGTATTCGTCTTTGATTTCATATTTTAAAATATTTTCTTCAATCGTAACTTGTTTTTGTCCGAAAGCAAAATTTGTAATTAAAATCAGTATGGAAATTTGGATTCTCAATGTTTTTTATTTATCATTTATTTCAATAATCTCACCAGTTAACATATTCATACTAAAGTGAGTTTTGAGCATAATTAAACAGCTACGGTCATTTGGATGTAAATCGGTTTTTGGCTCCCAAAATAATAAACCAGTTTCATTATCATAGTCAATATCAATATATAAATGTTCGTTTGATATTCTCCTTTTTATTAAAATAGAGTTGACAGAGTCAATTGAAATAATTTTTTGTTGATTAGCACTTTGTTCTAAATGAGGAAATTGAAAATCTTTAATTATTTTCCCTTTACTATCTATGACTAAATTTAAACCTAATTTTTTAATTCCAATTTCTTCCATAATTAAACTGTATGCTGATGTATAGACAGGATAATTATAGGTAGTGTCACAATTCTTCAATCTTTCTTCGTAATCAAATATACTATCGATTAAGGTTTTGTTTCTCAAATCTTGAATTGGTTTATCAGAATGGATATAACCAAAATCAAATTTCAATCTTTTAGAATACTCCTTTCCGATTCTTTTTTCGTAATAGAGTTCAATTGAATCTTTAATGTTTTTTGGAAACAAATCAAAATCTCCTGATTGCATAAAATAGCAACTTTCAATGTGTTCATAAGTGCCAGTTTTAGATGCGAGTTTTGGATAATTCTCCATTGAATAATCTTTGCAAGAAATCAAGATTGAAAGTAATATAAATATGATAATCAGATTTCTCATTGAGTTTGGTCAAATGT
>NZ_JAYMEE010000040.1:0-9526 GCF_037029245.1 Mesoflavibacter sp. CH_XMU1422-2 | reverse complement strand
GGTACGATTTTCCGATTAAGACTGAAAGATAGAAAATTGCAATGAATTTCCGTAGGAAATTCAGCCGCAATTGAATTTATACATTGTTGGTTACAGTTATATTTCAGTTTTCTGCTACTCAATTCCACGTTTTATTCCGCAATTTTGGAATTCGATAGAGTAGAAGTAATCAATTCACGTTTTTTAAACTCCAATTAGTTATTTTCTTTTTTCTTTATATCTCTTATAGTTAACAACATTGCTGCAATCAGCAGTATATTTGAAATAATTCCAGTAAAAGGACCTTTTTTAAGGTTGTCAAAATCTAATTCAGCAATATTTAATATCATAAGAATGATACTTGCAATAAGTACGAAATAAACTACATAAATTCTTTTCATTTCCTTTGCTTTTATTTCTTTTTTAAACTCAGTTTTCGTTATACTTTTTGCGCAAAGTTCCGCTGTTTTTAAAGTTCAGAATTCACACAATTTTCACACTTAGTTTTTAATTCCGCTATTGTAACCAACGGTCTTGTATATGGCTCGTAGCGTGCAAATTAGAAAATTATTTTCCGATTAAGCACAAGCCAAATTTTTAAATTTTATTATTTGTCTTTTTTATTGGAAATCGTCAAATTTAAAAATTTGGCGACTTTCCAAGTATGCCTTAAGTTCGTTTAAGCAACTGATTAGCTATGAGCTATATACGTTGTTGCCACCAGTTATTTTTCGTTCAAATATTCAATCGCTTTATTTAAAACAGGGTCATTATTTTCCATATAATCCTTCAAAGTCGTTTTCACTTCAATATCTGGTTTAATTCCAAAACCTACAAATTCTCTTCCGTCCGGATAAGTGTCTTTTTTTGTACAAACACGACCAAAACCGCCATTTGGTAAATCAAATATCATCGGTTGTCCTGTGCTTCCAAAAGTTGGCTCTCCGATTTTAGTTATATTTTCTTGATTGTCAGCATAGATTAGAAAATCCTCCGCAGCCGAAGCAGTATTATGTCCAATTAAGATTACTGTTGGTAGTTCTATTCTTGTAATATCTAAATTTGATGTGGAATAAGGCTCGTAAGGAAAGTTATAATAAAATTCATCTTGGTAACTCAAATAGGATTGCTTTTGCCAATCGCCACGCAATGTGTCTTGTACTTTTGTATATTTTCCCCAAGCTTTATAGGTTGGTATGTGTAACCTACTTTTTGATTTTGAACTATACAGAATAGTGTCATTGGTCAAGTATTTTATAATCTCACGTCCAATATTACCTTCGCCACCTCCATTTTTTCTTAAGTCAATTATCAGTTTTTTTGCTTTTTGGATTTCTTGAAATTTTTCTGAAAACAAATCCATTATTTCCCAACTCGAAAATGAATTTAAAGCGATATAGGCAATCTCATCATTTATCCATTTAAATTCAAAAAGTTCATTTTTTTCTTCGGGATAAAGTTCTTGCTCGGCACTTTCTTTATGTGTTAGATTGATTGTTTTAATCCTGCCATTTGGTAATCTTAATTCAAGTTGAAATTTTGAACCTATGAAACCTTCGAGCATATACTTTATTGATAAATCATTTAAAATGTGTTGAGTAGATGATGATATATAAGGTTTGACGTTTTGATTTACATATTCTTTTGTGGGTATTCCATTGACTTTTATTATTTCTGTTCCAATTGGTAATTCGCTTAATTTACTTTTATTGACTTTCGTAATTATCGCTTTACCATCAATGTTAGATAGGATAAATTTGAATTCTCCAAAATCAGTATTCAAAATCTTATCTTGAATTTCCTTTGGAAACCAAACGTTTGTGTGTCCATCGTTTAGAGTTGCACAAAATTTTTGCAATAATCTATAATACTCGTAATCGTTCGCTGTATTTTGGACTTCGGTAATAAGCTTTTTGTATTGATTATTCCATTCCGTTTTATCAACTTTATTTAGATAAACAAAATTGTAATTTACTTCCTGCCAAAATTTTGACAATCCGTAAATTTTTTCAGCGTTTGTTAATTCATTCGGAATTTGTCCGTAAATCAGATTTGAGATGAAAATCAGAATTATTACAAAAGTTTTTTTCATTTACTGATGTTTGTTTTAATTGGTGGCAACGGTCTCGGCTATGAGTAGTTGCGTGGTTTAGCGGTTAACTTTGCAAGTACACACCAAACTGAAAATCCGCGAGGATTTTCAGACGTAGGCGAGAACAAGCAATTACTTATAGCCATTGTTGTGGTTAGTGTTTTTTTATTTATTTACTCAATTTTAAAATTCTAAAAGCACCTTGAATTACCAAAACAAAAACTATTGTTCCAATAATCAAATCAGGTTTGCTTGAACTCAACCAATTTACCAAAAGTCCAGCTGTTATTACTCCTAAATTTATAATCACATCGTTTGAAGTGAAAATCATACTTGCTTTCATATGTGCCTCTTCCTTACTTTTTGATTTTTGTAAAATGTAAAGACAAATTCCGTTTGCAATAAGTGCGAAAATTGAAACTATAATCATTGTCGAAAAGTTGGGTAATTTCTCGTCTCCGAAAAATCTCCTTAAAACTTCTACAAATCCAATAATTGCAAGTGTTATTTGAAAATATCCAGCAAGTTTGGCAATCCGTTTTTTCTTTATTACTGTTCCGCCAACAGCAAACAAGCTAATTCCGTAAACGAAACTGTCCGCAAGCATATCTAAACTGTCGGCAACCAATCCCATTGATTTTGAGATTATTCCTGTTGTTATTTCAATTATGAAAAACGCAAAATTTATGGCAAGTACAGACCAAAGTAGTTTTTTTTGGTTTGCATTTTCATTAAATTCTGTTTGGTCGGTTTGTTCAGTCGAGATTTTCTTTCCGCCTAAATTCAGTTCGATAACTGATTTTTCAATTTGGTCAGTTTCTCCGCTGTGAAAAACGGTCAGTTTTCGGTTAGGAATGTCAAAGTCTAAATTCGCAATACTTGAAATTCCGTCTAATTTCATTCGGATTAGATTTTCCTCTGAAGGACAGTCCATTTTAGTAATCTCAAATATTGTTTTATTCATTTAGTTTCTTGGTTTTTCGACATTAACCACAACGGTTTGGGCTATGGTTTCGTTGCGTGAAAATCCGCGAGGATTTTCCGCCGTAAACCGAAGATAGCAAATTTGCGAGGACTTTCCGATAGGAAAGTCAGAAGCAATGAACTATAGCCGGTGTTGTGTGTAGTTTTTTTATTCCGCTTATTGTTTTCCAAGGTTTTTCTTGATTCCGAGTTTTATTAAATTCAGAATTCCCAATGCTGGTAAATACATAAAAATTCCGACTATTAAATATGTATAAGTTGTTCCTGCAACAAAACTGTCAAATTTAAAGTCCGCTGAATTCCATAACCAAGTCAGAAGTATTAAAATCAGTCCGATTACTCCTTGAATTATTAAGGATTTATTAATTGTTTTTATCAGTCCGATAAAGTTGAAGGATTTCCAAAGTCCGTTTTTTCGAGCATTCCAAATTATTGGAAGTCCGAAAAATATTATTACTAATATTGTTACAATTTCTATATCAGGAACAATCATTTTTTAATCTACTGCAATTATTAAATTCGGTTTTTCTCCTTGCTCTATTTTTTTAAAATTGACAAAAGCTCCTCACTCTAAAATAGCATTTAATAATTCAGTTTTATTTTCTTTTAGAAACTTGCCATTCTCAATTTACAACAATGTTGGCTTTTCAGTCAATTCATCAACACAGTCAATCCAAGCATCCATATTTTCTCCGTAATAATCTGGAAAATTCAGTTTGGATTTAAATTCAGAGTGAAAAGAATTCCAATCAGTTAGTTTTTTACCATCGATTTTCAATGTTGTCATTTCGTTTTTCTCAAATTACACACAACGGTTTCGGCTATGATTTCGTTGCGGAAAAATCCGCAGGATTCTTTCCGCCGTAGCCGAAAGATAGCAAATTTGCGTTGAATTCCGATGAGGAATTCAACCGCAATGAATTATAGCCATTGTTACCCAACGTTTTTACTTCCCATTATTATTTCAACTGCTTTTACAGCTTCTTTCTGATACTTCGATTTGTTAGTCAAAATTTCATTCAGTTCACTTTCGGATTTGGATTGAAATTTTTCCACAAACTTTTCAGTTAGACTTTTTTCTTTTTGCCTTTCCAATTCTTGTTTTAAAGTCAATGCTTCTTTTGAGTCGGATTTGTTTATGTACTGAAACATTCTAAATCTATACCTTGTATTCTCCACTATTGGTTCGTCGTGCAGAAAGTCCACAATTAAGTTTGAAATATAATATCTATCTCCATTATTAAATTCCAAATCCCAGTATGCAAGGTCAGAGTTTATCATTTTCCAGCGCATTGCATTGTCAATCCGATTTTTGTAATAAATTCCTAAATGATAAATTGAAGATTTTATTTCTGTTATTTCGTATTGTTTTGATACTCCGTTTTTGATAATTCCGATGCTATTGTTTTTTGTATCAATCTTAATTTTCGTATTCTTATTTTCTTTGTAATAGTTAAAATAAATAATAAAATTCGGTAGATTATAGATTAAGAAAATCACCGACATTATTTTGACAAATAAAAAGTCTAAAACAAATTGCTCTCCTTTTTTTAGATAATAATAAATAGGCGTTATAATTATCAAACCAATAACAAAATAGATATTCTCCCTCAAGAGGATTTTCAGAAGTTTGTTGTTATGTTCAAAGGTTTTTTTCAAATGTTGGGTAACGTTAGCGTATAAATTTCAGTTGCGGAAAATCGGTACGATTTTCCGATTGAAACTGAAAGATAGAAAATTGCAATGAATTTCCGCAGGAAATTCAGCCGCAATTGAATTTATACATTGTTGGCATTAGTTTTTTATTTTTTCTTTCGTTCAAAGCAACTCCATTAACTCCTAATTCAAAGACCTCTTCTGTGTCTAAGTTAATTTTTATTTCCCAATGGTAACTGCATCCGTCCAATACCATTTCCTTTTCTTTTTTCCAATTTTCACTTTCGTCTTTGTAATATCCTCTGAGTCTATCGAAAATCGAATATCTGTTCCAATTGAAAGTTATATAAATGATTTTCTTTCCGCTACTGTCAATGTAACCGAAGTATTGTCTTCTGTATGATTTCAGTTTTTTGTGGATTACTGGACAATTGTCAACTTGGTTCGTTCTAGATTTATTCGCTTCTTTTAAATTTTGTTCGAGTATTCTCTCAGTTTTTTGAATGTCATCAATTGTCGGAGTGAATCTTTCTTTATCTTGAAGGCATAAAAAACAAGCACCATTTTCTTTAAATATAACTCCAGTTATTCGTCCTTTTTCAATTACTGTTGAGTACTCTGTCGGTTGTTCAACAATCTTAAATGTCGATGAACACGACACTAAAAAGATAAGAATTGATATGATTGTGAATTGTTTCATTTAAATTAATGCCAACGGTCTCGTATAACCGTCAGTTACGGATAAATATACGAAGTTTTTCGGTTTAGCACTGACGTTAGCAATTCCGAGTGTATTCGGACGTAGTCGAATCCGCCGTAATTGCGGTTATACATTGTTGTAGCCAGTTATTGTTCTCTATTAAGTGTCATTTCGAAAAACTGAATCCAAGAGTTTTCTCTCTTATATTCACCAGTTTCATACCATTGTCCTTTCTCATTTTGCCATATTCTAAATCGTATATTATCATTTGTATACCAGTATAGTTTGTTCTCGATAATTTCAGCTTTAAACTCTGCATTCATTCCGTTTGGTAAATATGAGCGAAATATATAATTGTCATTAGTTTTATCATACGTTAATATTGAAAGTGCATTGTGGACAATTTTCCCTTTCGATATTCCTTTTCCCTCAATAAGAACAGCAGTTGAGTCTAATTTAAATTCAATTCTATTTGTTTGTTCAAATTCTGATTTTCCATTTCGTTCCATCCTCCAACCAGTTCCTTTCCAGTTGCCAACCATAAAATCCAATTTTTTTATTTTAGCTTTATAAATTGAGTCAGTTTCAGAAGTTTGAGAAAATCCTAATGTCGAGATTAAAAGAGTAATTGTAATTGTCAGATAAAATTTCATATTGATTTTGTTTTAATTGGCTACAACGTTAGCGTATAAATTTCAGTTGCGGAAAATCGTACCGATTTTCCGATTGAGCTGAAAGATAGAAAATTGCAATGAATTTCCGCAGGAAATTCAGCCGCAATTGAATTTATACATTGTTGTGCATAGTTTTTTATTTTATTCGTAATGATTTTAAAAAATTCAGATAATCTTTTTTGTCAATTCCGTTTCTAATTTCTTCTCGAATTGTAGCGCTTATATTATATCCAATTTCTCCTTTATTATAAAATAGAAAATAAGAATATACTTGTCCATCTTTTGAGTTTACTTCAAAATCGTAGAATGTATTTCCATTTATATTTTCAGTTCCTTTTGATATTAATTCCACGTTTAATGTCTCCGATTTTAGCATACTTTCCAAATGTTGATTTCTCAAGTCTTTTGCGCTTAATTCTGATTGGTAATCGTCAATCATTATTGCGATGACACTTTTATCGATTGTTAAAGAATCATTCGAGTCATTTTTAAAAATTAGGTACTTGTCAATTTTTTCTGGTTTCCAATTTTTTGAAGGCAGGCATAGTTCAACCTTTTCGTCTGCGTAAAGATTTTCGCAATCCGAACTTATTTTATTCAGTTTATTTCCACAACTAAATAGAAATAGAATTGAAACTAAAAATAAAGTTTTATTCATTAAATTTGGGTTCGATTAAATTATGCACAACGGTCTCGGCTATGAGTAGTTGCGTGGTTTAGCACTAAACTTTGCAAGTACACACCAAGCTGAAAATCCGCGAGGATTTTCAGAAATAGGCAAGAACAAGCAATTACTTATAGCCATTGTTGTGGTTAGTTTTTTTATAGTTCAATCCAATGTGCGTCGAAATGCCACACATTATATTTTTTTCCAGATTGTGCATACACCCAAATCCAGTCTTCTATTTCTTTTTTTATAAAGAACTTGTTCCACGCATCATTTGCATTTTCTTTTATTTGGTCTCCAACCCAAATTTGGTTTGTACTAGAAGCGTGTTGAATTTTAGAAGCAATATTGGCTGTTGGTCCAACAGCTGTTAAAAAATTTCTTTTGTGTTTACTCTGACCAGTTGGTAAGCCAATGCGTGTTATTAGAATTTGTCCTAGGTCTATTCCAATTCTAGCTTTCACTTCGTCAATTCCCTTTTTTTTAAGATGAGGATTTATTAGGTGTTCTAATGCATAGAAAATTGTCATAGACGCTTGAAGTGCATTATTAGCTGAAGTCTCATCGTCGTCATCCGTTCCAATTAGAGCCATAATACCATCTCCTGTATTTTTTTCTATATAGCCATTGTAGTCATATATGATTTTCATAACTGTTGGAATTACACAGTTTAGCATATATAGAGTTTCCTTTAGTTTGTCAAAATCAGAAGAGCTAGTTCGTTTTGTGAAGCCTCTAATGTCAAAAAATAGACAAGCAGTTCGCATTTTTCTACCAGAACCTATCTTGATATCTTCCAATGCTGGCGTCACTCGACCATTGGTTACAGAATTCACTTTGTCATCCAGTCCGTCAATGTTGGATTTAAAATGGTCTTTAATTGAATTCCAATATTCTTTTCCCCAATCAGCCATTAGTGTTTAAAAGGTAAAGGGTTATTAAAGCAACCAAAGCAGGTATAAATACAATTATTGAAAGCCTTATGAAAAAATACTTCCTACTTAATAACTTACTTAAATTATAATTTTGGTTAGAGTATTTTTTTTCAATTTTCTCGCTATTTAATTCCTTAATTTCTGAATAATATTCACCAGAACTTTTATATTCTTTTACGTTTTCCCAAAAAATCAAACCCTTTTTCTTTTTGGGATTTCTAGGAAAAACTGTACAAACCGAAAATAAGCAAGTCAGAGATAATAATATGGTAGCTGTATAGAATAAAATATCTTCAATTAGAAGACAATGCTTGAAGTCTTTCAAGAAATCAAATAAAACAAACGATATTGCGATTAAAACACCAGCTTTTGCATCAGCTACAGTTACGTAATGATTGTAATAATCATTCACTTCTTTGCTAAATCCAAAATATTCTTTCTTGTTACTCATTTTGTTTAAATTAACCACAACGGTTTTGGCTATGATACGTTGCGGAAAAATCCGCAGGATTCTTTCCGCCATAGCCGAAAGATAGTAAATTGCAATGAAATTCCGATAGGAATTTCAGCCGCAATGAATTATAGCCATTGTTAGCTACTGTGCTTTTTACGTGTTATGGTTTATTTTTACTATCAATTTTCTATTCGGACAAAGTATGTAAAAGTCAATATTTCCAACTCCATAACGATGCATATAATATTCATACGCATAGTAATTCCCATTTTCATACAGTAAGTCCTCTAATTCAAATTCCAATTCGTCAAGAGTACTGTGAGCAAAGTCGAAAAACTTTTTCTCTTGTTTGTCAAATGGTGTTTTTTTCCAAAATTCAGGTTCCCAATGACTTCTTAATTCCGTCCGTGGATGTTCGGTAAAGAATTCATTTTTTGGTTTTTTAAAATATTCTGCTGTTTTGTCGTCAATTTTGTAAATCCAAATCGAATATCCATCTCCATTAAACGCTCTTTTGGTTTCGTATTCATAAATCAGTTCACCATCGTTAAATTCAAATCCAGTCAGTTCGATATTGTAGTTACGTTCTTCGGCTTTCTCAATTGGATTCCAAAATAGATTTGAACCTGGCAGTACTTTCCAATAAAAGCCTGGAATCAAAATCAGTATTAAAAGTATAGTCGAAAGTCGATAAAATTTCGGTTTGTTTTTTTGCTTTAAGGCTTTTAACATTTTCCACGCCAAAACAGGATAAATAAGAACTATGATTAAAGTTAAAAACAGAAAAAATAAAATCATCTATGAGGTTTGTTTCGGCATTGTAGCTAACGTATCTGTATAAAAATTGAAGCGTGTAAATATGCTCCACGCAAGAATGAGGGCAGCATATAACAAACAAACAAAAGCCTTAGAAAAATAGCCTAATAATAGCTTTTGTTTTTATACTTTGTTAGGCAACGTTTTTATTATGATTGACTGTATTATACACATAGAAAATGATGTTGAAATTTGGGATGAAAGCGTTTATGTAGAATGTAAACTACCTCAAGTACCAGCAATAGGTAGTATTTTACATTTACCTCGTGGAATGGAACGTGAACTTGAATTAAAAGCATTTCATAGACAAACAAATGAAAACTATTTCCCAAGATGGTATTATGGTGGTAATATGCCTGAAGATATTAAAGATATTGACGGTAGAAAACATAGAATTAGTTTCTCTGATGCAGTAAATGTAAAATACGTGAAATATGAACCAAACAATTGGAAGGTAAGAATAACGCTTGGTGATTAAATGTTGCCTAACGTTAGCGTATAAATTTCAGTTGCGGAAAATCGGTACGATTTTCCGATTAAGACTGAAAGATAGAAAATTGCAATGAATT
>NZ_JAYMEE010000039.1:0-2183 GCF_037029245.1 Mesoflavibacter sp. CH_XMU1422-2 | reverse complement strand
TAGTCTCTGCGTATATCATAACCTTATTCCTCTCTTTGGTTCTTTATGATTAAATGTTAAAGTTAATAGATTGCTAACTTAAGTAGTATAAAAATAATGCGTAAGTTTATTCCTAAATTTAAAGTTAGTGCTTGTTTGCTTGCATCTGATTTTCCTTCGGAAAATCCTCGCACTCAAACTACGCACTATTCTTATACGTAACCGTTGTGTACAATGCCGAAAATGATAAAGAAATTTAACCTAAAGCTGATTTTATTAGAGTGTTTTGCTTTGATTTTTATCATTAGCGGATTGAAACGCTTATATGTCGCATATAATGGAAGACTTTTCGACGCTTTAATGAATGACGATTGGGAAAAATTTAAAAGTCTGACTGACGTGCGAATTGGACAATTTTTCGCTGACCAAGCTTATTGGACTTTAGCTAGTTTAATAATCGGAATTTTAGCAGTTGGACTGGTAAATTGGAAATATAAATTCGGAATCATAAACTCAATAGTAGTTCTAATTCTGACATTCGGAATTTCTGCAACTGGAATTTACTCATCTGGAATTATAAACAGATACTTGAATTACTTTTGCGGATTTTTCGCTAAAGGATATGGAATGGCTTTTCTAATTGGTGGTTTGATAATATTATTAACTGGAATCACTATGATGTGGAAAACCATAACAATGAATAAAAAGCACAGTACACAACAACGGCTATAATCCATTGCGGCTGAAATTCCTATCGGAATTTCATTGCAATTTACTATCTTTCGGCTACGGCGGAAAGAATCCTGCGGATTTTTCCGCAACGTATCATAGCCAAACACGTTACCCACAATTAAACAAAACTCATATGAAAAACAGAATTACGATTTTATTTACAATTATCTTATCATTTTTTTTGACTTTTAGTTGTAATGATAACGATGATGAACCTGAACAAGAACCTGAATTAGAAACTTTTTTATGTTGTGGAGAAAACCCATTCTCGAATTCTAATGTTGATAATCTTGACCAAACTATGGGAGAAATTATTCCGAGTGGAGCTTTTTCACCAAATGGAGACGGATTAAATGACACGTTCGCAATCCAAAACATAGACCTTTATGCAAATAATACTGTAATCATTTATGATATAGATGATAATGTTGTTTTTGAAACAAATAATTATGAGACGAATCCGTTCGTTGGTTTAAACCAATCAAATAGTTCAGAATTACCTTTTGGAACTTATAAATATAAAATTGTGATTGAGAATGAAACTACTTTTGTGGAATTTGGATATGTTTGTTTAATTAGGAATTTTTCCGAATCGGGAGATTTTAGTTTTATAAATTGCACTGCTGAAGACCCAAACGACCCATTATTAGCACAATAACTGTGGGTAACACCGTGTATAATTAATTGCTTTGGCAAGTGCCTACTTGGAAAATTCCTTCGGAATTTTCTCGCGCTCGTTTTTGTTTACTAAATTAGTTGCTTAAACACGCAACTAACCATACACAAAACCGTTGCCCATAATTTGGAAATGATGCGTATTTGATGTATATTTACACCAAACAATTGAATTATGTCAAGACAAAGTATATCATTTACAGAACCTAACGACGAATGGCTGAAAGCACAAGTCAATGGAAAAGAATATTCAAGCAAAAGCGAATTAGTAAACGATTTAATTAGACAAGCTAGAAAACAACAAGTCGAAATTGATTGGGTTCGAACTAAATTGGAAAAAGCTGAAAATAGCGGATTTACAAGCGAATCAAAAAATGAAATTTTAGCTCAATCAAAAACTTTACTGAATGGCTAAATATCGATTAAGTAACGAAGCAAAAAATGACTTAATCCGAATCCATCACTATGGAGTTAAAAAATTTGGAATGACTCAAGCGGATAAATATTTTGAATCATTCTTTGAATATTTTGAAATTATTTCTCAAAGGCCTTTTTCATTCGAGTCAGTTGATTATATAAAAAAAGACTACCGAAGATGTGTCTGTGGAATAGATAGTATTTACTATAAAATAAATAATGACGTTGTTGAAATAATGGCAATTGTCGGAAGACAAGATTTAAACGACATACTGTAATCTGAATAATAAAAACTGTTGCCAACAAAGAACTGAGGCAATAAACAAGTAAAATATTAATTATTTATTGCTAGAGTACTTCTATGTTCACCATTGTAAGGC
>NZ_JAYMEE010000038.1:0-1334 GCF_037029245.1 Mesoflavibacter sp. CH_XMU1422-2 | reverse complement strand
ATGGTGAACATAGAAGTACTCTAGCAATAAATAATTAATATTTTACTTGTTTATTGCCTCAGTTCTTTGTTGTAAAACGTTTTTATTACTCATATTCTTTTTCATAATCAAAGTTTGCTAAAGTTCCTGGCGGTGGAGGAATATTATCATGTGGAGGAATATTATCATATTCAGTTGGTGTCAAAGTATAAACTTCAATTTCATCAATACCATTCTTCGAAAGCAAAGGTTTTAGTGAATTAAATAAAAAATCATTAAATTTTTTATCATAAATTCCTTTGTCAAGTTTTGATGAATAACTGTATTTCTGTCCGGTAATTTTTTTTATTTTCAAAGTGTCTTGGTTAAGAGCAAAAAAAATAATTTTTTCTTCTGTTCTATTTAGAAACTCATTCGTTATTGAGTCTTTAATTTTACTTATTGATTTTAAAAGTGAATTGTTAGATTCAAATTCAGAATCCGAGTAGGTGAGTTTTTTGAATTTCGAGTGAGAGTTTGAAAAAGTGAGATTTGTATTCATTTCTTTAATTATCTCATTTCTTTGATAATTCCGATGCCCTTTATAACCCAAATATGATAATCCGATTATCACAATTAGTAATACAAGATATTTTATGTTACTTCTGTTTCTCAAAATGTTTTACAACGGTTTCGTATAACCGTCAGTTACGGGTTAAAGTACGCAAATTTTTCGGTTTAGCACTGACGTTAGCAATTCCGAGTGGATTCGGACGTAGTCGAATCCGCCGTAATTGCGGTTATACATTGTTGTAAACAGTTTTTTATTTTTTTGGGTCATAAGAAATTTGACTAGGTATTTCAATTTTCTTACCGTTTAAGTCAACCACTACTGAATAATTCACAATAGTTTTTTCGTTCGCTTTAGGGATAAATTCTATGTCAAAGCTTGGTTCGGTAAGATTCTCTTTTAAAATCTCTTTTTCGTCATTTTCTTTAATTCGGTATACCTTATAATTAGGATATGGGCGAATTGTATGCATTAATACATTTAATTTATTCGGTACGCCAAGAGTTACCTCTTTTTGTTCAGGTATTGCGATAAGTTGCGTATTGTAAATTCTGTTTTCCAGCATTTTGTTCAACGAGTCTGACAATGTTCTGTTCATTTTTTCGATTTCAGTTATTCGTTCATTTAATTCCAATTCTTTGCTTTGCTCATCCATACACGAATTAAGGAAAAGAACAGCTAAAAGGACAATCAGTAATATTCTCATACGGGATAATTGTTTACAACGTTAGCGTATAAATTTCAGTTGCGGAAAATCGGTACGATTTTCCGATTAAGACTGAAAGATAGAAAATTGCAATGAATT
>NZ_JAYMEE010000037.1:0-3829 GCF_037029245.1 Mesoflavibacter sp. CH_XMU1422-2 | reverse complement strand
GTTAAAGTTAATAGATTGCTAACTTAAGATGTATAACCGCAATTACGGCGGATTCGACTACGTCCGAATCCACTCGGAATTGCTGACGTCAGTGCTAAACCGAAGATTAGCGCATATTAACCCGTAACTGACGGTTATACGAAACCGTTGCCAGCAATTTCACCAAAAATACCCACTAGTAGGTATGTTATGAGAGAGTTAAAATGAATACATTTGATATAATAGTAAAAGATTTAAACCTATGACTAAAAAAAAACTATTGCTAACTTTTATTTGTGCTTTTATCATTTCAATTGGTCACTCTCAGAAAACAGATTCTGCAAAACATTATCGTATTAGCACTAAGGCAAATGATACACCGATTAAAGTGAAAGTAAAACTACCCAATAAAAAATACACCTATAAAATTGCCGAAGAACATATTTTACCAAGCGGGGACACTATTCTTGTACGCAAAATAGACTCACTTACTTATGATCCAGATTTAAAAGACCTTGATAGCTCAATTTTCAGTGAATATAAAACGATAAACGTATCAATAAAACAAAATGGTTCAGAACTTATTTTATACCCATTCCCATTTGATGACGACGAAACCACGATTAACGATTACCTAAAAGACAAGCAATTAGTTTTAAAAATTAAAAATAATTATCGCATAAGTGTCCCATACAGAAGTTGGGAAATTGGTGCTTTAACTATACCCGTAAAAGTATATTTGAGTAGTAGAGCAGAAGAACTAAAGAATAATTTTATTTTTGATGAAAGCGTCAACCTTAAAATAAGTAAGGTATTGGGTTGGGAACATTTTTACAAGAATAAGGAAGATAAAGACGGTAAGTCTTTTAAGCATTATTTTAGCTTCACGCCATTATTCATTGGCTTGTCAAAAACTGAAATTAGTAACACGAATACAAGAACTGATATAGGTGACGAAACTTTTACCGTAGCATCTTTGAATTATGGTGTAGGATTAGGATATAACGTCAGAGGTATAGGGCTGTCTGTTTTATTAGGTTTTGATACACCACTATCAGACCAAGCAGAAGAATGGAATTTTAAAAGCCAACCTTGGATAGGGTTCGGTTTTGGAATAGATTTATAAACTTCAATTTAAATAAAATGAAAACAAAAAAAAATTTAGCAACCTTTCTCTTAATTGTCATTACACATACACTTGTTGCCCAAGAAAAACAAAATGATGCTACTTGGGCGGAAACAGTAGGGTTTATTAATAAAAATTTGGAATTTATTAACGGCGGTAATCCTGAATATAAGTTTACTAATTTTAATATAAACTCAACAAGTTTTAGTTGGAAGTGGTTTTACAAGAATTATAACGGTTCACCGAATATATATAGTAGTTCACTTCCCCTAAGTAAGTTACTTTCTGTTGAAATTCATAATTATGACCCCAAAATGAGTATCCAACAGTATTCTTTACATATAAAATTAACAGGTAGTTATATATTAACTACAGGCGAAGATGGTACTTCAAACAACAATTACGCTTATATCTATGTATCTGATATAGAGATGAGACCAAGAATTTATAAAGCATTCCAACACCTAGCATATTTAGCAACAGAGAAAAGAAAACAAGAACGTGAAACAAGCGGAGATAAATTTTAAAATCAATATATTATGAAAACATTTAATCTAACAATTTCAATGCTTTTGCTTTTTGGCTGGAGCTATTCACAATCTGATAACGAAACAGGCAGTAGCCAATTCTATGATTTTATGGAAGCTGAAGATACAGCATTCTACGGTATGAAAATCTATATTAATAAAGGAACAGTATACCTATTTATAACAGATGTATTTACCTTGTGTAGTGAAACTAGTAAAAGTGATACTTGGGACTTAGAAGATGATTTACAAACTTACATTGAAGGTAACTCTGGCTCATATTTAGACGGTGCAGACAAGTATGTAAATTACGGTGGTCTTACAGGATATACCCACATTTGTTATTTCTACGAAAAAGGTAATAGTAAATCTGAAAATATTTCTATCGCAAAAAGAGGTAGAAATAATGCCATAAAAAACTTTAAAGAAAACAGGAAGCCAAATTATGATTCGGTCATTGTTGTAGACGTAGAAGCTGGTCAGTTCGACTTCTTTTTACCTTGTAAATAATAGAAAATGAAATATAAAATATTAACTATCTTTTGTTTAGTTCTTGTAATGTTTGTAAAAGCCCAAGAAAAACAGAATGATGCAACTTGGGAAGAAACTATTTCATTTATTAAAGACAATGTAGGTTTCGCAGTTGGAAGCCCAAATTTTTATCAAGAGGTTATAAATCTAAAGGTTTCGCAAGGTAAATATCTGATTTTTGAGGTTGTCAAAAGTTCTGATCCTGATAATCACTGTAATCATGAGTTTACACAGAAGCTAGACCTTGATAATTTATCAAAAGTAGAATTGCTTGATTTAGATGATTACGATGCGAAACGATTAAAGATTAAAAAAAGAATTTACCTAACAGCAACACGAATAGAAACAAGCGTTTGTGGTGGCAATCGCAATAAAACAAATATGAGCTTAATTTTCAACTCAAAAGAAATGACAGAAAGAATGTTAAAAGCATTTACTCATTTAGCATATTTAGCAAATAATAAACGTCCAAAGAGTAAATTTTGAAAAATCAAAAAAAAGGTGTAAATCTTAAGGATAGTTCACAAACTGGAAAATTAAAATACGGCTACCGCGTCGTAGAGAAAAAAGGTGAGGCAGAAGAACGATATAAAAATCTAAAAGACCATTTAGATTAATGAAAGATAAAATACGTCTACAACCTCTACGAGTAGAAGCTGGTTGGGCAATTAAATACAATCAATTTTATGAAGTCGATCCTCTGAAAGGAAACGAAAGTTTTTTTGAAGGTTCTAGCCTACTTATGCTCGAAGACAGAGGACGTTTAAAATTAATAGATGTGCAATGGCGTCCAGAACGAAATTTAGATGGTAAGTTTCAATTAGAAGTTTTAAATTTCTTAGAGAATTACAACCCAAAAACAAATGAGCTTGACAAAGATGTTGATTGGGAAAATCCATTTTATTCGTTTTCAACCAAAAATAGATTAGAACTTGTTGAAAAATTAGAAAAGCTAATGTACTCTCTTCCTGTTGAAATTGACTCAAGAATTTTAATTAAACGCGGTGAAATTTCAGAACCTTCAGAAAGCTATCGATTAATATTAGTCAAAGAAGGTATTTCTAAAAAATTGGTTGATAAAATCATTAAAAATGGAAATGCACAAATACAAAATCTAGTCTTAGACCAACCAGATATTACTCGAAAAATTATTCTTAATTTTTCAAAAAACGGTGTTTCAAAAAAAGTAAAGAATAAAGCAAAACAAAAATTGACTAGTAAAAGATTTAAAGAATAAAAACTGCTGGCAACAATGGCTATAAGTAATTGCTTGTTCTCGCCTACTTCTGAAAATCCTCGCGGATTTTCAGTTTGGTGTGTACTTGCAGAGTTAAGTGCTAACCCACGCAACTACTCATAGCCGAACCGTTGGTTACAATAGCGGAATTAAAAACTAAGTGTGAAAATTGTGCGAATTCTGAACTTTGAAAAAAGCGGAACTGTGCGCAAAAAAGGTTAACGGAAACTGAATTTAATACTCAAAACCGAAACGTAACACTGAATTGAAAATGTAGAACGGAACTGTGCGCAAAAATTCTCTCGTGCGGAATTATAAAAACGTGAATTGATTACTTCTACTCTTTCGAATTCCAAAATTGCGGAATCATAACGTGGAATTGAATAGCAGAACGCAAAACAAACTCTGAATGAATCCCATAAAACTGAA
>NZ_JAYMEE010000036.1:0-1031 GCF_037029245.1 Mesoflavibacter sp. CH_XMU1422-2 | reverse complement strand
GTTTTTTAAATTCCGCTCAAGTTGATTTCTGCGCATAGTTCCGTTTTACATTTTTCAATTCAGCGTTACGTTTCGGTCTCGAGTATTAAATTCAGTTTCCGTTATTTTTTTGCGCAAAGTTCCGCTGTTTTCAAAGTTCGGAATTCGCACGATTTTTACGTTTAGTTTTTAATTCCGCTATTGTAACCAACGGACTTGTGTATGAAACGTAGCGTGTAAAAAGACACTAACTTTTCGGATAAACACTGAGCCGAATTTTTATATTTTGTTTTTAATTTTTCTCTTTTAAAAAGCCAAATTAAAAATTTGGCGGACTTTCTAAATATACACAAACCTTTCGGTTTAGCACTTATTAGCTATGTTTTATACACCTTGTTGTAGCCAGTTTTTATTTCTAATTCGTTCCATTTTTCTTTCCAATTTTTCTTTTCAATTCTACTCTTGTAAATGGTTAAATCAAACTTCGGTGTTGGTACAACTAAGAGATTAAATAAGTCTTCTAATCCATAAGGTGCGGTATACTCAATTTTGTTTTTGAAATTCAATCTTACAGCTATTGAAGTAGCTGTTTCAGGCCAAAAGGAAATGGCTTTTTTACAATCAGTATATTGTTTGTGTCCATTTCTAATATGCATTCTTGCTTGATTCTTAACAGACCAATTTAGTTTAGGATTCAGATTTCTCAGTTTGCATTCTATTTCTAAGTCAAACTTTTTGGTCAAATTTGATTTGTCAAAATATATTATGTCAATATCATTAAGTGCTGTTTTGTCTTTCCCGTGTTTTTCGTCCCAAACTTTATTTCTAACAAAACCAGCTCCAATCCAACAATCTTTTAGGTCTAAATCTCTGACTATTTTCAAAATGTTAGTCATCCATTTATCACTTTCAATAATATCGATTAGTTTATTTTCTAACTCTTCAGGCATTTTTGGATAATTGGCTACAACGGTCTGGTGTATGGCTCGTTGCGTGCAAATTAGTGATTAATTTTCGGTTGAGCCACAAGCCAGATTTTTTAAATTTTACTA
>NZ_JAYMEE010000035.1:0-5269 GCF_037029245.1 Mesoflavibacter sp. CH_XMU1422-2 | reverse complement strand
ATTCATTGCAATTTTCTATCTTTCAGTCTCAATCGGAAAATCGTACCGATTTTCCGCAACTGAAATTTATACGCTAACGTTGGCGGTAATTTGAACAAAACGAAATGGATGATTTTTTACTTTTCTGGGGAATAATATTATTAATTGGAGTAATCTTATTTTTTGGAATTCCATATCTTGTTTTCTACACTTTAAAAAAACTCGGAAAACCAAAAGTTGGAAAAATAATCGGAAGTGGAATTTTATTAGTGTTTATTTTTTTTACGACTTATGTATTATTTGAGGACTATTTCTTTTTTAAAAGTTCGGCAACAAATGAACTGAAACAAATGAATTTAGTATTGAATGACGATTTCGAGATTATAAAAAATGAAAGTGGAGGATTTACAGATTACTACCAAGTTTTTGAATTAAAAATATCAGAACAAGATGCTATTAGATTAACTAAAAATAAAAATGCAAAATCGGAATTAATTACTGTTTCCCAAAAAGTAATTGAAAATAATATATGGAAACAGGTAAAAATCGACACTGAAAATAAAGTGTTAATTTACGAGTATTTTGTTAATTAAAAACTACCGCCAACAATGTATAACCGCAATTACGGCGGATTCGACTGCGTCCGAATCCACTCGGAATTGCTAACGTCAGTGCTTAACCGAAAATTATTAACTTTAAACCCGTAACTGACGGTTATACGAGACCGTTGGCTACAATTTGAAAAATGCTCGCAAATGTTAACATAATGAAACTTGCTTTTGAAGCTTTGGAACAGGCTTCAATGAAAGAGAATTTTTCTGATTTTATGAATCAGTTAATTCAAAAGGCATTTGAGTTATGGGAATTTAGAGATTTTAATTCTGCGATTGACAAGTGCGATGAATTTATCGAATGGAATTCGGAAATTCAATTTATTCACTTATTCAAGGCAATGATTCACTCATCTGCTAAAGAATTTTACAAATCACAACTAATAGTTGACGGAATTGACAATGGAACGTTAGAAGATTATGAAATAAAAATCAGTCTATTCATTTCAGCCATCAATCAATTTTACACCGACAAATATCAAAAAGCATTGGATTTATGCAATGAGTTTTTGAAACTCGACGATGGAGAATTTACCGAAATCCATATTATCAGAGGGTTTGCGAATGCTTCAATGGAAAAGCACAAAGAGGCTATCAAGGATTTTAAAATTGCATTAAAAGACACAGACCAAGAAAATGCTATTAAAGCAAATTTAGCCTACAGCTATTTGAGAAATAAAAATCACCTTAAAGCTCTTTTGCTCTATAGAAAAATTTCAAAAGTATATCCAGACCAATGGAAAGTTCAATACAATACAGGTTTATCTTATTTTAAGTTCGCTCAATTCCGAAAAGCAATGCCATTTCTGAACAAAACGGAAAAATTAAAACCTGACTTTGCTGGAACATATTTGACCAGAGGATTTATATATTTAAAAAAAGGGAAAAAAGAATTGGCTCATAACGACTTTCTTAAAGCAAAAGAGCTTGGAGCTGAAAGAAACTATAATATAATAATGAGAAAATATTATCATAAATATTAAAAACTGTAGCCAACAACGGCTATAGTTCATTACGGCTGAAATTCCCAATCGGAATTTCAAGCCTTTTTAATAATTTTATGGTTACGGCGGAATGATATTCGCGTACCATTCCGTAACGAAACCATAGCCCAAACCGTTGTAAGTAATGCGGAAATCGTGCTGAAATTGAACATTTGAACTAAAAAAGCCAACTCACAAACAGCACATTTATTTTTTTGCCAATGCGAAAAGCCAACGCTGAAAAAATAAAAGAGCTGTTTCTTGCCAACGCTCGGAATAATATTAAATTTGAGAAAAAAGATTAAAATTTTATGAGCTTATTTCAGAACTCTGTTCTAAACAAATATTTAAAAGGATTGGAGTCCGAAAAAGTCAATCAAGCTTACGAGCGATTTTCAAGCCATTTCCATAATCCGACCATTCAAGAAAACATAAGAAATTCCAAAGAGGAACAATATCAAGGCGAATTTCTGATTGACCTTTTTGTAAATGTTTTAGGTTACATTAAAAACCCAACACCTGACTTTAATCTCACAACGGAATTAAAAAATATAAAAGGTTCTAAAAAAACTGATGGAGCAATTTTAAAAGGAGAAAAAGCACTTGCAGTAATTGAACTAAAAGGAACAAATACAACTGATTTAAGCAAAGTAGAAACCCAAGCATTTGGATATAAAAACAACCAACCTGGTTGTAATTATGTAATTACTTCCAACTTTGAGAAGTTGCGTTTTTACATTGACAACGCAGTTGACTTTGAGGAATTTAATTTATTTCAGCTTTCAAAAGAACGTTTTGATATGCTTTGGCTTTGCCTTTCATCAGAATATCTTTTAAAAGACATTCCGAAAAAGATTAAAGACGAATCTTTAACGCAGGAAGAAAACGTAACCAAAAAATTATACAAAGATTACGCTTCATTTAGAAACGAGATTTTTGATGCCATTCAAAAAGAAAATCCAGAATACGATAAACTGACTTTATTCAAGAAAACGCAGAAGCTACTCGACCGTTTTCTATTTATCTTTTTTGCAGAAGACAGATTGTTACTACCACCAAACTCAATTCGTTCAATCGTAAACCAATGGACTGATTTACGTGATAAATATGATGAGTATTTTCCTTTATACGACCGATTTAAAAAGTATTTCGGTTATATGAACACAGGACACAAAGGACAGCAACACGATATTTTTGCCTACAATGGTGGACTTTTTGCACCAGACGAAATTTTAGACAACATCAAAATCAATGACGATTTACTGCATAAACACACAATAAATTTAAGCAACTACGATTTTGAGAGTGAAGTAAGCGTAAACATACTTGGGCACATCTTTGAACATTCGTTAAACGACATTGACGAAATACAAGCAGAAATACAAGGAGTTTCATCTGACCAAAGTAAAACCAAACGTAAAAAAGACGGTGTTTTCTACACACCTAAATATATTACCAAATATATTGTAGATAATACAGTTGGTAAACTTTGTGAAGAAAAGAAAACTGAACTTGACATACAAGAAGCTGAATACGAAAAAGAACGTAGAGGCAGACAAAAAGCGACCTTAAAAAAGTTATCTCAAAAATTAGAAGATTACAGAAAATGGTTGTTGCAAATTACGATTTGCGACCCAGCTTGTGGAAGTGGTGCTTTTTTAAATCAAGCATTAGAATTTCTAATTGCAGAACACAGGTACATTGATGAATTGCAAGCCAAATTGTTTGGAGATGCAATGGTATTGAGCGAAGTGGAGAACGCAATTTTAGAAAATAACATTTATGGTGTTGACATCAATGATGAAAGTGTGGAAATTGCAAAATTATCACTTTGGTTACGTACAGCTCAAAAAGGCAGAAAACTAACGTCTTTAAACAATAATATTAAATGTGGTAACAGTTTAATTGATGACGCAACTTTTGCTGGAGAAAAAGCTTTTAATTGGAATAACGAATTTCCAGAAGTTTTTGCAAAAGGTGGTTTTGATGTTATTATTGGAAATCCACCTTATGTTAGACACGAGATAATTAAAGAGTTTAAACCTTCATTTCAAAAGGATTATGAAACATATTTAAGTACAGCAGATTTATATGTGTATTTCATTGAATTAGGCATCAAAGCTTTAAAAACAAACGGATTATTAGGTTTTATTAATCCAAACAAATTTATCAAAGCATCATATGGTAAAAATTTAAAACAGTTTTTAAGTAAATTACAAATTGATCAATTAATTGATTTTGGAGAATTAAATGTTTTTCAAGATGCTGTTACCTCACCTCTTATTTTGATAATTAGCAATAAAGTTTTTAACTATGATGCTAAATATCTTCAAATTCAAACTCTTAAAAATTTAGATATTAATTTTAGCCTGAAAAATGAGGGAATAAATCTAAAACCTGAAATCTTTCAACAAGAAAAATGGAATTTAATATCAGAAAAAGAACTTTCAATTTTAAATAAAGTTCAAAACAATGGAATTTCCATTGCTAGCAACAAAGAATTAGATATTAAATATGGTTTAAAAACGGGTTATAACGATGCTTTTATAATAAGCGATGAAGTACAAAAAGATATAATCACAAAAGACCCAAAGTCTGCCGAATTAATCAAAAAATTTATTGATGGCGATGATGTTCGGAAGTTTGAAATTAGAAGTAAAGGAAAGCATTTGATTTGTATTCCAAGTGGTTATACAGATTCACAAGGAGAGTTTGAAAATGAAGATGATGCGTGGTTATGGCTAAAAACTAATTTTTCTGGAATTGCTGAATTTTTAGAACCATTTAAAGAGAAAGCAAAAAAACGTAGTGATAAAGGAAAATATTGGTGGGAATTAAGAGCTTGTGATTATTACAATCTTATTGATAACCCAAAAATTATTTATCCAGAAATTGCAATGAGTTCACGTTTTGCGTTTGACGAGGAAAGCACTTATATAAACAAAACAATATTTTTAATTAATAGTTCAAGTCTTTCCTTATTGGGCTTGTTAAATTCAAAACTCATTTGGTATTATTTAATGAATATTTGTGCTTCACTTGGTGACCCAAAAAATGGCGGAAGATTGAATATGCAAAGAATCTATTTAGAAACTATAAGTTTTCCAGAGCATTTAATACTTGAAAGTTCAGATTTGTCTGAACCTGCTAAAACTGTAAGAACTTTATATACTTCTCTTAACAAAAAGATAAATCGTTTTAGAAAAAGAATATTAAACACAGAAAGTTTTGGCATTGACAAACTATCTAAAAAGCTAAACGAGTTTTACGATTATGATTTTAAAACCTTTTTGGCAGAACTTAAGAAAAAGAAAATCACGTTAAGTCTTTCTCAACAAGACGAATGGGAAGAATATTTTGATGAATATAATAAAGAGATAAACGAACTTAAAAGTCGCATAAATGAAATTGAAAATGAAATTGATAATTTGATTTATAAACATTATGAATTGACTGAAGAGGAAATTAAAATAGTAGAAAATGCCAACGCATAAGCCATACACATTTGCAATTCGCTAAAGCCAACGCGAAACCAAAAATTGCAAAAGAGTATGTCTTGCCAACGCTCACATTTAAACTAAATAAGAAACTTCTGAAAACCAAACTGAATAAAAAAAGCACTACTTACAACAAAGAACTGAGGCAATAAACAAGTAAAATATTAATTATTTATTGCTAGAGTACTTCTATGTTCAC
>NZ_JAYMEE010000003.1:0-2926 GCF_037029245.1 Mesoflavibacter sp. CH_XMU1422-2 | reverse complement strand
AATAGATTGCTAACTTAAGATGTATAACCGCAATTACGGCGGATTCGACTACGTCCGAATCCACTCGGAATTGCTAACGCCAGTGCCAAACCGAAAATTAACGCATATTAACCCGTAACTGACGGTTATACGAGACCGTTGGCAAACATTAAAAACTACTTATAAGTTTACAATTAACGAAACTTTTTATATATTTGTATCATATTTGATTTTATAACCATAATGATAAAACGATTTGAAACAAAGTTACTTGAAGAAGCTTTTGAATTTATAGAGAAACAAAACCTAAAAGCAAGAAAGAAAATATTTCATAATATAAGAAGAGCAGAACAACAACCTGACCCAAAGTTTTTTAAAAAATTGACTGACGAAATTTGGGAATTTAGAACACTATATTCTGGAATACAATATAGACTTTTAGCTTTTTGGGACAAAGAAAATAAAACCAAAACTTTAGTTTTTGCAACTCACGGAATTATTAAGAAAACTAGCAAAGTAGATCTAAAAGAAATCGACAAAGCGGATAATATTAGAAAAACGTATTTTAAAAATAAAAAGAAATGAAAAGTTACACTTTAGACCAAGCAGAAGACCTTTTAATTGGAAAAAAAGGAACAGAAGAAAGAGATGAATATGAATTTGAATTAAAACTCGAATTGATTGGTGACATGATAAAAACTGCTCGAAAAAAACGAAAACTGACTCAAGAACAATTAGGAGAATTAGTTGGAGTTAAAAAAGCCCAAATATCTAGACTTGAAAATAGTACTGGAAATGTGACTTTTGAAACTGTTATGCGAATTTTCAACGCTTTAGGAGCAAAACTGAATTTAAATCTTCAAATGTAAAAATAACGATTTGCCAACACCGTATATAATTTATTGCTAGTTCTAGCCTACTTACGAAAATCCTCGCGGATTTTCTATTCGGTTTTTATTTGCTAAATTAGTTGCTTAAATCACGCAACAAACCATATACAAACCGTTAGCTTTAATGCTGGAGCAAGTTTGCGGTTTGAAAAAAGCCTGGTTTATTTTTCGATTTTTTTTTTAGAATTTTAAGGTAGATAAATCAGAAAAACTGTGTGCGGAATTTGAAAATTTTCGGAATTATCACTCAAACGTGGAATGAAAAACAACAGCGGAATTGCTTACTCAAACTCTGAATTGAATTACGGTTGACTTTTTAGCTTGTTTGCGCAATCGGAACTGGAATAATAACGCTGGAATTACTCACTCAAACCTGAATTAAAAAACGGTCGGAATTTGAGCAAGTTTACGAATGAACTAAAAACGGAAATTAAAGAAATTGGAATAAAATGCTGACCGAAAAACAAAAAGCGGAATGAATTATAAAAGCACTAAAAGCTAACAACGTGTATAATTCATTACGGCGGAATTTCCTATCGGAAATTCAACTCGTTTAGCTATCTTTAGTGCGTCAGCGGAAAATACTCGCGCATTTTCCCGTTACTGACGCTTATACAAAACCGTTGTAAGCAATTTGAGAAAGCTCTTTACTCAACCAAAAACATCGTTCACTCATTATGACTTTTACAGAAAAATTAGATGAATTAATTTTGAGAAACTAAAGAATTAAAAATGAAATTTTCGATAACACTCTCACTTCTTCTCTTTTCTCTTCTCACTTTCGGACAAGAACTGACCGAAATAAAATCGTCATTGGAAAAACTAAAGATTGACGAAAATGGCACGTACGAATCTGACAAATGGTATTACAATCCTGACAAAGCTGATATTAAAAAAATAAAAATAGAAACTCTGAATAATGTGCTGTCTGAATATGATTTATATAGTGCAGTTTTAGAGGGTTTTTATGGATGGCACGAAAAAACTTCTCGATGTTTAATCTTGAGAAAAGTCGACAACGGAGAATTGACAATTATTGACCCAATATGGTATAACGGAATAAGTACTGAATTGATTAAAATGGTAATCGGATATGAATTCAAAAGCAAGGAAGAACTTCAAATATTCACTTTTGAATTACAAGGAGTAATGCTAATTGGTTCTACACATAATAAGGAATTTAAAAATACTGTATTTGGAGAAAACAAAATTAGTTTTGACTTATACGATTCATATCAAGAAGAAAGGATTTGGAGAAAAATTGAAATTGGAATTAAGAACAATAAAATTGAATTTCTTACTTCAACAAATCCGGTAACAAACGAAATACGAACAATAGAAAAATAAAAACTGCTTACAACACCGTGTATAATTCATTGCTAGTTATAGCCTACTTACGAAAGTCCTCGCGGACTTTCTATCTGTGATTTATTTGCTAACTTTAGTGCTTAAACACGCAACGAAATCATACACAAAACCGTTGGCAACCATTTAGAAATGACTGATTTTAAAAACATCCCTTTAGAACTTAAAAATCTTTTAGTTCATTCTTTAATGTTACCTTTTTGGTATATGTCAATATATGTTTTCTATCCTGAATTATATAACAAATCTGACTCTATTATTATTTATGCTACCTGCATATGTTTAACAATTTGCTCTGCTTTTATAGCTTCTATGTTGACTTTGGCAACTGAAAAAGAAGAGAAAGATATATTACATAGAAACATTGTTTACCCTAGTTGTGTGATTCAAATATCTTGGTTTTCTTTGCTTTTTATAATAAGTTATGTATCAAAAAAAGTATGGAATAACACATTCGAATTTTATGGTTTTGTTTTAACTTATTTTATTTTTATGCTTATTCTTTATATTTTGTTTTCTAACGAAACAAGAAAGGAAACAAATAAGGGAGAACAAAAATCTGGAAAATAATCCATGAAAAAATAAATATTATTAACCGGAAAAACGGTCGCCAACAAAGAACTGAGGCAATAAACAAGTAAAATATTAATTATTTATTGCTAGAGTACTTCTATGTTCACCATTGTAAGGCA
>NZ_JAYMEE010000034.1:1725-344127 GCF_037029245.1 Mesoflavibacter sp. CH_XMU1422-2 | reverse complement strand
ATCATTTTGGTCATACCATACAATACTTACCTCGTTAGATGTGTAATTATCCGGTATCGCTGTTACTGTTATAGGTGTTGTAGCGTTTGGACATACCTCGTAAACTACATCTCCAAATTGAGTCTCTGGTGTTTCATAAAGTGCTATATCAAAACTTGTAATTGCATAACACTCACTTGCTGAAGAATTTTCAACTTTAACAAAAATTGTCTGAGGACTATTTGTATTAGAATATGCAGTTGGATTATTGATTGCATTTGTACTTGTTTCAGCATCAATTTGAGATGTATAATAAGATACAGACACATTGGTTTGTGTTCCTATTGTAACCGCTTCGTTAAGCGTTAAGTCAAATATATTACTTCCGCTACCATCATCACATAGTTCTTGATTTGGTGTTGTGTATGCTTCTGGTGCATCATTAACTACCAAGTTAAAGCTAGTATTTGTAGATGCACATCCAGACATTGATCCTACTGCATCAATATCTTCTACTCTTACATAAATTACAGTACCATCTACTGCAACATAAGGAGAAGAAATAGCTGCTGTACCTGATTGAGCATCAGATAATGTTTCATGGTAAGTAACAACAAAATCTGCATTACTTTGAGTACCTAGAATTGTTGCTGTTTGAGATTCTAAATCAAAACTAGCATTACCAGCACCTTCATCACAAGCTTCCATATCTGGTGCTTGATTAGCAATAGCATCGTCAAAGAAATTAATATTAGCTATTATAGATGATGTAAAATCATCACAAATTCCTCCTCCAACAACACACTGGTAACTACCTGACTGTGTAGCGACTAAAGTTGAAGAGTTGATTCCTGCTTGATATATTCCATCAATATACCATTCATAAGAATCTACAGAATAAGCAGTATCTGCTGTTAACGTAACAGATGTATAACCACATAGGTTAATATCATCACTTTCTCCATCAGGAGCTGTTGTTCCTTGTTCTACAACTATACCATCATAATCTAAAGTAACATCACAAACCACATCACAATTTGTTCCATCTGTCGGTCCAGAAGTTTGAGTAAAGTTATAAGTACCTGATTGTTGAGAGAAATTAGTTATTAAAATAACATATGTTGAATTCGCCGGAACTCCTGTTAATGTAATAGTTTCTGTTGCTGTAGCAGAGAAACTACAATCTGCAATATTAGGAGATAATAACTCAAAACAACCCGTGTCTTGTCCTATAAATGGTCCCCAAACTATAAAGTCAATATCTAAACCAGTTCCTGCATCGTTTGTTTGAGCTAATTGGAAAGTATAATCTCCTGGATCATCAAATTGAATTGTATTCCATTGTGGATCTGGTTGACTTCCTAAACAATCATAATCTAAGTATGGAGGAGCTGTTTGATCTCCTACAATACTAGGATAAAATATAGTTGGATCTGCACAAATAGGTAAAGCATCTGTACAGTATGTAGGTGCACCTAAGGTTTGTATACATAAATCAAATGTAATTGATGTTGGTGTTGAACCAGCTGAAAATACTCTTACATAATATGTATTACCTACTGTTAACGTAGGCGTTAAACTGAAGTCATCTGTTGTACAATATAACTCAGTTAAGTTATTACAGTCTGTTCCTTCATAAACTGCATGATCTACATTAAAGCCACCTACAACATTTTGTATTTGTATAATTTGTTGATCTCCAACTGCTGTGAATTGGAACCAAACATCATCATCAGCATCAGTTGTACATGATCCGTTTGGATAACCAGAATCTGTAGCTTCTAATAATGTTCCTGAATTAACGACTGTACAACTTTCATCTGAGTTAACCGAAGCAATCGTTGCATTACAAGGATTATCATTATCCGGTGGACATGCTGCTAATGATATTGCTTGACTTGTAATCACACAGTTGACATCTTGTTCATTAGAAACTGTAAATATAATATCTGTATTAAATGAATAAGGTCCAAATAAAGGCATTACTGTTCCAGTTGTACTTACATTAGTTACAGTATTGCCAAAGTTATCTGATACTTCAAGTGATGTTGCATCTCCCAAAGAAGTAATATTTACATCTACTAAAAATTGATCTCCATTTTCACAATCGTCTACAACAACAAAAGTTGCAGTTGGGTTAATACAAGTAGCACAACTTACAGTAACATCAATCGATGTATATCCACTTCCTTGACAATTTACACTGCCATCAGATTGAACTTGGAATGAAATCGTAGACCCTGTTGATTGATATGTTAAACCACTAACATCACCTCCATTACCATAAGGTGTAGCTGCATTTAAATCTGTTGTTCCGTCAGAGTCTAAAACTACTAGTTCGTCCCAGTTCTGTTCTACTTGACCAGCATTAAACGTTATGTTTAATGGTGTTGTACCATCTGCACTTGTAAATGTGAATACATTAGTATCATTATTTTCATAACAATAAGTTAGTGTTTGTGGTCCACCATTAACACAATCTAATACAAAATTGGTTTGCGCTGGTGTTGTGAAGAAGTAAGGCCCAGCCCATACACTAGTATCTGCACCACAAATTGCTTGTACATATACCTCATAATCTGTTTGAGGTGTTAGTGCTGATTCTGAAACTGTTGTTGTTCCAACTGTTGTTCCTGAGGTTGGTGTTCCTGTTCCTGCTGGTTGTAATACATAGTTCCATTGTGTTTCAGCACCGCCTGAAGACCATGTAATTTCAGCAGTTGATGCCCCTATTGCTGTAGCTGTAATAGCTAAAGGTTCTGGACATATCACATCAAAAATAGACACATCATCAAAAGCAAATCCTTCATCCTGAACAGATCCATCTGATCCAAAAGCTATTCTTAGCTGAACACTACTTTCGCCTGCTAAGCCTACTAAAGCATGACGTGCAGTTACCCAACCATTAGACCCAGAACCATTTCGTCCTGTCCATCCTTCTTGTTGCCCTCCTGGATTACCATTAATTGTATTATCTGTATACCAATTGTTAGGATCTCCAAAAGCACCAACATTTTGCCATGTTGCTCCACCATCAATAGATGACTGTAATACAGTTCCATCCCAACTAAACTCTGATTCCCACCAAATACTCATTTCAATGCTTGGTGATGACAATGTTGATAAATCAAAAATTGGACTACTTACAAAAGAGTCCTCATTACTATTGTAATTTCCGGTTAGATTTGTTACCCATGAGTTAGCTCCTGAAGCAGCACTATTAATAACTGTTGCTGCTGGTGTGCCTAAAGCCCATGTACCTGTACCGCTTGCTGTCCAGCCTCCATCGCCAGATTCAAAATCTTCTGAATAAGGATAACTGGTAATTTGTGAAAATGATTGTATGCTTGTAAATAAAGCAATCAAACAAATTAGTAGAGTAGTTTTTTTCATATTAATTAATGAGATGTTTAGTTTTAGAAACATCTAAGCTATTAAAAAAAACCTACTACTACTTGCCCTAAACAGTTAATATAGATAAAATGTTTTAATTTATCGTTTAAAAGAAGTTAGCGACTAATCCTTTAACAACTATCGATTAAGGGGCTGGGTTAGGTATTATTGAATGAATTTGATTTATTTTTTCTAAAATACCTGAAGATAATTCAACATTAATACTTGAAATATTTTCTTTAAGTTGCTCTAAATTAGTTGCTCCGATAATATTACTAGTCACGAACGGTCTTTGATTTACAAAAGCTAATGCCATTTGCGCTAAACTAAGATTATTGGCTTCTGCTAACTCTAAATATTTTTTTGTTGCAATGGTTGAGTTTTCACTACTGTATCTAGCAAATCTTGGAAACAATTTTAATCTAGAATTTTCTCCTGCAGTTCCTTTAATATATTTACCAGATAACACACCAAATGCCATAGGCGAATAAGCTAATAATCCTATATTTTCTCTTATTGAAATTTCAGCCATGTCTCCTTCAAAAACTCGGTTAATTAATGAGTACGCATTTTGAATGGTTATCGGTCTTATTAAATTATGCTTTTTAGACTCTTCTAAATAGCGCATTGTTCCCCATGCTTTTTCATTAGAAAGTCCTGCAAAACGAATTTTTCCTTCTTTTTTTACAGCCTCTAACTGCTCTAAAACGTCTTTAAAATTATCTTCCCATTTGTCGTTTGGATTATGATTATAATCTCTTACTCCAAATGTATTGGTATGTCGTTCTGGCCAATGTAACTGAAACAGATCAATATAATCTGTTTGTAATCGTTTTAGTTCTTTTTCTACAGCATCTTTAACAGATCCTTTTTGAAATCCTGACGTACGTATGTGTGCTGTATAATCGCCTGGCCCAGCTATTTTGGATGCAATAACAACTTTTTCTCTATGTCCTGTTTTTTTAAGCCATGTCCCTATTATTTCACTAGTTCTTCCTTGTGTTTTTGCTTCGGCAGGAACTGGATATAGCTCTGCTGTGTCTATAAAGTTCACGCCTTGTTCTAACGCATAATCTAATTGCGCATGACCTTCTTGTTCGGTGTTTTGATTTCCCCAAGTCATAGTACCTAGGCAAATTTTACTTACTTTTATATCTGTGTTTGGAAGCGTTGTATATTTCATTTTTTGGATAGTTTACTTTTTAACAAATATAAAAAGACCTTTAATTAAATAATTTAACTAAAGGTCTAAATGTTTGTTAAGAATTTTATACTCAAAACTTAACAATTTGCGCTAAGTATAACTCAAGACTGTGCTAACGCCCTAATTATTTAACAACTCTGTAATTTTGTCTAATTTTGGCGTTAAAATAACCTCTATACGACGGTTTTTTGCTTTTCCTTCAGCTGTTTCGTTAGTTGCAACAGGAGCATACTCGCCACGACCTGCAGCTGTTAAACTTTCTGGATTGATATTTTTATTTTCTTGAAGGATATTTACTATTGCTGTAGCACGTTTAGTTGATAAATCCCAGTTGTCTTTTACGTTTCCGTTACCAGAAAATGGGTCGTTATCTGTGTGTCCTTCTATCAATACTGAAATATCCGGATTGTCTGCCAACACAGTTCCTAACTGCTTTACTGCTTGTTTACCTTGTGTTCCTACTGCCCAACTACCAGATTGAAATAACAATTTATTTTCCATAGATACATAAACTTTTCCGTTACGTTTTTCTACGGTTAAACCTTTACCTTCAAAATCTACTAACGCGCTTGAAATGGCATCTTTTAATGCATTCATTTCGGCTTCTTTTGAAGAAATTATAGCCTCAAGATCTGCTACGCGTTGCGATCTTGCTTCAAGTTCTTTTTTTAACTGCTCTAATCTAGCGTTTTCTGAAGCTAATGCTTGCTCTTTAGCTTCTAATTGCGATAATAATTCTCTATTCTTTTTTGTGTTTGCCGCAATTGCAGAACTACTATTAGCTTCTAAAGCGTCATAAGATGCCTTTAATGTATCATAGTTTGTTTTTGTTGCTGCTAAATCTGCTTGTAATTGGTCGCGTTTTGCTACTGCTTCGTCATATTTTGCTTGTAATGAAGCTAAGTCATTTTCAGCTTGGTTTTTTGCTTTTTGTAAATCCTTATTTTGATCTTTTAACGATCTATTTTCTTTCTTTAAATCTGCATATTTACTTTCTAGTTCTTTGTACACTTTTGGCGATACACAACTTGATAATACAAAAGTTGAAAGCATTAAAGTTAAAAAGGTGTTTTTCATTGTTTAATTAATTTGGGATTGTTGTTTATTAGTTTTCTAGTTCTAGCAAAATTGGACAATGGTCACTATGTTTTGCTTCTTGTAATATAACTGCTCTTTTTATTTTTTGTTGTAATGGCTCGCTAACCATTGCGTAATCTAAACGCCAACCTTTATTGTTTGCTCTTGCATTGGCGCGATAGCTCCACCAAGAATATTCTTGTCTTTCTGGATGAAGATATCTAAAAGAATCAATAAAACCGCTATCTATAAAGCTTGTTAACCACTCGCGCTCTTCGGGTAAAAACCCTGAAACGCCTTTCATTTTTGGGTTATGAATATCTATTTCTTCATGACAAATATTGTAATCTCCGCAAACTACAAGGTTTGGTCGTTCTTGGCGTAAATCATTTAAATATTGATGAATCATGTCCATATATTCAAATTTGTGCGATAATCTAGCATCGTTTGTTCCAGAAGGCAAATACATGCTCATCACCGATAAATGTCCAAAATCTACACGCAAGTTTCTTCCTTCAAAATCCATAGATTCTATTCCGGTTCCAAATTCGACATGATCTGGTTCGGTTTTACACAACACTGCTACACCGCTATAGCCTTTTTTTTGTGCGCTAAACCAATAATTATAATGGTAACCGGCTTCTTTAAACAAGTCCAAATCTAGCTGTTCTTCCATTGCTTTTATCTCTTGCAAACACAAAATATCTGGATTTGCACTTTTTAACCAATCTATAAATCCTTTGTTTATTGCGGCTCTAATTCCGTTTACGTTGTACGAGATAATTTTCATCTTAATTATTAATTTCTGCTAAAATAAATAATGCTTTACTTTTACAAGATGAATTATAGCCTTTTTAACTAAAAAATATTAACAAAATAAAGTAACCATTTTACTGTTATAGTTGTAGATGAAAAATTGCTTTACCTTTTTTATTTTCTTGTCAGTCTTTTTTGCTTTTGGGCAAGACCAAGACGATTTATTGGTAAAGAAAACCATCGCTATCAAAGACACTATAAAAGTAGATAGCGTAAGTATAAATTCTATTTTTTTTGAATTAAAAACTAAAAGCAATCAGGTTTTAGATTCTACATATTATGCTATTGATTTTGCAACGTCAACGCTTCAACTTTTAAAACCTATTGAAGGAGATTCTGTAATAGTAAGTTACCAAAAATATCCTGAATTTTTAACTAGAACTTACCAACAATTTGACAAAAGCGTTATTGTAGAAAGTACCGCAAACGTTGATAAACTTGTACAACTTAAACAACCTAATATTACCAACACTTTTACACCTTTTGATGGCTTAACCACTTCAGGTAGTATAAGTCGCGGCGTCACTATTGGTAACAACCAAAATTCGGTTTTAAATAGCGAATTAGATTTACAAATAACCGGTAAACTAAACGACAAAGTCTCACTGCGTGCCAGTATACAAGATGCCAACATACCATTACAAGAAAGTGGTTACTCACAACGTTTAGACGAGTTTGACCAAGTGTTTTTAGAGCTTTTTAGTGACCGTTGGGCGATACGTGCTGGAGATATAGACTTACAAAACAACAACTCTTATTTTGCTAATTTTTCTAAGCGAGTGCAAGGCTTACAAATAAGAGCTAACTTGGGTGACGACAACCATCAAACCAATCTTTTTGCGTCTGGCGCTTTGGTACGCGGACAATTTACCAACTACCAATTTACTGCTCAAGAAGGTAATCAAGGTCCGTACAAACTGCAAGGTCCAAGTGGCGAGCTATTTGTACTTATCGTTTCTGGAAGTGAAACCGTTTACGTAAATGGCGTACCGCTAAAAAGAGGAGAAAATGAAGATTATATTATAGATTATAATGCAGGTGAAATTATTTTCAACCCAACATATCCTGTAACTTCAGAAATGAGAATTAGTGTCGATTTTCAATATTCTGAACGAAATTACTCCAGAATTGTCGCTTTTGGAGGCGGAAATTATAGTAGCGACAAACTAAAAATTGGCGCTTCTGTCTATTCAGAAAACGACTCTAAAAACAATCCGTTACAGCAAAATATCTCTCAAGCACAAGCTGAAATTTTAAGCAACGCAGGTGATGATCAAAACCTAATGACAGCGCCTTCTGAAGTGCCAGAAGCCTATAATGAAAATAGAATTTTATATAGAAAAGAGGTTATTAACGGAGAAGAGATTTACGTATTCTCTAACAATTCAGATGACGAGCTTTACAGCGTTACCTTTACTTTAGTCGGAGATAATCAAGGTAATTATCTATTATCATCGTCAAATGCCATTAATAATATTTATGAATACGTTGCGCCAATAAACGGCATACCACAAGGTAATTATGCACCTGTAGTACAATTAGTAGCGCCAACGCTTTTACAAATTGCAGTAGTAAATGGCGAATACACACCAAGTGAAAAAACCAACGTTAGTTTTGAATTAGCTGGTAGCAAAAACGATCTTAACCTATTTTCTAATTTAGATGATGAAAACAATAATGGTTATGCAGGAAAATTAACCGTACAACAATCAATAATCAAACAAGATAGTCTTTGGAATCTTAATGCAATTGCAGATATAGATTACATCAATCAAGATTTTAAAACTATACAACGTTTATACCGACCAGAATTTAATCGCGACTGGAATTTAAGTCAAAACAGCACCAACCTTCAAAATACAACCTTAGGAAATCAAGCTTTAATTTCGGCAGGTTTTGAGGCTTTTCATCCAGAAAAAGGAAATGCAAGTTACAACTTTCAGCATTTAAACTACTCAGGAACATTTAGCGGAAGCAAACACAATTTAAACACCAATTTAAGACTTAAAAAACTTAATATTTCATCACAAACCAGTCTATTAAATTCGGATGGAACGCTAAACGAATCTCGATTTTTCAGAAGTTACAACAAAGCCATTTACGCTTTAAAAAAACAATGGTTTGGTGCTGGCTTTTCTGCTGAAGAAAACAAAGAACGTATTAAAGAAACTCAAGCTTTTACAAATTTATCCCAACGTTTCACAGCTTATCAAGCCTTTACAGGAATTGGTGACAGCACCAATGTTTTTGCAGAAGTTGGTTATAAATTTAGAGTTAATGACAGTATTCAAAATCAAAAATTAACTCGTGTTAACACCTCAAATACTTACTATTTAGATTCGCGTTTGATAAGTAACAAAAACACCAATTTATCAATGTATGTTAATTACCGTACGCTGACTTATGAAGATGAAGACATTGCAGACGAAAACTCTCTAAACTCGCGTATATTATTCAATCAAAAGTTCTTAAAAAATGGTGTTATTTGGAATACTGCTTTCGAGACTAATTCTGGCTCTTTACCTCAACAAGATTTCACTTATGTGCAAGTAGAACCAGGTCAAGGCGCATATACTTGGATTGATTATAATAATAACGGTATACAAGAATTAGAAGAATTTGAAATTGCTCAATTTACCGATCAAGGTGAATATATACGTGTGTTATTACCTAATCAAGTTTATATAAAAACACATCAAAACAGATTGAGTCAAACCCTAACTTTAAACCCTATAAATTGGGTAAATTCAGAGCAAAAAGGGAAAAAATTATTATCTAAATTTTACAATCAAACCAGTTATCTAATTGATAGAAAAATTAGAAGAAACGGTGATAATTTTGATTTAAATCCTTTTAAAAAAGATGAAGACAATCAATTAGGACTTAACCAAAATTTTAGAAATGTACTGTTTTTTAACCGAGGCAAGCAACGCTATACAACGTCTTACACGTATTTAAACAATCAATCTAAAAGCACACTAAGTTTTGGGTTTATAGAAAACAAATTGAAAAGTCACCAATTAAATTTTACGCACAAAATAGCTAATAGTTGGCTAGTTACTTTAACCTCTACTTTAGAAAATCAATTTAACAGAAGTCAAAACTTTAGCAGTAAAAATTTCGATTTAGATACTGAAGCTTTCAACCCTAAATTATCATATTTATTAAATGATAATGTACAATTTGACGTGTTTTATCAATATACAAACAAAGAAAACACAATTAATAATTTAGAAACTTTACAGCAGCAAAAGTATGGTTTATCATTTGCGTTTTCGCCTAAAAACAATGCACAATCTGGCGCAATTTCTGCTGAATTTAACGTATTCGACAACAACTTTACAGGCAACGCCAACAGTCCTGTAGCTTATCAATTATTAGAAGGTTTACAACCAGGAAAAAACTTCACTTGGACACTTTTAGCGCAAAAAAAACTAACCAAATTTTTAGATTTAAACCTTAATTATTTTGGCAGAAAAACTGAAACCTCCAAAACCATTCATACCGGTAACGTACAGTTAAAAGCTTATTTTTAAGCATTTACATGTTTTAAAAACTTCCATTTGCTAAAACCCTTTTAAAAACGTATACTATGGCAATAACCACAATACGTTTTAATGAAAGATTTTATAATTATTGGAGCTGCACAAGCTGGATTATCTATGGCTTATCACTTAAAGAAAAATCAAAAAGATTTTTTAATAATTGATAAAGAGGATGAAATTGGTGCTTCTTGGCTTAACCGTTGGAACTCGTTAAAACTTTTTACACCAACCGAATTTAATCACCTTGCAGGAATGCCTTTTCCTGCACCTAAAGGACATTATCCTGACAAATACGAAGTCGCAGATTACTTTAAATCTTATGTAGAAAAATTTGATTTCCCACTGCAATTAAACACGCTAGCAAAACGCATAGAAAAAGAAGACAATCATTTCACTGTGAAAACTAATAAAGGAGATTTAAAGTGCAAAGAAGTTATTGTAGCTACTGGTCCTTTTCATATTCCTTATACTCCAAAATTTCATAATAATCTTTCTGAAGATATTTTTCAAATACATAGTAATTACTACAAAAATCCAGACCAACTCAAAGATGGTGCAACACTGGTTGTTGGTGGTGGCGATAGCGGATTTCAAATTTTAGATGAAATTTCAAAACAAACCAATAAAAAAACTTATTTCTCAGGAAACACAGATATCAAAACTTTACCACAAGAAATCTTAGGAAAAACGCTTTGGTGGTGGTTTACTATAACAGGCTTTTTAAGTTTTAGTAAGGACTCTTGGCTTGGAAAAAAGATTAGTAAATCTAAACAGCCAATTATTGGTACAGATGTAAAATCTATTATTAAAAGAGATAACGTTATACCAGTTGGATATACACTTGACGCCGAAGAAAACACAATAAAAACATCAAAACAAATCCTTAAAGATGTAAAGAATATTGTTTGGGCAACCGGTTATAAACCCAACTTTAATTGGATAAAAAATATTGAGTTAACCCAAAATGGCTATCCAAAACATCATCGTGGTATTAGCACAACAAACGGACTATATTTTATTGGTTTACCATGGTTACACACACGTGGATCTGCTACTTTAGGCGGCATAAAAAAAGACGCCAATTACCTAGCTAATAATATTTTATAAATAAAAATCCTTAATTAAAAACGTTCTATATTAGCAGTCATATGTAACTTTTGTAACAGTTTAATTCCTTTAATTTTGTAATTTCGTAAGGCATGAACAAAATATTGGCATTAACATATTCGTTTCTGATTCTTATTCAAAGTTTCAATATTAACTTAGACGACATTTCTAAGATTAATGCCTTGATTGATCATGCTCAATTTCATAAAGAAATGTATGGCGATTCTTTTTTTGATTTTTTAGCTGAACATTATGGTGAAGCTAAAGATGATCATGACAGCGACCATAAAGAACATAAAGATTTACCTTTTAAAGACAATCACCACATGTGTACACACATTAACTTGTCTTTTATAAGTCCTAATATTTTATTTAAAATAAGCAACGAAGACTTCATTGAAATCCCTTTTAACTTCTTCTATAAAGAATCCTTTACTTCTTTCGAAAAACCATCCGTTTTTCAACCACCAAAACACGCATAATTCATTTTAAAATTCATCCTGTTTTCAATTATGGACAGGTACTTTTCAATTTTATTATTATGAATTATGTTAGAAAAAATCATAAAATCAAGCTTAAATAATAAGCTTATTATTTTCCTTTTTACAGCATTTATTATTGGTTTCGGAATTTTCTCTTTGACCCAAATTCCTATTGGCGCTGTACCAGATATTACCAATAACCAAGTACAAGTGATTACCACATCACGAAACTTATCAACCCAAGATGTTGAACAGTTTATTACCTATCCTGTCGAGCTAGAGATGGCAAATTTACCAGGCGTAGAAGAGATAAGATCAGTTTCAAAATTTGGTCTTTCTGTGGTAACCATTGTTTTTGAAGACAATATGGCACCTATCTACCAAGACAATTAATTGCCGAAAAAATCAAGTCAGCTTCAGAAGTAATTCCAGATGGTTTTGGCTCGCCAGAAATGGGACCAATTACCACTGGTTTGGGCGAAATATACCAATACATTTTAGATGTAAAACCTGGTTACGAAGACCAATATTCCATTACCGATTTGCGCACCATCCAAGACTGGATTGTAAAACGACAACTCTCTGGTATTCCTGGTGTAGTAGAGGTTAATACTTGGGGCGGATATTTAAAGCAATACGAAGTTGCCATTAACCCAAACAAGCTAAATGCTATGAATATTTCGGTGTCCGAAATTTATGAGGCTTTAGAAAAAAACAATAGCGTTGCTGGTGGTGGATATATTGAAAAAACTAATGAAGCCTATTTTATTCGTGGCGAAGGTTTGGTTAAAAACCTCGAAGATATAGAGCAAATCGTAGTCAAAAACGAAGGCGCACCAATTTACATAAAAGACGTTGCTAAAGTAGGTTTTGGAAGCGCTACACGTTTTGGTGCTATTACTGGTAACGGTGAAGGCGAAAAAGTGCTTGGGCAAATAATGATGCTTAAAGATGGTAACTCTAAAGCTATTATAGACGCTGTAAAAGAACGTGTAAAAGACATACAAAAAAGCCTACCTGAAGGTGTTTATATCAACGGATTTTTAGAACGTAGCGAACTGATTGGTAAAACGACCTTTACCGTATCAGAAAATCTAATTTTAGGATCATTAATCGTCATTTTTGTTGTGGTTTTATTACTCGGTAATTTACGCTCAGGTTTGGTCGTTGCGTCTGTTATTCCGTTGAGTTTATTATTCGCCATTTCACTAATGAACATTTTTGGTGTAGATGCCAATTTAATGAGTCTTGGCGCGATAGATTTCGGAATTATTATTGATGGCGCAGTGATTATTGTCGAGTTTATTGCTTTTAGAATAATTACCGAAAGTGAAAAACTAAAATTACTCACAAAAGAAGCAAAACAGTCAGAAATCGATCAAATTACATTAAAAAGCGCCTCAAAAATGATGAATTCTGCCATTTTTGGACAATTAATCATCTTAATAGTCTTTATTCCAATTTTATCATTAAGCGGTGTAGAAGGTAAAATGTTTAAGCCTATGGCGTTGACATTCAGTTTTGCGTTAGTTGGTGCAATGTTACTTTGTCTCACTTATGTTCCAGTAATATCATCATTGTTTTTGAAACCAAAAAAGCCGAGCGAAAAAAACATTTCCGTTAGGTTAATGAAAGCACTTAATTCTTGGTACAAACCTTCTATTAATTGGGCTTTGCACCACAAGAAAACAGTGGTAAGTTTAGCCGGAATTTTACTAGCTATCAGCATCTTTTTATTTAGTAAAATGGGTGGTGAATTTGTGCCAACTTTAGATGAAGGTGACTTCGTGATTCAACCTGTTTTAAAGACAGGAACATCGCTTGGAAAAACCATCGAAATTACCACCAAAATCGAAAAAACACTGTTAGAAAATTTCCCTGAAGTAGATCAGGTAGTAAGTCGTATTGGTGCTGCCGAAGTCCCAACAGATCCAATGTCTATGGAAGAAAGTGATGTGATTATAAAACTGAAACCAAAGGACGAATGGGTAAGTGCCAAAAGCAAAGACGAATTAGCCGATAAATTTAAAGAAGCACTAAGTATAATACCTGGAATGGAAGTCGAATTCACACAACCTATCGAAATGCGATTTAATGAGTTAATTACTGGTGTTAGAGCTGATGTAGCTATTAAAATTTTTGGGGAAGATTTATCCATTTTAGCCAATAAAGCAGACGAAGTCAAAGAATTAATTAAAGATGTTGAAGGCGCTTCAGATATCATCATTGAAAAAGTTGAAGGTTTACCACAGATGAGCGTGTCTTTCAACCGAAGTAAAATTGCGCGTTACGGACTGAATATTTCTGATGTTAATCAAGTAATTTCAATGGGATTTGCTGGCGGAACTGTTGGTCAAGTGTTTGAAGGCGAAAAGCGCTTTGATCTGGTGATGCGTTTAGACCAAAACAATAGAAAAAACCTAGCCAGTCTTCAAAATTTATATGTCGATACACCAAATGGAACAAAAATTCCGCTTAGCGAACTAGCTGAGATAACTTATACTACTGGACCTGCAAAAATTTCAAGAGACGACACCAAACGTCGTATTGATGTTGGTATAAATGTTCGTAATAGGGATTTGCAATCAGTTGTAGACGATGTAAGAAGCATAATTGACAATCAACTCAAATTACCTGTTGGTTACAACATAACTTATGGCGGACAATTTGAAAACTTACAAAGTGCCAAAGCACGTTTAATGATTGCGGTACCAATTGCTTTAGCCTTAATTTTCTTACTGCTGTATTTTGCATTTGGTTCAGCAAAAGAAGCCTTATTAGTGTACTCTGCTATTCCTTTATCGGCTGTTGGTGGTGTATTGCTTTTATGGTTACGCGATTTACCGTTTAGTATCTCGGCAGGTGTTGGTTTTATTGCACTTTTTGGAATTGCCGTACTTAACGGTATTGTACTTATTGAGCATTTTAAAGAACTGAAAGAACACGGTATGGATGATATAGAAGAACGCATAAAACGTGGTACTTCAGAGCGTTTGCGACCTGTTTTACTAACCGCAGCAGCAGCAGCTTTAGGATTTTTACCTATGGCGGTTTCCACCAATGCTGGTACCGAAGTTCAACGTCCTTTAGCAACCGTAGTCGTTGGCGGATTAGTTACTGCAACCGTATTAACCCTAATCGTGTTACCCGTTTTATACGCGTGGTTTGAAACCAAAAAAGAAATTAAAATGAATAAAACATCAATCGTTAGCATTCTCGGTTTCTTTTTTATGATGAATGCTAACGCTCAAAATCCATTAACTATTGAAGAAACCTTAGCGTTAGCTATAGAAAATAACGCTAGTTTAAAAGCTTCAAATCTTAAGGTAGACGAAAGTAATACTTTAATAGGAAGCGCTTTTAGTTTTGATAAAACGTCAATTTATTACAATTATGACGAAAATAATTTAGCCATAAACAATCAACCATTAAAGGTGTTTGGTATTGCTCAAGATTTTAAGTTTCCGACGGTATATTTTGCCGAAAAGAAGACGAATAAAGCAAAAGCTAGTTTAGAAGAAACACATTATAATCTCAGGTTTGAACAATTACAGCAAGCAGTTTACGCCAACTATTATCAGTTGAGTTATGCTAAAAACAAGGCGAAAACTTACAAATATTTAGATAGTCTGTATCAAGATTTTGCTAATAAATCTGAACGTCGCTTTGAACTTGGCGAAACCAATTATTTAGAAATGATTACCGCTAAATCCAAACAAAAACAGCTAGAAACTTTGTACAAACAAGCACTTAAAGAAGTTGCATTTTCTAAAGAGCAATTAAAAAGTGTTGTGCAAGTTGATAGTTTAGAGATTGTTGACCAACCACTTGAACAACTACAAATTGAATCGATTTCAACACAAAACAATGTTGGTTTACAGTACTTTGAACAAGCGAAAAATTATCAAAACGCTATCTATCAACAAGAAAAACAAAACCTATTACCAGACATTAGTGTAGAGTATTTTCAAGGTACAAACGACCAATTAAACACCAATATAAAAGGGTATCATTTAGGGTTGAAAATTCCGTTGTTATTTTATGGTAATGCTTCAAAAATAAAAGCTTCAAAAATTGCTAAAGACATTATTACAGAGCAACAACAAGATTATAAAACCAAATTAAACACTAAGTATAATGCACTTTTGGCGACTTTAGCGCAATACGAAGAAGCTGTAAATTACTATAATAATGAAGGTGAAGACCTTAAAAATCAAATTATAAAAACCGCAAACCGTACGTTTAAAGAAGGTGAAATTGACTTTTTTCAATACATACAAAGTCTTGAAACCGCTAGCGAAATTGAATTATCGTACCTAGAAAATTTAAACGCTTACAATCAAACGGTAATACAAATTAACCACTTGACATTAAATATCAACTAAAATGAAAGCCCATAATGAGCATTTGACAAATAAAGACCAACAACTTTAGAAAAGTAAATAACCGAACCAATGGTTCTTGAAAATTTTAAATCTATGAAACATATATATATACTTCTTTTTTCGTTTTTATTTTTAGCCTGCGGAAACAAAGAAAACAACACTGAAACCGTTGAAAACACAGCAACAAAAAACAATATTATAACCGTAACTAAAGCTCAATTTAAAAGCGAGCAAATGGTTTTAGACACTTTAAAAATACTTGATTTTTCAACAGGAATTGCCGTTACGGGAATGATAGACGTGCCACCAAAAAACAAATCGAGTATCACAACTTTTATTGGTGGATATATTACAAACACACCACTTTTAGTTGGTGACCAAGTAAAAAAGGGACAACTTTTGGTAAGCTTAAAAAATCCTGAGTATGTTGAAATTCAGCAAAATTATTTAGAAATCGCAGAGCAACTTAATTACTTAAAAGCTGAATTTAACAGACAAAAAACGTTGTTTGATGAAAAAATTACTTCAGAAAAAAACTATCTAAAAGCACAAAGCACTTATAAAAGTAGTCTAGCCACTTACAACGGACTAAAGAAAAAATTACAAATGATGAATATTAGTCCAGCTGCTGTAGAACAAGGGAATATTACCTCAACAATTAGTCTATATGCGCCAATTAATGGAAACGTCACTAAAGTAAATGTAAGTAATGGTGCTTATGTTGCGCCAAACGATGTAATATTAGAAATTGTAGATATTGACCATATTCATTTGGAATTATCGGTATTTGAAAAAGATATTATGCACATCAAAAAAGGTCAAAAAATACTGTTTAAAATTCCTGAAGCTTCAGAAAAAACTTTTGAAGCAGACGTGCATTTAGTTGGCACTACCATTGATGAAACTACAAGACGTGTTAAAGTTCACGGACACGTAGATAAAGACTTAGCTAATTTTATTGTTGGTATGTTTGTAGAAGCTAACATTATTACAGACAGTAAAAAAGGTCTTGGCTTACCAAACGAAGCTATTGTAAGTGAAGACAAAAATAATTATGTGCTTGTTTTAGATGAAACAACTACTGGTGACTATCAATTTAAAAAGCTAAAAGTAAACATAGGACAACAAGACGAAAATGCTACAGAAATTTTAAATCCTGACATTTTACAAAACAAACAAATATTAGTTAAAGGTATTGGAATGTTACTTGAAGAAAGTGGTGAAAGCGGACATAGTCATTAAACTAAAACGCCCAAAACATAAAGTTTTGGGCGTTTTTTTATTTATAAATTTCTGTTTTTACAGGAATTTTACATCTTCATTAACCATTCTTTTACATCAACTTCTTTTTTAATGATGTCGCGTAACTCTTCAACTTTAACACGTTTTTGCTCCATAGTATCTCTATGACGTATCGTTACTGTGTTATTTTCTAGACTTTCACCATCTACTGTAATACAAAATGGCGTACCTGCTGCGTCTTGACGACGGTAACGTCTACCAACTGCATCTTTCTCGTCATAAGTAACGTTAAAGTCCCATTTTAAATCATCTACAATATCTTTTGCCATTTTAGTTAAACCTTCGTCTTTTTTAACTAATGGTAAAATTGCTGCTTTTGTTGGCGCTAAGACTGCTGGTAATTTTAAAACGGTTCTTTCGCTTCCGTCTTCTAAAGTTTCATCTTGTAAACTGTTTGAAAACACTGCTAAAAACATACGATCTAAACCAATTGAGGTTTCTAAAACATAAGGCGTATAACTTGTATTGTCTTCGTTATCAAAATATTGAAGTTTTTTACCAGAATATTCTTCGTGTTGTTTTAAATCGAAATCTGTACGTGAGTGAATTCCTTCTAATTCTTTGAATCCAAATGGAAATTTAAACTCAATATCTGTAGCTGCATCTGCGTAATGTGCTAATTTTTCGTGATCGTGGAAACGGTAGTTATCCTCACCTAAACCTAATGATTTATGCCACTTAAGACGTGTTTCTTTCCAGTAATCAAACCATTCTTTTTGTGTTCCTGGTTTGATAAAGTATTGCATTTCCATTTGTTCAAACTCGCGCATTCTAAAGATAAATTGTCTTGCAACAATTTCGTTTCTAAAGGCTTTTCCTGTTTGAGCAATTCCGAAAGGAATTTTCATACGTCCTGTTTTTTGCACATTAAGGAAATTTACAAAAATACCTTGTGCTGTCTCTGGACGTAAGTATAAATCCATTGCGCTGTCTGCACTTGCTCCTAATTTGGTCCCAAACATTAAGTTAAATTGCTTAACGTCTGTCCAGTTTTTACTTCCGCTTAATGGACATGCTATTTCTAATTCTTCAATTAAGGCTTTTACGTCTGCTAAATCTTCATTTTCTAAAGATTTACCTAGACGTTTTAGGATGGTATCAATTTTTTCTTGATAACCTAAAACACGACCGTTTGTGCTTAAAAATTCTTCTTTATTAAAAGCATCACCAAAACGTTTTTCGGCTTTTTTAACCTCTTTTTCAATTTTAGCTTCGATTTTTAAGCAATAATCTTCAACTAAAACATCTGCACGGTAACGTTTTTTTGAGTCTTTATTATCAATTAACGGATCATTAAAAGCATCTACGTGTCCAGACGCTTTCCAAGTGGTTGGATGCATAAAAATTGCAGCGTCTAATCCTACAATATTATCGTGCATTTGCACCATTGCACGCCACCAATAGTCGCGTATGTTTTTCTTTAATTCTACACCGTTTTGTGCGTAGTCGTAAACTGCGCTTAATCCATCGTAAATTTCGCTACTCTGGAATACGTAACCATACTCTTTTGCGTGAGAGATTACTTTTTTAAATTGATCGTCGTTGTTTGCCATAATACAGCAAAGATAAACGTTTATAAAAAGTTTACAATATAATTTTTGGCTGATTTAAGCCTAATAATTAAGAAAATAATTAGTCTAAAAATATTGAAGTACTAGCTAAGCGGTTGTCTTGGTTAAAAACGTTTACAAAATAAACACCTTGTTTAAAAGGTTCATCTTTATCAGCGTCTATAAAAGTTGAAACTGCTAAATCTTTATTATTAAAATTAACATCTAGTTTTTTACTGTAAATTAAGGATTGTTTACCAAACTTAGCTTCGTCTTTTTTTGAGACCACATTATTATTTGGATTAACTATTTGTATATAAATATCTTTTTTACCCTTAGTAATTAAATCATTTTTTGGTATTACAAATTCGACTAAAAGTTTGTTTGTTCTTTTTGCTTTATCTGTAGTTACCACTCTATTTCTTCCAACACGCTTAACTGCTTTTGCATCTAACATAGTAATTTGCATTTGACTAGCCTTAACAATGTGTTTATTTAAGGTTTCATTGCTTTTTTTAAGCTTTACATTTGATTCTTTTAATGTATTGGCTTTAACTTTTATACTGCTTAATTGTTGTTTAGATTGAGTAACTTCTGTTTGTAAAGTTTTATTTTGAGTCTCTAAGCTATTAACTAAGTTAAGAATACGCGCCTTTTCCTCCTTAAGTAATTGTACTTTGGACTTATAATGAGTTAATAAATTGGCTGTGACTTCTAGTGTTTTTATAGAGTCTAACGCTTGTTCTAATTTTAGCTTAGAAGCTTCTAATTGTAAACTTAATTCTTCATTTTCAATATCTAAAGTATCAAATCTAGATATCATCTCTGACAACTCATTTTGAATTAAGCTTTTTTCTTGAGCTAAGTATGCATTATACTCTTCTAACTTATTTTGATTTTGAAATGTAAAAACTCCTAAAACGGATAACGCTATTATCAATAAACCAATAATTAACTTGTAGTTATATGTTTGAGGGAAAACTATCATTGTTAATTTTTTTTGCAAAGTAAACAAGAAGAACAAAGACCATCAATAATTATCGATAAAAAGAAAAAATAATTGATTAACTATGTTAATTGATTGTCAAATTATAATTATTGAAACCTAAATCTAGAAATATGTTTAATCATAGATTTTTAATATTAAACATTTATTCACTATTTTCATTGAAGAATAAAACGAATATTCGATGCAAAATTTAATAAGAGATTTTATTAATGTTTTCTTTCCTTCAGTTTGTAACGCTTGTAAAAACTTACTTTCTGACAATGAAGAATTTATATGTACAGATTGTAGACATAAATTACCTATTACAGAGTTTCATTTTAATAATGATAAAAGTATTGATAATGTTTTATACGGTCGTGTTGCTATAGAAAATGGCACTGCTTTACTTAGGTTTGAAAAACAAGGTACGGTACAATATTTAGTACATCAACTTAAATACGGTGGCAATGAAAAAGTAGGTGAATTTTTTGGGAAATGGATAGGTACAGAACTTAAAACTATAAAAAGTTATAATGATGTAGATATAGTAATACCAGTACCTTTACACGCCAAAAAACTAAAAAAACGTGGTTATAATCAAGTTGAAAAATTTGGAAAAGAAATTGCTTACGCATTGCAAGCAGAATTTATAGATGATATTTTGATAAAAATTAGTGGCTCTTCAAAATCTCAAGCATCAAAAAAACGTCTTGAAAGATGGCAACTTAATAACGAACTTTTTTCTACTAAAAACATAGAAAAATTAAACAATAAACACATTTTATTAGTTGACGATATAATTACTACTGGAAACACAATAGAGTCTTGCTGCATACAACTTCAAAAAGCAAATAATATAAAAATAAGCATTGCTTGTATGGCAATAGCATAAAGGATTTTTCGTTAAAACATAAATATGTTGTTAATTTGTGCTTCTATTTGATTTTTTATGCAAAAACGTTGGATAAATTTTAGTTTTTATTTAATACTAGCACTTACTGCTATTAACTGTGCCAACCGTGGATCTATTGGTGGCGGACCAAAAGATGTAACTCCTCCTGAAATAGTAAAAACTGTACCTGAAAATTACTCGACTAACTTTAACGCAAACGAAATAAGAATATACTTTAATGAATATGTAAAAGTTAAAAATTTACAGAAGCAGTTAATTATTTCGCCACCAATGAATACGCAACCAGAAGTAACGCCTTTAAGTTCTGCTAGCGAGTATATTAAAATTAAAATTTTTGACACCTTAAAACCTAATACCACTTACGCCTTTAATTTTGGCAATAGTATTGTAGATAATAACGAAGAAAACCCTTACGAGTATTATCGTTACGTCTTTTCTACTGGAGACTATATTGATTCTTTAAATGTTAAAGGAAGTGTGGTAGATGGATTAGACCGAATAACAGAATCTTTCATATCTGTTCATCTTTACGAAGTAGATTCTACTTACACAGACTCAATCATATATAAAGAAAAACCTAAATACGTCACCAACACATTAGATAGCACAACAAACTTTACTATCGAAAACTTAAAAGCTGGAACATACCGCTTAATAGCTTTAAAAGACAATAACAACAATAATTTATACGAGCAAAAAAGTGATAAAATTGGTTTTTTTGAAGATTACATTACCGTGCCAGATACTTCTGCTAATTATCAACTTAAGGTCTTTAAAGAAGATTTAGATTATAAAGCATTTAAACCAAGATTAGTTGCAGGCGAAAAAATAGCATTTGGTTATCAAGGTGATTATACTAAGACCAAAATAGATGTATTATCCAAAGTACCTGAAGATTTTAAATTTAGAATTGTAAAAGAGCAAGACACAGATACTTTAAATTATTTTTACTACCCAAAATTAGAAGACACAGACTCTTTAATTTTTAAAGTACAAAACGATAAAATAATAGACACATTTACTGTTAAGCTTAAGGATAATTTAAAAGACTCTTTAAACCTAAGAGCAGAACCTATCAATACTATTGCTATAAACGAAAGTTTTAAATTAAAAGCTAATATCCCTATTACTAAAGTAAATAAGGATAACATTAGCATTATGAATAAAGACTCTGTTTTTATTGATTTTGATACTAAACTTGACACATTACTAAATCATTTGGAAATCAAATTTGCAAAAGAAGATAAAAGCCAATATAAAATAACAATTTTACCAGAAACAGTAACAGACTTTTTTGAAAACACTAACGACTCTTTAAATTACAATTTACAAACTCCAGATCCTGATGCGCTAGGAGAAGCAAGAGTTTTAGTAAAAAATGCAACTTATCCTATTTTAGTACAACTTGTTAATGATAAAAGTGAAGTGAAATACGAAAAGTATAGTACAAAACCAGAACCATTAGATTTTTTCTATGTAAAACCTGGAAAATACTATTTAAGAGTTGTTTTTGACAGCAATAAAAACGGAAAATATGACACAGGTGATTTTTTAAGAAAAATTCAGCCAGAACGTGTAAGCTACCGTAAAAAAGAAGTTGAAATTAGGGTTGGTTGGAGTAATATTGAAGAGTTTATTCTAAACTAAAACTATCTTTATCATCTAAAAAACGAAGTTTGCTTCTTACATCATCAATATGTTTTTTGTTTAAAACAATAATTTCCACACCTTCAATATTTGGCTGTATGTTTGAAAGTTTTTTACCTAAAGCATCATAAACTGCCGAGTGACCTGAATATTCATAGTTATTAGCATCTAAACCAACACGGTTAACACCAATACAATAACTCATGTTTTCTATTGCTCTAGCTTGTAACAAAGTATTCCAAGCATGTACTCTTATTTTTGGCCAATTAGCAACGTAGATTAATACATCATAATCCTCTTCTGCTATTCTTGACCAAACAGGAAATCTTAAATCGTAACAAATTAGAGGTTGTATTTTAAAACCTTTATAATTTACAATGACTTTAGAATTTCCTCTTTTGTAAACCTTATCTTCGCCTGCTAAAGTAAACGTGTGTTTTTTATCGTAAGTGTCTATCAAACCATTTGTATGCACAAAAAATAATCTATTGTAGTAATCGCTATTCTCTTTAATTGCAACACTTCCAACAATAGCAGCTTGTTTTTGAAAAGCCATTTTTTTCATCCAAATAATGGTCTCTCCTTCTTCAGTTTCTGCAATATGTTCTGGCGTCATTGTAAAACCAGAAGTAAACATTTCTGGTAATACAATTAGATCTACATCTTGTGTAATTTCTTCAATTTTTTTGGTGAAATTTTCTCTGTTTTGATTAGGATTTTCCCATACCAAATCTGCTTGGATTATCGCAACATGTAGACTGTTTTCTTCCATTACAACTTTTTTAATTTCTTTTCTGCTTTAGCTACTTTATCATTGAGTTTTTCAATTTTTTTAAGCCATTTAGCTTCATCTTCTGTACTTAATTTTCCTTTTTTACTAAGTTTCTCGTACTTAGATTGCGCTTTTTTAGCTTCTTTTTCGGCTTTTGCTAATTGCTTTTCGGCTTTAGCTTTTTTGGCAATTTCATTTTCTTTCTTCTTTAATGCTTTTTGAGTCTTTTTTTGTTGCTTTTCAAGCTTTTTTAGTTGCTTTGCCTGTTTTTCGGCTTGTTTTTTAGCTTTTTCAGATGCCTTTTTCTCTAATTCGATTTGTTTTAATGCGTTTTGCTTTTCTTCAGCTAAATTGTATATTTTTTGCTGTTGCTCTTCATTTAAAGCATTAGTAACATCTGTACCATTAGATAAAATTGTTTTATCATCTACTTGGTATTTTTTATCGTCTAAAGTTACTTCTTGCGCAAAAGTAAAACCTATACCTAATAGGATAATAATTAAAGTAATTATTGATTTCATTTGTAAAATATTTAATACCTAAATATAAGTAATTGATGTTTGCTGGCTTACGCCTTTAACTAATTTTTTATATTTGAGTTTTAATAAACTAAATACAATGAGACTTATAAAATTTTTACTACTTTTTATCACTTTTAGTGTATCTGCACAACAAGGTGGTATGTGGATTCCTTCGCTTTTGGATGGAATGAATGAAACCGAAATGGCTAACCTTGGAAGCATGCTTACTGCTGATGATATATACAGCGTTAACAAATCTAGTTTAAAGGATGCTATCGGTCATTTTAATGGTGGTTGTACTACCGAAGTGATCTCTCCAAAAGGCTTAATTTTAACTAATCATCATTGTGGTTACAGTCAGATACAATCGCACTCTTCTTTAGAAAACGATTATATTAAAAATGGGTTTTGGGCAATGAATTTAGATGAAGAATTGCCAAACGAAGGTCTTTTTGTCGAATTTATTGTACGTATTGAAGATGTTACTAACGATGTTTTAGCTGGTGTAACTGATGAAATGTCTGAAAAAGAAAAGCAATCTATAATTGACAAAAACAGCAATAAAGTTCAGGCTTATTACGATAAAGAACCTTGGCAAGACTCTAAAGTTAAGGCGTTTTATAAGGGTAATCAATATTTTTTATTTATTACAGAACGTTTTGAAGATATTAGATTAGTTGGTGCGCCACCAGCGAGCATAGGTAAATTTGGTAGTGATACAGATAATTGGGTTTTCCCAAGACATACCGGCGATTTTTCTTTATTTCGTATATATGCAGATAAAAATAACAGACCAGCAAAATATAGTGCAGACAACGTACCATACACACCAAAACATTATTTACCAATATCTTTAGATGGTATAGAAGAAGACGATTTTACCATGGTATTTGGTTTTCCTGGTCGTACAAACGAATATCTTCCTGCAGTAGCTATACAACACATCACGCAAGAATATAACCCAAGCAATATTGCAATACGCGAAGCTGCCTTAAAAGTGATTGATGCTAATATGAAAGCTAACGATGAGGTACGTATTAAATACGCCTCTAAACAAGCAAGAATTGCTAACGCTTGGAAAAAATGGATTGGAGAAAATCTAGGTATCAAAAAAAGTAATGCAATAGCAGAACGACGTGCTTTTGAAGCTGAATTTACAAAAGCTTTAAAAGACAAAAATTTAGAAAGTAAATACGGAAACATTCTTCCTGAATTTGATCAACTTTATAAAGATTTTGCAGCAATAAATATTAAAAGAAGAAATTTTATTGAAGTATTTATTGTTACCAACGAGTTGATGACCATGACGCTTAGAGCTTATCAAATGGAGCAAGCTATTAAACAAAATCCTGATAATTTTGAAAAAGCTAAAGCGCGTTTTGCTTCAACTTTAAAAAGTATTCATAAAAATTATGATGTAAATGTAGATAAAGGTGTTTTTAAAAACGTTATGCCTTTTTACACACAAAAAGTAGACGCTTCTATTTATGATAAAACAGCTCTTACTGATTTAGATGAAGCATTAAAACTTCTTGATGGTAAACCAAAAGACGTCCTTAAAAAGTTAAATAAAGACGCTGCTTATAAATATGCAAAACCATTTATTGATGAATTTTACAGCACAATAAACCCAGAATTTGAAACTAAAAATGCACCGATCACTGCTTTAGAAAAACAATACATGAAAGCTTTGATGGAAGCGTTACCTGATGCTAGATATTTTCCTGACGCTAACAGTACAATGCGTGTAACTTACGGGAAAGTAAAAGGCTATTCGCCTAAAGATGCTGTTTACTATATGCCAGTAAGCTACTTAGATGGTGTAATTGAAAAATATGTCCCTGGAGATTACGAGTTTGATGTACCACAAAAGCTTTTAGATTTATATGAAGCTAAAGATTTTGGTCAATACGCAGACGCTAACGGTAAAGTTCCTGTTTGTTTTTTAGGGACTAATCACACCACTGGAGGAAATTCTGGTAGTCCTGCAATTGACGCAAATGGAAATTTGATCGGACTAAATTTTGACCGCGTTTGGGAAGGTACAATGAGTGATATGAATTATGATCCAGAAATTTGCCGCAACATTATGGTAGATGCTAGATACGTCCTATTTATCATAGATAAGTTTGCTGGTGCCAAACACTTAATTGACGAAATGAAATTGGTGCATCCAAAAACAAAATAATTACAACTTAAAAAAACCTTCCTTTATACTTTATTTAGGAAGGTTTTTTATTTTACGTGTAACCTTTTAAGCAACTCTTGTTTATAAGTACGTCCAATAGGCAATCTATTAGACTCTAAATACAGTTCGTTTCCTGTAATTTTATTTACAAATTTAGAATTGATTATATACGATTTATGGATTTGAATAAAGCAATCTTGAGGTAATTTTTCTGTCCAATTTTTTAGTGCATCCAAAAAAGATAACCGTTGTGTTTTGGTGACTAACGTTATGTAGTTTCTATCAGATTCTAAATATAAAATATCTTTCAGAATTATTTTATGAAGCGTTTTGTCTACATTTAAAAAAATTGAATTTTGTTCAGTTTTATGGTCTATTTCTAATCGTTGTTCTGCTTTATTTACAGCTTTTAAAAAACGATCAAAACCAAAAGGTTTAACCAAATAATCTACAATTGTATCAAGCTCAAAACTATTAACTGCATAATCTGGATAAGCAGTTGTCATTATTATTAATGGCGGATTTTTTATTGTTTTAATAAAATCTAAACCTGAAATGTCCGGTAAATTTATATCTAAAAAAATAATATTAACCGTATTAGTTTTTAAAAAATGATGTGCTTCTATAGCTGCATTAAAAACACCTTTTAATTTAAGATTAGGCAACTTACTTAAATAATTTTTTAGCAGGTTTTGCGCAGGAATTTCGTCTTCTATGATAATGCAATTCATGATAAATCTATTTTTAAAACGACTTTAAATTGATCTAAACTTTCTATAGTAAGCGTATACTTATCAGGATACAATAACTGTAATCTTTTTTTAAGATTTACTAATCCTATTTTTAAGGAAGATGCATCGGTTTTATTTGGACTAAAATCATTAATACACGTACATGTTAATTGCTTGTTTTCTTCTTTAATTTCAATTGAAATTTGACTATGTAAACTACTATGTTTAAACGTGTTTTCTATAATTGTAATTAGTAATAAAGGCGCAATATTTGTTTCTGCATTTTGCACATTGGTTTCATACTTGATTTGCTTTACACCTTCAGTTCTTATCTGTTGAAACTTGATATAATTATCTAAAAACTGAAGTTCTTTTTTTAAACTAATAAAAGGCGCGTTACTATCGTATAAGACATGTTTTAAATTATCAGATAGCATTAAGATAAGTTCTGGTGTTTCAGTAGGTTTTTCAATAGAAAAAGAATAAATCGTATTTAAATTATTAAACAACACATGTGGATTGATTTGCGATTTTAAAAACTTTAGTTCCATTTCGGTATGTTGTCTTATCATATCTTCTTTATGCTGTTGTTCTTCTAAAAACCGATATAACATCCAAATAAACGAGAAGAAAATTAATGGTACCAAGGTTTGCCAAAGGTAATCGCTTAAACATTTCATTATAGAACAACCACATTTTGCAAATACATTACAATATAATTGAGTTGCAAAAAAAGATATTGTTATAAAAATAAGTCCGTAAAGGATATACCATTTTCGTTTCACAAAAAATGGCAACAGCACAAAGTAATTAACGTAAACGATTATAAATAAGATTGATAAATACTGTAAAAACGGATTTTCTGCCCAATAATATCTAGAAAATATAAATAGAGACACAAAAATAAATAGTGCCCAAAATAGGATATGAACAAGTATTTGCGAGGTATGTTTTTTAAAATCAATCATATTAATGCTGAAAGTAATTTAAAAACCTAACACCATCAAAAAACAACGTACAAAAACACAAAAAACCAATACAAACGACTAAACCTGTTGTTTGTATTGATTTAAATGCTGTTGGTTAAATAATTTAAAAACACAATTACTAAGTAGCTAGATTTGAAATAATTAAAACCATTTAATATGAAAAAAATAATCACATTTATCGCTTTATTTATTTATACTTCTAGTTTTTCTCAAACCCTAAATCAAGAGGTTAAAGATGATAATGGTTCTACAAAACTTTTAGGGCTAATTGATAAAAACGGACTTACAAAAACGCCATACAATGATTGGTTTACTAAAAATTATGACAATTATATAGTAAACGAAGCACTTGTAAACAGCTACAAAGATTCTTTAAACTCTTATACCATAAAAGCGTTTTTAGGTACTTGGTGTGGCGATAGTAAACGTGAAGTACCAAGATTTTATAAAGTTTTAGAAACTGCAAATTTTAACATGAACAATCTTAAAGTATTTGCATTAGACAATACAAAAGAAAATTATAAGAAAGGTCCAAATGGCGAAGAAGACGGTTATAACATACACAGAGTACCAACATTTATCTTTTATAAAAACGGAAAAGAAGTCAATAGAATTGTCGAATACCCAAAAGAAACTTTAGAACGAGATATAGAAAACATTGTAACCAATAAACGTTATTTTCCTAATTACTTTGTGGCAAACACCATGTTTTATAACATTTTAAATAATCCATTAGAAAATTTAAAACAAACGGAAAATCAGTTTTTACCTTATTTTGCTGAATATGTAAATGGTAGTAAAGAGCTTAACAGCTTAGGTTATGTACTTTTAAGAGCAAAGAAAACAGAAGAAGCATTATTTGTTTTTGAATTTAACACCAAATTATTCCCTTTAAATTATAATGTGTATGACAGTTTAGCCGAAACTTATTACAACACAAACAACTACAATGAGGCAATTAAAAATTATTATAAAGTATTAAGCATGAATCCTGACAATGAAAATGCTAAAAACATGATTGAAAAAATGGAGAATAACTAAAGTAAACACTACACAATATTCATCTTCTTTAATAAGAAGCTAGCATTCATATTTTGACATATTCCTTGTTTAAAAGTATAATCAAAAAACAGCTCGTCATTAACAATTTGAGCATCAAAATAATAGTTTTTAACTGCTTGTAACTCTTTTTCTATTTCGCACAAACTTAAATCGTGTGTAGCAATTATTCCTGTTGCTTTACTTGCCACCAATTTCTCTACAAACTTTTTACTACCAATTGCTTTATCTGTACTGTTTGTTCCTTTTAATATTTCATCTAAAATGATAAAATAATCGTCGGTTTTAATAGCTTCAACTATATATTTAAGTCTGGTAAGCTCACTAAAAAAGTATGAGCTATCATCGGTTAAAGAATCTGTTGTACGCATACTTGTTATCAATTTAACTGGACTATATTCACTAGATTTTGCACAAACAGGCAAACCAATATTAGCCATTACTATGTGCAGAGAAACAGTGCGTAAAAAAGTACTTTTACCTGCCATATTTGCTCCTGTAATTATAAAAAATTGTTGATTTTTAATTTCAAAATCATTATCAACACGCTTTTCTGACTTTAATAAAGGATGACCTAATTGATCAACTTTAGTCGTTTGCTTGGTATCTAATATTTCAGGGAAAATATAATCTGGATTATTAAAAGTATAATTACCAAAACTGTTATAAGCATCAAAAAAGCAAACCACTTCAAACCACTGTTCTACGGTATCATGATAATTTTCTATCCAATTTTCTATAGAAAAACTGTGTTTAATATCTGTCAAAAAATAACCATTACCAAAAATGGCAGAAATGAAGTTATTACGATTATCTAATGCGTCCATTGCTTTAGATAATTCTGTTAAGATCTCAGAAGCTTTTTTAGACTCTTGTTTTATCTTTTGTTGTTTCTTTTTGAGTAAAGATGCGTTAAATTTTTCGTTTTCAATTAACTTAAGTAGCAACGCGTATTGTCTAAACGTATCTCTTATTTTATCTGTGCTTGAAGCTAAACTGCTTATCTTTTTTAAATATTTACCAGTAATAAAAAAGCCTACAAAAACCCAGTATCCAAAATATTGTGGTTGTAAAATTTTAAAAATGACTAGTGCTAATAACACTAAAGATGAAATTCCGAAAACCAGTGGAATATGCTTCATCCATTTTGGCAAAAAACTTTTATAATTATTTAAAAAATAAACAACTTGATTAACATCGGTCTCTACATGTATTAAACTTGCTGTTGCTTGATACTCTTGACGCCAACTAGGTTTTTCGGCTAACTCTTTTATGGCTTGTTGTCTATCTTTTATATTTGTTATTTGATTAGCTTTTAATGCATTTGCTAATTTTTCCTGTCCTTCTTTTGTTGCTGTTCTATCTAAAAACTGAAAAAATGATCCTCTACCAAACAAATCAATATCTAAAGCATAATTATGATTAACATTTTGATATTGTTCTCCTTTGTCTTTGTAGAAAAAATCTCCTGATTTTATCCTAATTTCTTCCTCATTAATTGAAACTAACTGTTTATATAATAACAGTTGTTTTTTTATATTGGTATATTTAGATAATAACAATAAAAACAAGCTTAATCCAAGTATAGATATAATTGAAAATATTATCCATTCTCCAAAAAAACTATACAATCCAATTGTAGTAAGAATAAAAATTGAGAAGCGTAATAGACTTATAACAAATAATTGCTTACTTAGTTTTGATACCTGATTAGAATAGTTTGTAATATTTTTTTGGTAAAAAGCAGAAGGTTGTTGCATATTCAAAATTAAAAAGTAAAGAAACAAAAAAATCTCAAGAAGCTAGCCTCTTGAGATTTTACAAAATATATCTTGTTTTAGGTTATAAATTAACCTTTAAGACTTGCTTTTAAGTATTCGCTATTCATACGAGCTATATTTTCTAAAGAAATTCCTTTAGGACACTCTACCTCACATGCTCCTGTATTTGTACAGTTACCAAACCCTTCTTCGTCCATTTGCTTCACCATGTTCATAACACGGTCTGTAGCTTCTACTTGTCCTTGTGGCAATAAAGCAAATTGAGATACTTTAGCACCAACAAAAAGCATTGCGCTAGAGTTTTTACAGCTAGCTACACATGCACCGCAACCAATACATGTTGCTGCAGAAAATGCATCGTCTGCATCATGTTTATTTACTGGTATTGCATTAGCATCTATAGTATTACCAGATGTATTTACAGAGATAAATCCACCTGCGTGCTGTATACGATCAAAAGCACTTCTATCTACAACTAAATCTTTAATTACAGGGAACGCTTTTGCTCTAAATGGCTCTATAAAGATTGTGTCACCATCTTTAAACATACGCATATGTAATTGACATGTTGTTACGCCTCTATCTGGTCCATGTGCCTCTCCATTAATATATAAAGAACACATACCGCAAATACCTTCACGACAGTCATGATCAAACGCTACAGGCTCTTCACCTTTGTTAATCAACTGTTCGTTTAATACGTCTAACATTTCTAAAAAAGACATATCTGGAGAAATATCGCTGACCTGATAATCAACCATTTTTCCTTTATCGTTGGCGTTTTTTTGACGCCATATTTTTAATGTTAAATTCATCTATTCAGATTTTAGTATTGAGTATTGAGTATTGAGCGTTTAAATCTGTGTCTAACATCTCTTACCTCAATACTTAATCTATTTATAACTTCTTTGTTTTAACTCAATATCGTTAAATTCTAATTCTTCTTTATGTAGTTGAGCTTCACTTGGTTGCCCTTTGTATTCCCAAGCAGCAACATAAGCAAAGTTTTCGTCATCACGTTTTGCTTCACCTTTTTGTTCTCCACTTTCTTCAACAAAATCTTCTCTAAAGTGTCCACCACAAGATTCTTCACGATGTAATGCATCTTTAGCAAATAACTCTCCTAATTCTAAGAAATCTGCTACACGACCAGCTTTAGCTAACTCTTCATTAAATTCATTAGCTGTACCTGGTACTTTAACTTCTTTCCAAAATTCTTCACGTAAGGCTTTAATTTCTGAAATAGCTTCAGTTAATCCTTTTACGTTACGTGCCATTCCTACTTTATTCCACATGATTTTTCCTAATTTCTTGTGGAAATAATCTACAGAGTGCTTTCCTTCATTATTTACAAAAAACTCTATACGCTCTCGTACGTTTTTTTCTGCTTCTTCAAATTCTTTAGATTCTGTAGATATAGGTCCTGTTCTAATATCGTCTGCTAAATAATCACCAATTGTATAAGGCAATACAAAGTAACCATCTGCTAATCCTTGCATTAATGCAGACGCACCTAAACGGTTAGCTCCGTGATCAGAGAAATTAGCTTCACCAATTGCATATAATCCTGGTACTGTTGTTTGTAAATTATAGTCTACCCAAAGTCCACCCATTGTATAGTGTACTGCAGGATAAATCATCATTGGTGTTTCGTATGGATTTTGATCTACAATTTTTTCGTACATCTGGAATAAGTTACCATATTTAGTTTTGATAACTTCTTGCCCTAATTTTTTTACTAAAGCAGCATCGTTTTCGTCTAATCCTTTAACGTGTGCTTGCTCTTTACCGTAACGTGTTATTGCAGAAGCAAAATCTAAGTACACTGCTTCTCCTGTTGCGTTTACACCATAACCTGCATCACAACGTTCTTTAGCTGCACGAGAGGCAACATCACGAGGTACAAGGTTACCAAATGCTGGGTAACGACGTTCTAGGTAATAATCTCTATTTTCTTCAGCAATTTCTGTTGGTTTTAATCGTCCTTCTCTAATTGCTTTTACATCTTCTATATTTTTTGGCACCCAGATACGTCCATCATTACGTAATGATTCTGACATTAACGTTAGTTTAGACTGATGATCACCTGAAACAGGAATACAAGTTGGATGTATTTGAGTATAGCATGGGTTTGCAAAGTATGCACCACGTTTATGTGCTTTCCAAGCTGCTGTTACATTACTTCCCATTGCATTTGTTGATAAGAAAAACACGTTTCCGTATCCTCCTGATCCTAAAACTACTGCGTGAGCCGAATGACGTTCTATTTCACCTGTAACTAGGTTACGTGTTATGATACCTCTTGCTTTACCATCTACAACTACAACATCAAGCATTTCGTGACGGTTATACATCTTTATCTTACCACGTCCTATTTGACGGTTCATTGCAGAGTAAGCTCCTAATAATAATTGCTGACCTGTTTGTCCTGCAGCGTAAAATGTACGAGATACTAATACACCACCAAAAGAACGGTTGTCTAATAATCCTCCATATTCACGAGCAAAAGGTACTCCTTGAGCTACACATTGGTCAATGATATTTGCAGAAACTTCTGCTAAACGATATACGTTTGCTTCTCTAGAACGGTAATCTCCTCCTTTTACAGTATCGTAAAATAAACGGTAGTTAGAGTCTCCATCTCCTTGATAATTTTTGGCAGCGTTAATACCACCTTGTGCTGCAATGGAGTGCGCACGTCTTGGTGAATCTTGAAAGCAAAATGCTTTTACGTTATAACCTAACTCTGCTAAAGTAGCAGCAGCAGATCCACCAGCTAATCCAGTACCAACAACAATAACATCAATAAGACGCTTGTTAGCTGGGTTAACTAAATTAATATTATTTTTATGATTAGTCCATTTGTCTGCAATTGGACCCTTAGGTACTTTTGAATCTAAACTCATAGTCAACTATTTTTTAGTGATTAAAATGGTGAAACAATGCGATAAAAATAAATCCTAGCGGAATTAATATAGCATAGGCTTTACCAAAACCTTTTAATCCTTTTGTATATTTATTGTTAGCTCCAACCGACTGGAATGCCGAGTTAAAACCGTGAAGTAAATGCAGTGCTAAGAATACAAAACCTAGACAGTATAATGCAACTCTCCAGATTGGTTCAAATTTATGCACTAACTCTTCGTAATATCTAAACTCACCATTAGGTAATGTTCCAGACATATCACCAACAATATACTTAGTATTGATTTCTGGAAACCAAAAATCGATAAAGTGAATAATTAAGAATACTAAAATGAAGCCTCCGCTCCAGATCATATTTCTACTCATCCAAGTAGAATTTGCACTACCATTGTTTTTAGCATAGCTAATTTGACGTGCTTTCTTATTTTTAATTTCTAAAACAAATCCCATGATGAAGTGAAAAACTACCCCAAAAATTAAAACAGGCTGCAATACAAACTGTATTAACCAAAACGTACCCATGAAGTGTGATACTTCATTAAACGTATCTGGACTAAAAACAGATAAGATATTGATTGCGAAGTGTTGAAGAATAAAAATCATAAGAAAGAATGCCGAAAGTGCCATAGCAACCTTTCTTCCTATTGAAGAATTTAAAATTCCGCTCATTGTGTATATGGTTATTTTTTCTTTTTACAAAGATAAGCCTCAGAGCAATTTATAACAAATTAAAAGCTTTATTTACGCTATTTAGAATGAGTTTAATTAATCTGAGTTTTACTTTACTTCAAACGTTTTAGATGTATTATTGATTTTTACAAAATACTTACCTTTAGGCAAATAAAATTTTCCATTTTTAGCTTTATTAATAACAAGGGAAGTGTTCTCCTTTAAAAGCTTTTTCTTTGCTTTTTCTGTAATCTCTAAACCATAATCTACATAATTAAATCCTTTATTTAATTTAATACTATCACTATATAGAACTGCTCCTTTTTCTGTTACTATATCAAAATCTGCTTGACCTGAAATATTACTATAAAACTCGACAACTACTTTTGGTTCAAACGGTTTAGCCCATTTATTCCAACTACTTCCCCAACGTCCAGAATATCTAATATTATTTATATCAAAAATTGAAATGTTTTGAGATGCACTTTCAACATCATCATATTTTTGAAGATTAGCCACATTGGTTTTATAAATACTTCTTCCGTGTGTTGCCAACAACAAATCATTAGTGTCTTCATGAATCACTAAATCATGTACAGCAACTGCTGGTAAACCTTTAGAAAACGCTTGCCAAGTTTCACCTTTATTAAAAGATACATATGCACCGTTATCGGTTCCTAAATACAATATATTTTGATTTACTGGATCTTCTTTAATCACGTTTACTGGAGACATTGGTACGTTTGAAGAAATATTTTTCCACGTTTGACCATAATCATCAGATCTATAAATATAGACTGAGAAATCATCCCAACGGTAACCGTTTAATGTAGCGTAAACACGTTCTTTTTTATGCGAAGATGCTATAACACGACTTACCCATAGATCTTTAGGAAAAGATGTAGAAATATTTTGCCAAGATGCTCCTCCATTTTTAGTTATATGAAGTAAACCATCATCACTACCTGCATAAATTAACCCAAATTGAAATGGTGATTCACTAATACTGGTTAATGTACCATAGGCTACGTTTCCTTTTTTACCGCCTTTAGTTAAATCGTCGCTAATAGCTTCCCAAGTATTTCCTTGATCTAAAGAACGCATTAATTTATTACCTCCTAGATACAAAATATCCTGATTATGACTTGATAGTTGTATTGGAGTTTGCCAGTTAAAACGGTAAGGACTTTCGCCTAATTGATGCTTTGGTTGTATGTAAGTTTGCTCTTCGGTATCTAGATTTAGACGGTAATAATTCCCAAACTGATAACCTGTATAAACAATATTTGGATTACGGTTATCAATTTCAATTTGCATACCATCTCCTCCCATAATCATTTCCCAAGGATATTGTCCATATTGTTGCCAACTTCTGTCTTCTGGTGCGTTGTTTGCACCTTTCCATACACCATTATCCTGCAAACCTCCGTATACATTATATGGTGTTTGATTATCTACATTAATAGCATAAAATTGCCCAACGGATGGTGAGTTATTTTTTATCCAAGTTTCACCATCATCATATGTAATATTTACTCCACCATCGTTACCATTAATTAAATGATTTGGATTTTTTGAATTAATCCAAAGCGCATGATGATCTGCATGTACATTTTCTGCAGAAATCGAAGTAAATGTTTTACCACCATCCTTAGATTTTAAAATAGGCACACCATAAATATATAGATGTTCTTTATTAGCAGGCGATACATAAATATGTCCAAAATAGTATCCGTAACTATAATATAAATCGTCTATATAATCATCGTGAGTTTTGCTCCAAGTTATTCCGCCATCATTACTTTTATATACTTCTGCGCCAATAACTGGCGTATCAAACAACATAGAGTTTGCATCTTCTAGATATGCTGCAATATCTGCAGGTTTTACATTACCGCTGCGCACCATTTGTTTTACGTTTTCTGCTCTGTATTTTTCTTGAAATCCGTTAGTCTTTAAAAAATTATTCAGTTTTTTATCTTCTAATTTTAAAAACGCATCTTTAGTCATCGATTTAAAATCGTCTTTCTGCAAGCCATTATTTTCATCTTTTTCACCTTCAGAAGGTCTTCTAAATTGACTATCATGTATAGCATAAACAATATTACTGTCGTAAACTGCTAATCCTATTCGACCAACACCATTCCCAGTAGGAAAACCACTTTTTTCTGTAGATACTTTTTGCCAAGTTTCACCTGCATCGGTACTTTTATAGATTGCTGAGTTATTTCCGCTTCCATCAAAATTCCAAGCTTTTCTATCTTTAGTCCAAGACGTAGCAAACATGATATTATAATCGTTTGGAGCATGTTGCATGTCAATAATTCCGCTAACATCATCTATATATAATGTTTTGATCCATGTTTTACCTCCATCTTTAGTTTTGTAAACACCTCTATCTACGCTTTTAGAATACAAACTACCCGTTACACCAACAACCACTTCTTCTGGATTATTAGGATTAATTAATATACGTCCAACGTGTTGCGAGTTTGGTAAACCAACATGTTGCCAAGATTTTCCGTTATCAGTAGATTTAAGTATTCCTATACCAGCGTAAGACGATCGTGAGGCATTGTTTTCTCCTGTTCCTACCCAAATAGTTCTAGTGTTCCAATCTACAGCAATATCACCAACATTTTGGGTTTGCGCATTGTCTAAAATAGGCGTAAAAGACGTACCATTATTTGTAGTGTGCCAAACGCCACCAGATGCGTAACCAACATAAAATTCGGTTGGATTTTCTGGATTTACAGCCAAATCTACCACGCGACCACTCATAACTGTAGGTCCAATATTTTCAAAAGGTACATTTTTAACTAAAGAAGCGTTTACAAGTTTTTTTTTATTAATTAAAGCTTGTTGTACTTCTCTTGAAGTCGTTAAGTTTTGTTGTGCTTCAACACTAAAAGTAAAAAGTGCTGTTAAGATTAACAGAAGTTTAAGTTTCATAGTTAGTATAATTTTCTTTAAAGATAATTAATCTTCTTATTTTTGAAGTAAATAAATAGATAATAACTTTTCGCTTTCGCGGAAAGTAAAACAATATCATAATGAAATACCATAAAATAGAGAAAGAACTTTTTATAAAAAACCGTAAAAATTTTGCTGCAAAAATGCTTCCTAGCAGTTTAGCAGTTTTTAATTCTAACGATATTTATCCGATTGGTGCAGATAGCACGTTACCATTTCAGCAAAATCGAGATCTTTTTTATTTAAGCGGCGTAGATCAAGAAGAAAGTGTACTTGTTATTTTTCCTGATTGCCCAAACCCAAAACATCGCGAAATCTTATTTTTAAAAGAAACTAACGAACATATTGCTGTTTGGGAAGGCGAAAAATTAACCAAAGAAAAAGCGTTTGAAACTAGCGGTATCAAAACCGTATACTGGTTACAAGATTTAGATAAAATTTTATTCGAAATCATGACGCAATGCGATACTGTTTACATTAATACTAACGAGCATTACCGTGCTAATGTTGAAACCGAAACACGCGAAGACCGTTTTACAAAAAAACTTAAAGACCGTTTTCCTGCACATCGTGTAGCAAAAAGCAACCCGATTTTACAACGTTTACGCTCTGTAAAAGATCAAATTGAAATTGACTTAATACAAAACGCTTGTAACATTACCGAAAAAGGTTTTAGACGTATTTTAGAGTTTGTAAAACCAGGTGTTATGGAATTTAACATTGAAGCCGAGTTTATGCATGAATTTTTAAACAATCGCTCTCGTGGTTTTGCTTATACACCAATTGTTGCATCTGGAAACAATGCAAACGTATTACACTACATAGAAAATAATCAAGAGTGTAAAGATGGTGATTTAATCCTTTTAGATGTTGGTGCAGAATATGCTAATTACAGTAGTGACATGTCTCGTACTATACCTGTGTCTGGTAAATTTACAGCACGTCAAAAAGAAGTATACAACGCTGTAAACCGTGTAAAAAATGAAGCTACAAAACTACTTACACCAGGAACCATTTGGGCAGATTACCATGTAGAAGTTGGTAAATTAATGACTAGCGAGTTAATAGGTTTAGGCTTATTAGACAAAGCAGATGTACAAAACGAAAACCCAGATTGGCCAGCTTACAAAAAATACTTTATGCACGGTACGTCTCACCACATGGGATTAGATACACATGATTACGGTATTTTAACCGAGCCTATGCAAGCTAATAATGTTTTTACTGTAGAGCCAGGTATTTATATACCAGATGAAGGTTTTGGTATTAGACTAGAAGACGATGTCGTTATCCAAGAAACCGGAGAACCTTTTAACTTAATGAGAAATATCCCAATTGAAGCAGATGAAATTGAGGAGATTATGAATAAATAATAGTCTTTAGTAAAGATTTTAAAAAAGCGAACCGTTTGGTTCGCTTTTTTGATGGCTTGAATTTTTATTCTATATTCGTTTAATAATCGATAATGCGAATTTAAAACTTGCTTTATCTTAAAGTTGGCTACAATTACCCAAAAATGACTGAACAACAAAATGAAATATGGAAGAAAATTCAAAATTTTGAAATTGACGACATAGATTCTTCTTTCAGTTTTACAGATAGATTAGCAAGAGAAAATAATTGGTCAATAGAATATTCGCTGAGAACAGTATTGGAATACAAAAAATTTATTTTTCTGATTACTATTTCAGATTTCCCTCAAACACCTTCAGACCAAATTGACCAAGTTTGGCATCTTCATTTACTTTACACAGAATCATATTGGATAGAACTTTGTAAAAACACAATAAATAAAGATATTCATCACGGACCAACAAAAGGCTCAGAGGAAAAACCTTTGTTTAAAGAACAGTATTCAAAAACACTTGAATTTTACGAGTCAATATTTAATGAAAAACCACCAAGTGACATTTGGATTGATATTGATACTAGATTTAACGAAATTCACTTTACAAGAGTTAATAGAAAGAGAAATTGGGTAATACCTAAACTACGATTTAAAAAGTAATGAAAATACTATCTCAAATAACTCCAGCAGAAACAATGCTAATTAAAGATTGTACTTCTGTACAATTGAAAGATTTAATGAAGTTTACTTTTATGGATTTACTTCTAAAAAAAGTAATTGAAATTAAAGAAATAAATAAAAAATCTCATCCTAGAGACAATTACATTAGAACTTACACTTATGTTATTCCAGGTAAAAACTTTAATAAATACCAGCCAAAAAATCACGAATTAATTTATTTGAGTCCATTTATAAAAAGTCCTTCAATTCAAATACTTTTTAAGAATTTTATAAAAATGGCTTACGACACCTCAAACGGTAGCTGGAATTTTAAAAAAACAACAAAAAGTAATCGAGAAATCAACCCATATTTTAAGCAATCATTTTTGTTAAATTTATTCAGATTAAATAAACTAACTGACAGCGGGAACAAACTAAGGAGAGAAATATCAAGCTATTTAAATGAGATTGATAAAAGCATAGACCATTTGCTTCATAATGATAAAAAGGAAGGATTAGAATTATTATTGAGAATTGGAGGAAATATTTTCCTTTTAAAGAACTTAGATTTTCAACTTTTAAAAACAATCGACAAAGAATTACTAAATCAACAGAAAGTTTTATATAGTGATACTTATGACTCTGATAGTGATTGGTGGTTATATGTTGACTTTTTTGAAGATGATTATATGTTTGATTCATATTTTGATAGTTTTGATGACACTTTAGATTCATTTGATCATGAATTTGACGCATCAGGTTGCTCTTCTTGTGATAGTGGTTGTAGTAGTTGCGGTGGATGTGGTGGATGCAATTAAAAACTGCTGTAGTAACACAAAATTAATCGCTCTTAGCACTAGGATATTTACAAAAATCTTTGCGAATTTTATTTACTAAGTTTAGCACTCAAACCACGTAATAAAATCCAAACACCTTAAACAAAACCCATAAAAAAGCGAACCAAATGGTTCGCTTTTTTTCAAATCAACTTAAACTAAAACTTGGTTATTTTCAAAGACATAGCGTTGTAGTTTTTTAAGAGTTTCTACTTTATCGCTAGTATTAATTAATAGTGAGATATTATTGTTGCTTCCGCCGTAAGAAATCATTCTTACATTAACATCTTGTAAAATTTGAAACAGATTAGGTGTATCTGGATGATAAACAATTGCGTTTCCTACCAAACATACAATACTCATAAAATCGTCTACCTCAACATGCGCAAAAGCATTAAGCTCGCTAACAATATCTTGTAAATAAGTAGTGTTGTCTATGGTTAATGATACTGCAATTTCAGATGTGGTAATCATGTCTATAGAAGTTTCGTAACGCTCAAAAATTTCAAAAACTTTCTTTAAGAATCCGTGCGCTAATAACATTCTAGCAGATTTAATTTTGATTGCCGTAATGCCATCTTTTGCAGCTATTGCTTTAATACCTTCGCCATGTACTTGGTTAGTAATTAACGTACCGTGTGCATTTGGCGACATAGTGTTTTTTAATCGCACAGGTATATCAAAAGCACTAACTGGCATTACCGTTTGCGGATGTAAGATTTTGGCTCCAAAATATGCCAACTCAGCAGATTCGTCAAAAGACAAATTAGAGATTGCTGTTGTGTTTTCTACAAAACGCGGATCGTTGTTATGAAATCCATCAATATCAGTCCAAATTTGTACTTCTTCGGCTTTTAATATTGCACCAATTATAGTTGCGGTGTAATCGCTTCCGCCACGTTGTAAATTTGCAATATTCCCATCTGCATCACGACAAATAAAACCTTGTGTGATGTAGATTTGAGATTCGGAATTCTCAAAAAGGATGCGGTTTAAATTTTGTTGAATATAAAAATTATCAGGCTCGTTAGTTTTATCAATTCGCATAAAATCTAATGCCGAAATCAAACAAGCATCGATACCTTCTTGATGTAAATATCTAGTAAAGATATAGGTTGATAATCTTTCGCCTTGCGCTACAAATGTATTGTATGTTAAGCGATTATATTCATTATTGGTATTTTGCGTTAAAACTTCAAAAATATTGGACACATATGCATTAACTTCTGCATTAAATGTTGGATTAGTTATTAACTGATCTATAGTATTTTTATATGTTTTATGTAATTGATCAAGTAACACTATTGCTTCTTCGGCATTATTTTGCCTTAATTGCTCAGAAATATTAACCAACGCATTTGTAGTACCAGACATTGCAGATAATACAACCACTTTTTTCTTACCATCATTAATAATGTTTTTAACATTAATCATGCTTTCTACACTACCTACAGATGTACCACCAAATTTTAATACTAACATTTTTTTATTATTTAGAATGCTAAACTACTATTAACCTTAGCAATATCCTTAAAAATGAAAAAATTATACTACTTTTACACAAATTGTTAAATAATTAACATCATGAAAACCATTTCATCTTGCGTTGAAGATATCTTAATTGCACAACCATTTTTAGAAGAAGCTTTAACACGCAGTATTATAAATTATTCTGCTTTAGCAGAAGAGCTACGCGAACCTATTAGCAATATGCTAAGAAAACCCGTAAAGTCTGGCGCTATTATGATGGCATTAAGACGTTACAATACACCAAATAATTTACGTCATTCTTTAAAACTAAAAACGACGCTTCAAAAACTTGGTGATATTACGGTACGTTCTAACCTTAGTGATTTTACGTTTCAAAACTCGGAAACCTTAATACAATGTCACACCAAAATTTTAGAACAAGTCGAAACGAACAAAGACATTTTTTATGCGTTTACCAGAGGAATTTACGAGAGTAACATTATTATTTCTAGCTCTGAAAACAAGCAAGTTTTAAAACGTTTTAAAGGCGAAATTCAAATAGGATTGCAAGAAGGCTTGTCTGCAATAAGCGTAAGACTACCTAAAGACAACTCTAAAGTATCTGGTTTGTATTATCAAATTTTTAAGCGCTTAGCTTGGGAAAACATCCCGATTTACGAAGTGGTTTCTACTACCAATGAGTTTACTGTATTGGTTGAAGATCACGTGGTAGATAAAGCGTTTTCTGTGATTAAAAATTTGAAGAATTAACTACTCCGTTCTCTTTAAAAACAAATCTTCAAAATCGTAACTAAAATCTGTAATTGGTGCAATTGGTTTTAGGGTAGCGCTTTGTGCTTTACCCTTTTCATCAAAAGTAAATTGCATAAAACAATCGGCATCATAACTACGATTATCCCATTTTACAACAAAAGTAGTCGCGTTATATGGTAATAATTGACCTTTAATAGTTTTAGAGTTTTCCGATGAAATTAACAAATCTTCACCTTCTTCTTTAATCACCGTATCACCAAACCAAGCATCGGTAAACGTACCTGTAATTTGTTCTGATTTAGGTACAATTGGGCTTGATTTCATCATTTCAACTTTATTAAACACTTCGGTTTTGATACTATCGTTGTACTTATACCAATCTTTGTTGCTTTGTCCTAATTTGTCTAACCAGTCTCTATCTTCGTAACCTAAATACGTATCTTTAATGGTGTTGGTTATAGTGGTAAATGCAGAACCATTCATTTGATTAGTTAAGACAACTATTCCTAAATTTAGTTCTGGTATGATAGTAAATTGGGTCACTGTTCCTAATAACCCGCCAGTGTGATACACTTGTTTATATCCGCCTTTTACATCGGTTACAAACCAACCTAAACCATACCCTCTAAAATTAGAATTGTAACTGTCATTGGCTCTAGCTTTTAATGGTGTTTGTAGTTGCCAAAGCTCGTGTAATTGATCTTCACTTAATAAACGTTCTCCGTTTTCGGTTACGGCATCATTCATTAAAAATTTTGCCCAAGTTAGCATATCGGTAACGTTACTTACAATTCCACCAGCAGCATTAGCAGTATCATCCCAATCATGCGGAATTTCTTCTAATTTACCATCAGCCATCGTATGTGCTTCGATTATATTAGACTTATCGGTCACACGACTGTAAGCAGCTTTACTGTTAGTCATCCCAACAGGTTTTAAGATTTTAGTTTCTATAAAATCTTCCCAAGATAATCCGCTTACACGTTTTAAAACTTCACCAGCAACGATAAACATATTGTTATTGTATTCAAACGTACTTCTAAACGAGGTACTTGGCTCGATATACTTTAAATTATCAATTACTTTTTGCACATCAAAATGGTCGTTTTCTGGAAAAAACATTAAATCTCCTGCACCTAAACCAAGTCCACTTCTGTGCGTAACTAAATCTCTAACCGTAAAATTTTGGGTTACCCAAGCATCGTATAGTCTAAATTCAGGAATGTGTTTTGTAACTTTATCGTCCCAACTTAATTTACCTTGGTCTACCATCATTGCTAATGCAAAACAGGTAAACCCTTTACTGTTTGACGCAATACCGACTAAAGTGTTTTCATTCATTTCTTTTTGGTTAGACAATGCTCTAACACCATGTCCTTTTGCGTAGACCACTTTTCCATCTTTTAAAATACCAGCAGAAATGCCAGGAACATCAAAGGTTTTTAAAGTTTTTTCTACTAATTTATCTAATTGCTTTTCTTCGATTTGAGCTTGTAAAAACAAACATGTAAAAAAGGCAAAAATGAAAGTGATTTTATTTAATTTCATTTTAAAAATTTTAAGTTGAAAGTCTTCAAATATAATAAATCCTTGAGCTACTTTTTACGCTCTTAACTTATATTTGCAAACTATGACAACAACCTACAAAAACATTACGGTTTCTTATAACGATATTGGTCAAGGCGATACAATAGTATTAATCCATGGTTTTTTAGAAAACAGCACCATGTGGAATGCTTTAGTTGACACATTAAAATATACTAACAGAATAATAACTGTAGATTTATTAGGTCATGGTCAAACCGATTGCTTAGGTTATATTCATACTATGGAAGATAATGCAGACATGATACATGCATTAATAACCCAATTAAATATTAAAAACTTTACAGTAATAGGTCACTCTTTAGGCGGTTACGTTGCTTTGGCTTTCGCCGAAAAACATCCCGAATACATTAATGGGTTATGCTTAATGAACTCGACACCATTTGCTGATAGCCAGTTACGTTATGATACTAGAACACGAGCTATAAAAGCAGCAAAGAAAAACTACGAAAGCTTGGTTAGTATGTCTATTAGTAATTTATTTTATGAAAAAAATAGAGAATTATTTAGTGAAGACATTGAAGCCTTAAAAACAGAAGCTTTAAAAACACCTTTACAAGGTTATATTGCCACTCAAGAAGGTATGAAGCTAAGAAAAGATAGAACCGAAGTTTTAAAACAGCTTAACTGTAAAAAACTAATTATTGCCGGTAAAAACGACCCAATTTTAAGCTTAGAAGACCTTGAATCTTTAAAACCTATTAATCTTCTAAATATTAGCATTTTAGAAGGCGGACATATGTCTTATATTGAAAATGGAGGTGATTTCTTACAAGAAATAGTGCATTTCATCGAAAAAATATAACTTTTTGTCGGTGTTTTAGATTTTATTATTTACATTCGAAATGTTAACTACTACATTTTTAATCTTTTAGCCCCAAAGCTATCTAAAACAAACATACACCGATGAGAAAAGTAGACAACCAAACAACTAATCGCAGTAGTCTATACTGTGCTATTTTTGGACACAACTTTCAGGTGAGTAAAAACATCACCTATCATGTTAAAGAGTACAAATGTTGCAATTGCAAAAAAGAAATGACCACCAATAGCAACGGTGACTTAACAGAATTAACTCCTAAATTTAAAGAAATTAATTCCGTTTTAGAACGAATACATAACAACAAACTAATTAGGTTGTCTAGACAAAGGATTGATTACCCTCAATTTAAAATGACGTCTTAATCTTCTGTAGATTTAAAACTTTTCCATCCTTGAGCTTGCAACTCAATCTTTTGATCTGCTCTTGTAACTAAGTGTGCTCCTGCATTTTTTTCAGTAATATAACCAATGACAGTTAAATTTGGATTTGCTTTTATTTTCGGGAAATCTTCTTGGCCTATCGTCATTAAAAGCTCATAATCCTCACCTCCGTTTAAAGCTATTGTTGTACTATCGATATTAAATTCTTCACAAGTAGCAATAACTTGAGGATCTAAAGGTATTTTGGTTTCGTATAGATCGCAACCTACGTCACTATTTTTACATATATGAAGTATTTCTGAAGATAAACCATCACTAATATCAATCATAGATGTAGGTTTTACATCTAAATCCTTTAATAACTTAACAATATCCTTTCTTGCTTCTGGTTTAAGTTGTCTTTCTACCAAATAAGTATACTGATCTAAATCTGGTTGATTTTGAGGGTTTACTTTAAACACTTCTTTTTCGCGTTCTAAAACTTGAAGTCCTAAATAAGCAGCACCTAAATCTCCAGTAACCACAAGCAAATCGTTTGGTTTAGCTCCACTACGATATACCTCATTATCTTTATCTACATGACCTATAGCTGTAACAGAAATTACTAGTCCAGATGTAGAACTTGTAGTGTCTCCTCCTACTAAATCTACGCCATAAATATTGCAAGCTGTTTGTATACCTGCGTAAAGCTCTTCTATAGCCTCTAACGGAAACCTATTAGAAACTGCAATAGACACAGTAACTTGAGAAGCTTGTGCATTCATTGCATAAATATCAGATAAATTAACCATAACTGCTTTGTAACCTAGGTGCTTTAAAGGCATGTAGGACAGATCAAAATGCACACCTTCAACTAAAAAATCTGTTGATACTACAACTTTATCTCCTTTAAAATCTAAAACAGCAGCGTCATCGCCAATTCCTTTAATAGTTGATGATTGTTTGATTTCAAAATTTTTAGCTAAATGGTCTATCAAGCCAAATTCTCCTATTTGACCTAAATCTGTACGTTGTTGATTTTTATCTTCTATCATAGTGCAAAAATACTAAGGCTATTTTAAAAGGTAGGTAAAAAGTAAGATTAATTGTTATAATTAATAGTTAGCATAAATCTAAATTAACTACAAATTTTACTTAATTATTAGTATTTCTGTTAAATTTGCTAAAATCTCAATATCAGAACTTAACCTAAATGAATTATTTAAAAAAATTACCATTTATAGCTTTTAGTCTTTTTATCTGTTTCGCTCATGCACAATCTCCATGTGAAAATGGATTTGCTTCCCATACAATAAATGGCGTAACAACATCTTACCCTTGCAACGGTTACGACTTGCTATCTAGAGTACCAATTTCTGTCTTAGCAACCACATTAGGTACAGAAGAAGGTAGTGATATTTGGGGATGGACAGATCCGTTAGACGGAAAAGAATATGCTATTATTAGCACAACAAATAGCACTGCTTTTGTTGATGTTTCAGACCCAATAAATCCAATTTTTTTAGGCAGAGTTGAAACCGCTAACGGAAACACATCCTATTGGCGAGATGTAAAAGTATATAATAATCATGCTTATATTGTTGCTGATGGTGTAGGTAATCATGGCATGCAAGTTTTTGATTTAACCAATTTAAGAAATGGTCCAAATCCTGATTTAACATTTACAAGTGCGATAAATGATGGTGGAGTTGTAGTATTTAGTGGCGATAACGGAATTAACATTGGCAGCTGTCATAATATAGTTATCAATGAAGATGACGCAACCGCTTATCTGGTAGGCTGTAACGCAGTTAGTGGCGGACCTATATTTGTAGACATTTCTAACCCTAGCACGCCAACTATTAGTGGTAGTTATGCTGCAAGCGGATATACACATGACGCACAAGTTATAACTTATAATGGACCAGACACAAACGCTAGTAATGTTACTGGAGTTTCTAGTTATATAGGTAGACAAATTTTAGCAGCTAGTAATGGAGGATCTAATGATAAAGTTGTGTTTTTAGATGTTACAGACAAAAGCAATCCGCAGTTTATTTCAGAAATTACATATCCAAGTCCAGGCTATGCCCATCAAGGTTGGTTTACAGAAGATCATAAATATTTCATTTTTGGAGACGAAACAGACGAAATGAATTTTGGAAACAATACACGAACTTTAGTGTTTGATGTTAATGATTTAGATAACCCATCATTATTATCAACATATTATGGCCCTTCAGATGCAATAGACCATAATGGTTACATTAAAGGTAACAAGTTTTACTTAGCAAATTATCGTGCTGGCATGCGTGTAGTAGATATTTCAACAGTAAACACAACTTCTAACTCCATGACAGAAATTGGTTATTTTGATACTTACCCATCTAGTAACAGCACAGCTTTTAATGGCGCGTGGAGTATCTACCCTTATTTCGCAAGCGGTAATATCATTATTAGTGATATAGAAAGCGGCTTATTTGTGGTTAGAGAAAGTGAGAATTCATTAAATACTAAAGAATTTGAAATTACTAATAATTTTTCAATGTCTCCTAACCCAACGAAGGGTAAAAGTAAATTAACAAGTAACAGCACAAAAAAAATAATGACTGTTCAAATATTTAATGTACTTGGTAAAAAGGTATTTGATAAAAACAATATCAATGCCAGAAACTTCGTTTTACCAACAGACAATTATAATAATGGGATTTATATTGTCAGAATAAACGATAGAATATCTAAAAAATTGATAATCAATAAATAACAAAAAATGAACAACTTTAAGCTTAAAATAAAACACTTTTACAAAACAATAAGTTTAATAGTTATTCTTTTATTAAGCCTTAGTTGTTCAGAAAATGAAGAGATTACCTCAACACAGCCTAACAACAGTACACAAAGCTCTCAATCACCCTGTATTGATGGATTAGCAGGAAATTATCCCTGTAATGGCTTTGATTTAATGGGAGAAATAGATGTTCTAACTTTAAGCGGATCTACTGCAGCAAGAGGTAATGATATTTGGGGATGGACAGACCCATCAACCCAAAAAGAATATGCAATAGCCGCTTTAACTAACAGCACAGCATTTATAGATGTTACTGATGCAACAAACCCTATATTTTTAGGTAGACTTGAAACAAACACAACTTCAAGTATATGGAGAGATGTTAAAACTTATAATAACTACGCTTTTATTGTTGCAGATAATGCAGGCACGCATGGGATGCAGGTCTTTGATCTTACTAGGCTAAGAAACCTTACTTCTACACCAGTAACATTTACTGCAGATACAACCTTTAATGGTGTAGATAGCTGTCACAACATAGTCATTAATGAAGAGGAAGGTGTAGCGTATCTTGTTGGATGTACCAATAATAATGGAGGTCCTATATTTGTAGACATTACTGACCCTTTAAACCCGACATACTTAGGCGAATATAACTCAGCAGGCTACTCTCATGATGCGCAAGTTGTTACATATAACGGACCAGACAGCGACTACACTGGACATCAAATATACATAGGTAGTAATGGCAATACAGATCAAGTTATAATTTTAGATGTTACAGATAAGTCTAACATCACTCAAATAAGCAGTATATCTTATCCTCAAACAGCTTATGCACATCAAGGCTGGTTTACAGAGGATCAAGCCTATTTTATTTTAGGTGATGAGGTAGACGAAATTACCTATGGCTTTAACACAAAGACTTTAGTTTTTGACTTTAACGATTTAGATAACCCTTCATTATCTTCAACATATTTTGGACCAACACCAGCAATTGATCATAACGGTTATGTAAAAGGAAACGAATATTATTTAGCCAACTATCGTGCAGGTCTAAGAGTATTAGACATTAGTAATGTGTCTGCAGCATCCAACGCTCTTGTAGAAACTGGTTTTTTTGATACTTATCCTGCAGATGACAATCCTGATTTTAATGGCGCATGGAGTGTATATCCTTATTTTGAGAGTGAAAATATAATAATAGGAGATATTGATGCTGGACTTTTAATTGTTAGAAAAAGTAATTAAATGAAAAATATTTATCTAATCATAATTGCTTTAGCCTTAGTTTTAACTTCTTGTAAAACTGAAGATGACACACCTCAACCTCAACAAGAACAAGAAACTCCAGAAGTGACAACAACAGGAAGCATAGAAAACATATCAACTTTTGGCGGTTCAAAAAATGATAGCGCAGAAGCAGTAATAAAAACATCTGATGGCGGATACGCTGTTGTTGGATATACACAATCTGTAAATGGCGATATCACAAACAAGTCTGACGAAAGTTATGATGCATGGTTATTAAAATTTGACGCTAGCAACAATTTACTATGGAACAAAACTTACGGAGGTAGTAATGATGAAAAAGCTAATGATATTATCCAAACTAACGATGGTGGATTTATTGTAATAGGATACACTTTTAGCAACGATGGAGACGTAAGTAATAATGCTGGTCAACAAGATTTTTGGGTATTTAAAACAGATCCTCAAGGTAATATTGAATGGGAAAAAACTTATGGCTATTCTGGTTTAGATTACGGATTATCAATAATACAAACAAATGACAACGGTTATTTTTTAACAGGTGTTTTAGACGTTACTGCTTCTGGAGGAGAAGGTAACACCAGAAGCAATCAAACCTTACATGCTGGCGGCGACTATTGGGCTTTAAAAATAGATGAAACAGGCAACCTTCAATGGAGTAAATATTTTGGCGGTTCTTTCTCAGATACGCCTTACGACACAATACAAACAGAAGATAGTGGCTTTATAATTATAGGATCCTCAGACAGCACCGATTTTGACGTTTCAAACAACATCGGTTCTTACGATTTTTGGGTTATCAAAATAAATAGTCAAGGTATTTTAGAATGGAAAAAAAATTATGGTGGCTCTCAAATAGACGAAGCACGTAAGATAATAAAAACTAATAATGGTAATTATCTAATTGTTGGTGACACAAGAAGTGAAGATGCAGATATCTCAAACAGTTTAGGTGCTGCAGACGTATGGTCTATTATAATTGATGATTCTGGTCAACTTCTACAAGAAACCAATTATGGAGGAGAAAGTTTTGATGTTGGTCGAGCTGTTATTTCTGATTTAGAAAACGGATATATTTACAGCGGAAGCTCTAGAAGTGGCACAGGACAACTCACCCAAAATAATGGACAAAATGATATTTGGGTATTTAAAACTAATTCTAATGGTGATTTAAATTGGCAAACATCATCTGGAGGAAGCAACATAGATTACGGACATGGAATTACTCAATTAGACAATGGTAAAATTGTAGTTGTTGGCGTCTCTAGCAGTAACGATATTGACATACCAGAAAACAAAGGTTTTGAAGACTTAATTATAACAACATTAAATTAAATGAAAAAAATAACAACATTAATAGCTTTATTTTTAACTCTAGCTGCATGTAGTGAAGATGTAGACGACAATGCTGTAGCAGAAACAAATGCTAGTGTTAGTTTTAAATTTACACACAATTGGAATGACCAATTATTAGATAGTTCTAACTTTGAAAACTTAGACCTAACAAACGAAAACGGAGAAGTAATAAACATTGACAGAATAAGATACCTTATCTCTCGTATTGAATTAATTAATACAGATAACAACCTTAGCTATGTATTTGATGGTTATAAATTTACAGATTTATCAAACGAAGATACATATGATTTCTCTCCAGAAACCAATGCTGTTCCACTAGGTAATTATCAACTTAAATTTATTTGGGGATTTAACGAACAAGATAATATAAACGGTGCTTATCCAGATTTAAATATTGCTTCTTGGAATTGGCCAGACATGCTTGGTGGCGGTTATCACTTTTTACAATTTGATGGCATATATAATGTTAACACAACTAACCCTTCACCTTTTAACTATCATAATGGAACTGCAAGAGTAAGCGAAGGTGTTTTTGAGCAAAATTTTGCAACAATAATATTTTCAGAGTCATTCACTATTTCAAACAATGCAACAATTGAAGTTAAAATGAATATTGCCCAATTTTTTACCAATCCAAACACTTGGGATTTAAACGTATTAGACACACCACTAATGCCTAATTATACTGCACAAAAAATGATGCAAGAAAATGTATTATCTGTATTTAGCTTAGGTGAAATTATACAATAAATATTAATGAAATATTGGATTACATATTGCCTATTAACAATTATTATTTGTTCGTGTTCAAAATCTGAAGACGTAGCTAATAATGAGAATGATTATGTACCTATACCATATCAATTAGAAGTACCGCAACATTTTGACCAATTATTAATAGATCCAATTATTCCTTTTGACAACCCAATGACAGAAGAAGGTGTTTCTTTAGGAAAACGCTTATTTTACGATCGTATTCTATCTGTAGATAACACAAAAGCTTGTGCAAGTTGCCATATGCCACAAAATGGATTTTCAGACTCTAATAAATTTAGCATAGGTGTTTCAGGTAATTTTGGTAATCGCAATAGTATGCCTTTAATTAATTTAGCATGGAATTTTGATGACAAATACTTTTGGGACGGACGCGCATTAGGACTAGAACATCAAGCATTAGAACCTGTTACCAATCCAATTGAGCTAGAAAATCCTTCATGGAGTGATGTAGAAGACAGACTAAACAACCATCCAGAATATCCAAATTTATTCAACCAAGCGTTTGGTACTTCAACTATTACAAAAGACTTAGTAACAAAAGCAATTGCACAATTTGAGCGTACTTTAATTTCTGGTAATTCAAAATTTGATAAATTTCTAAATGGAGAAGCCACATTAACTGCTCAAGAACAAGAAGGTTTAAATGTGTTTATGGATGAAGAACGTGGTGATTGTTTCCATTGTCATGGTAATCCTAACAATCCGCTTTGGACAGACAATCAATTTCACAACAATGGTCTAGATGCTACTTTTACAGACTTAGGCTTGGGCGCAGTTACAGGCAATCCTAATGATAATGGTAAGTTTAGGTCACCAACACTACGTAATTTAGCTTACACTGCACCATATATGCACGACGGTAGATTTCTAACATTAGACGATGTTATAGAACACTACAGTAGCGGTCTTCAAAATTCTTCAACTATTGATCCTTTAATGAAAAAAGTAGAGCAAGGTGGCGTTCAACTTTCAGAAGAAGACAAGAACAACTTAAAAGCTTTCTTGTTATCACTTTCTGACCCTTCATTTATAAACAATCCCGCATTTCTTCCTCAATAAGAAAAATCAATCTGCCTATTTATTAATATAATGTTACTAAATATGGTAAACAGAGACTTAAATTGTATCTTTGCATTCTATTTAGATAAACTCTAATAAACAGGTATGATAAAAGTTTCTGATACAGCAAAAAAGAAAGTCATCGAATTAATGAATGATGATGGCTTTAATCCTAGCACTGACTACATAAGAGTTGGTGTAAAAAGTGGTGGTTGCTCTGGTTTATCTTACGATTTAAAGTTTGACAAAACCAAAGCAGAAGAAGATAAAGTTTTTGAAGACAATGAGGTTAAAATTATTGTTGACAAAAAAAGTTTTTTATACCTAATAGGTACCACTTTAGAATATTCAGGAGGATTAAACGGAACTGGATTTGTGTTTAATAACCCTAATGCCAACCGTACTTGCGGTTGCGGAGAAAGTTTTTCACTTTAAAAAAGAAGACAAAAATTACTATGTCAAAATATACTGAAGACGATTTAAGAGAAGAATTAAAAACTAAAGAATACGAATACGGTTTTTACACAGATATTGAATCTGACACCTTTCCTGTTGGTTTAAACGAAGACATTGTTCGTGCCATTTCGGTTAAAAAAGAAGAACCTGAATGGATGACCGAGTGGCGTCTTGATGCCTTCAAAACTTGGAAAGAAATGGTAGAACCAGAATGGGCAAACGTACATTACGAAAAACCAGATTTTCAAGCTATTTCTTATTACTCGGCTCCAAACAACAAACCTAAATACGATAGTTTAGACGAAGTAGATCCAGAATTATTAGACACTTTTAATAAACTTGGAATTTCTTTAGACGAACAAAAAAAATTAGCAGGTGTAGCTATGGATGTTGTTGTAGACTCTGTTTCTGTTGCAACTACATTTAAAAAGACATTAGCAGAAAAAGGTATTATTTTCTGTTCTATCTCTGAAGCTATCCGCGAATATCCTGATTTAGTAAAAAAATATATTGGTACCGTTGTGCCTAAAAAAGATAATTTTTATGCGGCATTAAATAGCGCTGTATTTAGTGATGGTAGTTTTTGCTACATCCCTAAAGGTGTAAGATGCCCAATGGAATTATCTACCTACTTCCGTATTAATCAAGCAGGAACAGGACAGTTTGAGCGTACATTAGTTGTAGCAGATCAAGGTAGTTACGTAAGTTATCTTGAAGGTTGTACAGCACCAAGTCGTGACGAAAACCAATTACACGCCGCAGTTGTAGAGCTTATTGCTTTAGATGATGCCGAAATAAAATACAGTACCGTACAAAATTGGTTTCCTGGAAATGCCGAAGGAAAAGGTGGTGTTTATAACTTTGTAACCAAACGTGGTTTGTGTGAGAAAAACGCAAAAATTTCTTGGACACAGGTAGAAACCGGTAGTGCTGTAACTTGGAAGTACCCAAGCTGTGTATTAAAAGGTGACAACAGTGTTGGCGAGTTTTACTCAATTGCAGTAACTAATAATTTCCAGCAAGCAGATACAGGGACTAAGATGATCCATCTTGGTAAAAACACAAAATCTACAATTATTTCTAAAGGGATTTCTGCAGGTAAATCTCAAAACTCTTACCGCGGATTAGTACAAATAGCAGGTCGCGCAGAAAATGCACGTAACTTCTCACAGTGTGATAGTTTGCTAATGGGTAACGAGTGTGGCGCTCATACATTTCCTTACATTGAAGCAAAAAACAAATCGGCACAAATAGAACACGAAGCTACAACCAGTAAGATTGGAGAAGATCAAATCTTTTACTGTAACCAACGTGGTATTGATACCGAAAAAGCAATTGCTTTAATAGTAAACGGTTTTAGTAAAGAAGTATTAAATAAATTACCTATGGAGTTTGCTGTAGAAGCGCAAAAACTTTTAGAAATTTCATTAGAAGGTTCTGTAGGATAATCAATTTTTAACTATGAAAAAACTAATCATTCTTCTTATTACCCTTTCTTTATTTATTGCTTGTAAAAAAGATAAAAAAGAAACTAATGTAGAGCAAACAGAAACAGAGGTTAAAAAAGAGCCAATCAAAATGTTTATGTTTGATGGTGGTACTGTTCAAGTTAACATGCTTGAAATTTTTTCTCAAGATGATGCTTATAAAGGACAATCAAAAACCTTTGCAGATGCTTTTTATTTAATTCAGCATCCAGACGGTAACTTATTATGGGACGCAGGATTATCTGAAGATTTAATAGGAAAAGAACCATTTACAACTCCAGAAGGCGCTTTTACTGTAAGTAGAAAAACAGGAATTGAAGAACAACTAAAGTCAATAGGCTTATCAACCAATGATGTAAAATATATTGCCCTATCGCATACACATTTTGACCATTCTGGATCTGCATCTAAATTACCAAACGCCATTTGGATCGTTCAAGAAACCGAGTATAACTTTGTAACTAGCGAAGAACAAAAAAAACAAAGTCCAGACAACTTTAACGCGATAAAAAATTTAAAAGCTTTAAAGAAAATAAATGGTAACTATGATGTTTTTGGTGACGGAAGAGTTGTAATAGTATCAACTCCAGGTCATACACCAGGTCATCAGTCTTTATTTGTAGATTTAGAACAAGAAGGACCATTAATGCTTACAGGAGACATGTATCACATGGAAGAAAGCAGAGAAAACTCTAGAGTACCAATCTTTAATCATGATGTTGACCAAACTTTAGCATCAATGGAAGTTTTTGAAACATTTGCAAAAGAAAAAGGAGCACGTGTTATTATACAACATTCATCAAAAGATTATAACAGTTTAAATCCAGCACCAGAACCAATTCAATAGTAAAAAATGAAAAAAATAATTCTTATTTGTACTATCATATTAGCTTTTGGTTGTAAAGACGAAAAGAAAAACACTGAAACCACTTCAACAGATAAAGAAGTTGAAACCAAAAGATTAGTTGGAGAGTTTGTATATTATGCAGATGCAGCAGTTTTTCAAGTAAAAAATGATATTTACGGTGTTATTTTAGATGAAAAATCTGAAGCTTTAAATAAAGAAGCAGAACCTTATAAAAAAGAAGCAACAGATATGGTTATAGCAGATGTAGAGGCACAAATTATCCCAAAAGATAAAAATGAAGAAGGCTGGCCATACAAATTAAAAATAGAAAAAATACATAGTGTTAAAGCACTAGACCCGAATAAAAACGACGTTATTAAATTAGGAAAATAGACAGTATGTTAAAGATAAATAACTTACACGCAAGCGTAGAAGACAAATCTATATTAAAAGGTATTAACCTAGAAGTAAAACCAGGAGAAGTACATGCCATTATGGGACCTAACGGTTCTGGTAAAAGTACATTAGCATCTGTAATTGCTGGTAAAGAAGAATATGAAGTTGAAGATGGAGAAATCTTCTTAGAAGATGAAAATATAAATGAGCTTGCAGCAGAAGAGCGCGCACACAAAGGTGTGTTTTTATCGTTTCAATACCCAGTAGAAATTCCTGGTGTATCTGTAACTAATTTTATGAAAACAGCTATCAACGAATCAAGAAAAGCTAAAGGCTTAGAAGAAATGCCAGCTAACGAGATGTTAAAGCTAATTCGTGAAAAATCAGAATTACTAGAAATAGATCGTAAATTCTTATCTCGTTCTTTAAACGAAGGGTTTTCTGGAGGAGAAAAAAAGCGTAACGAAATTTTCCAAATGGCAATGTTAGAACCAAAATTAGCTATTCTTGACGAAACTGATTCTGGTTTAGATATTGATGCTTTACGTATTGTTGCAAACGGTGTAAATAAATTAAAAAACAAAGATAACGCTGTTGTAGTAATTACGCACTACCAACGCTTGTTAGATTACATCGTACCAGATTATGTACACGTGCTATTAAATGGTCGTATCGTTAAATCTGGAACTAAAGAATTAGCACACGAGCTAGAAGAAAAAGGTTACGATTGGATTAAAGAAGAAGTTGGTTCATAAGCACTTTCTAGCAAATTAAAATTATGTAGAATAATACAGCTTTAAGCAGCATTTAAAATGCGCTGAAGACTGAATACTGAAAACTTAACAAATGAGTTTAAAAGAAAAATTAGTTTCATCTTTTATGGCTTTTGAAGACCATGTAGACGTTGATTCTAAAATACATGATATTCGTACAGAAGCTATAAAGCTTTTTGAAGATAAAGGCTTTCCTACAAAAAAAGATGAAGCTTGGAAGTACACATCTTTAAACAGTATATTAAAACATGACTATAGCGTATTCCCTAAACAAGAAAACGCTATAGAATACAGTGATATAAAACAATATTTTATTCACGATATAGATACTTACAAGATTGTTTTTATCGACGGTAAATACTCATCTCATTTATCTCAAACTACACACGAAGGTCTAGATGTTTGTTTAATGTCTGCTGCGTTAACAAAACCAAAATACCAATTGGTTATAGAAAATTACTTTAACAAAGTAGCAGAAAAAGATGGATTATCATCTTTAAACACAGCATTTTCTCAAGAAGGCGCGTTTATTCACGTCCCAAAAAATAAAGTAGTTAACAAACCTATTCAAATTGTACATTTTTCTACAGGTAACGAGTCTGCACTTATGCTTCAACCTCGTAATTTAATTGTAGTTGACGAGAATAGTCATGTACAAATTATAGAGCGTCATCAAAGTCTTACAGACAACCCTGTATTAACCAATAGTGTTACAGAAATATTTGCCAACAAACGCGCAATTGTTGATTATTATAAAATTCAAAATGATAATCTAAATGCTTCTTTAATAGATAACACTTTTGTAGAGCAAAAGCAAGAAAGTTTTGCTTCTGTTCACACCTTTAGTTTTGGTGGTAAATTAACCAGAAATAACCTTAATTATTATCAAAACGGAGAGCGTATAGATTCTACATTAAAAGGAGTAACAATTATTGGTGAAAAACAACATGTAGATCATAATACATTAGTACATCATATAGAACCAAATTGCGAAAGTCACCAAGATTACAAAGGTATTTTTGACGATAACGCAACCGGCGTATTTAATGGTAAAGTAGTAGTTGAAAAAGAAGCGCAAAAAACAAATGCATTTCAATCTAACAACAATATTTTAGTTAGCGATAAAGCTACAATTAACACCAAACCACAATTAGAAATTTTTGCAGACGATGTAAAATGCTCTCACGGTTGTACAATTGGTCAGTTAGACGAAAGTGCTTTATTCTATTTAAAATCTAGAGGTATCCCAGAAAAAGAAGCAAGAGGATTATTAATGTTTGCATTTAGTAACAACGTATTAAGTTCGGTAAAAATACCAGAACTTAAACAACGCATTACTAAACTTATTGCACTTAAATTAGGCGTCAATATAGGATTTGATCTATAAAAAATTATTAGAAGCTAATCCCGCTATTCGCTATATCTTTTTTTCGTACCTCAAAAAAGGATGTCGCTACTATCGGGGCTAAACAAAACAGCTATGATTAATGTTGAAGACATACGAAAAGATTTCCCTATACTTAATAGACAAGTAAATGGTAAACCTTTAGTGTATTTTGATAATGCTGCAACGTCGCAAACACCACAACAAGTTATAGATGTAATAGTAGATTATTATTCTAATTATAACGCTAATATACATCGCGGTGTACACACACTAAGTCAAGAAGCCACAGATAAGTACGAAGCTGCACGTAAGACTATTCAAAATCATTTTAATGCTAAACATACTTATGAAGTTATTTTAACTTCAGGAACAACACACAGCATTAACTTAGTTGCTAATGGCTTTGCTTCACTTTTAAATGAAAAAGATGAACTTATAGTCTCTGCATTAGAACATCATAGCAACATTGTTCCTTGGCAAATGCTTTGCGAAAAAACAGGAGCTACACTTAAAGTGATACCTATGACTAATGAAGGTGAATTAGATATGCAAGCCTACACTAATCTACTTTCTAAAAGCACAAAATTAGTCTTCGTTAATCATATATCTAACGCATTAGGCACCATTAATCCAATTGAAACAATTATTGAAAAAGCGCATCAAGTTGGTGCTGCTGTTTTAATAGATGGTGCGCAAGCTTGTCCACACATAAAACCAGATGTACAAGCATTAGATGTAGATTTTTATGTAACCTCAGCTCACAAAATGTGTGGACCAACAGGCGTTGGTGTGCTTTATGGTAAAGAAGAATGGTTAAAAAAACTTCCGCCTTATCAAGGTGGTGGAGAAATGATTGACCAAGTTACTTTTGAAAAAACTACTTACGCGGGTTTACCTCATAAATTTGAAGCAGGAACACCAAATATTTGTGGCGGCATTGCTTTTGGAGCCGCAATAGATTATATGAATGCTATTGGCTTTGATAACATTTCTAATTACGAGCATGAGCTTTTAGAATACGGCACACAAAAACTTTTAGAAATTGAAGGTTTAAAAATCTACGGAACTTCAAAAAACAAAACATCGGTAATATCTTTCAATTTAGAAGGTATACATCCTTATGATGTTGGTACATTATTAGATAAAATGGGTATTGCTGTTCGTACAGGTCATCATTGTACACAACCTATAATGGATTTTTACAACATACCTGGTACAGTAAGAGCTTCATTTGCATTTTACAATAACAAAGAAGAAATAGATGCTTTGGTATCTGGAGTTAAAAAAGCAAAAATGATGTTAAGCTAAACTTTGGCGTCTTTTTTGTATTATTATAGTAAATAATAAATTTCAATAAAGATGAAAACCTATATCCTTTTATTTTTAACCTTGTTTTTAAACGCTTGTAACGCCTCTAAAACTATACAATCTGACTTAACTAAAAGTACCACAGAAATATCAACAAACGCTAAAACAACGCAATCAGACATTACGTCATTTGAATATTCTGCAGTTACTAGAGGCGGATATTTAATGGTAAAAGCTAATAAAGATAAAATTACATATCAGTTATCTCGTACGTCTAAAGAAGAAATAAAAGATTGCACAACTAAGAATTGGGAAACTTTAACCAACTTAGCTAGTAATTTTGACATTACAAAAATTTATGAATTTGAAGCTCCAAGCAAAGCACATCAATATGATGGAGCTGCAATTGCTAACTTAAAAATTTTTGTTGGAGAAAAAACATACGGCTCTCAATCTTTTGATGCGGGTAATCCTCCAAAAGAAATTGCAGAACTAGTTAACTATCTTTTAAACTTAGTGCCAAAAAATTAAGAACGGTTTAACGACAAGTCAATGCTTACAATAAAAGAATATTCATTAATTTTGTAACTGAAAAAGACAGAAACGACTTATGCCTAGTATAAAAGAAATACAAGAAGACATCATAGACGAATTTTCAATGTTTGAAGATTGGGAAGAGCGTTACCAATATATGATAGATCTTGGTAAAACCTTACCATTAATTGACGAGCAATACAAAACCGACGATCATATAATTAAAGGTTGTCAAAGCAAAGTTTGGGTACATGCTCAAATGGATGAAGATAAAGTTGCCTTTACTGCAGATAGCGACGCTATAATAACCAAAGGGATTATTGCTATTTTAATTCGTGTGTTCTCAAACCAACACCCAAAAGATATTATCGAAGCAGATACCGATTTTATTGATAAAATTGGATTAAAAGAACACCTATCTCCTACAAGAGCAAACGGATTAGTTAGCATGATTAAGCAATTAAAAATGTATGCAATTGCTTATCAAACACAATTAAAATAATTTCGCTTTCGCGGAATAACAAAAGAAAAAGAAAAATGAGCACAATAGATACAGCCGAATTAGGAGAAAAAATAGTAAAGGTCTTAAAAACTATTTACGATCCAGAAATACCAGTAGATATTTACGAATTAGGATTAATTTACGACGTATTAGTAAACGAAGATTACGAAGTAAAAATCCTTATGACCTTAACTACACCAAACTGTCCAGTTGCAGAAACTTTACCTCTTGAAGTAGAAGAAAAAGTAAAATCTCTTAACGATATTAAAGACGCTGAAGTAGAAATTACTTTTGATCCACCATGGTCACAAGACTTAATGAGTGAAGAAGCAAAACTAGAATTAGGAATGCTATAAAAGCAATCAAAATGGCAGACGAAATTATAAACCGTGTAGCCAATAGCAAGCTGCAAGTAATAGATCTAGAAGATTATTATCCATCTGGTAAACGTGTAGTTTTTGACATTAAAGATTGGCTTTATGAAGGGTTAGTCCTTAGAGAAAAAGATTTTAGAGAACAAGTTAAAGCATATGACTGGTCTCAATATAAAAACCAGTACGTCGCAATAACTTGTAGCACCGATGCTATAATACCCGATTGGGCATTTATGTTGTTGGTCGTTAATTTAGAACCTTTTGTCGAAAAGTGCCATATTGGAACTTTAGAGGAATTAGAAACTTCAATCTATCAAGATAAAATCGATCAATTAGACACCTCAATTTACCAAGATAAACCAGTAATCGTTAAAGGCTGTAGCAACAAGCCAGTCCCTATAAACGCTTACACTATGCTTACTTCTAAACTAAAAAAACACGCCAAATCAATAATGTATGGAGAAGCATGTTCTTCTGTACCATTATTTAAGCGTTAATAACTTTGTTAATTATTTAAATTATTGAATAACAGACTATTAAGTTGTTTTGGTAAATTCACATAAATCAAAAGTAAAACTTACCTTTGCATCCGCTTTATTAAAAACTAAAATAATTAGAAATGAAAAAAGTATTACTTATTGGAGCTATATTTTTAGGAATCGTTTCCGTAAATGCTCAAACTAAAGAAGAATTAAAAGCTGAAAAAGCTGAAAAACAAGCACAAGCTGATAAGTTTCAAGCAGAAGCAGATGCTATACAGGCTCAAATAGATGCTTTACCAGGTTGGAGAGTTGGCGCTTTTGGTACCATTGGAGGAAGCATCTCTGAATTTAACAATTGGTATGCTCAAGCAGCACCTAACAACAGTTCTGGTAATATTGGTTTTACTGTAAATGGTTACGCAAATTTAATTGAAGAGAAATTTTTCTGGCGTAATAACTTAAATGTGAATTTAGGTTGGGTAAAATTAGATGATAAAGACGATCCTACAGATAGCGATAAATTTAGAGAAAACACAGACGTTTTTAATATCACATCTCTTTACGGTAGAAAAATAAGCGACAAATGGGCAATTTCTGGATTAGGAGAATACAGAACAACACTTTTAAACAATTTTAACAACCCTGGTTATTTAGACCTTGGTGTTGGTGCAACTTGGACACCTATAGAAAATTTAGTAGTTGTAATACATCCATTAAACTATAACTTCGTTTTTGCTGATGAAGGTACTGTTTTTGAATCTTCTTTAGGAGCTAAGTTTGTAGCAGACTATACTAGACAAATTGGTAAAGTAAACTTTAAATCTAACTTTTCTGGTTTTGCTAGCTATAAAAGTGGTGACTACTCTAACTGGACATGGATTAACAGTTTTGGGTATACATTATGGAAAAACATCGGAGTTGGTTTTGACTTTGGTTTAAGAAGTAACAAACAAGAAGCTGCTGCTTACCAAGGTGTAAGTTTAGAGAACGCTGATAACGAATTACAATCTTACTGGTTATTTGGTTTAAACTACAAACTATAATAAACAATTAATATTTTAGATATAAAAAAAGTGCTTCCTAAAAAGGAAGCACTTTTTTTATGCGTTAGGGATTGAGCTATTGTTGGAGCACATCTTTGATTGCGACTAGCGAAAGCCCGACGCACTTTTGTCATTAAAAACAAAAGTGGGTAACGCCCAAATTATTTTATTCTTCTTCGCCTAAATTTTCGTAATCGTAATCTGGATACAAGAAGTGATTATAAGGAAAACGTGTAACGTGTATTTCTCTCACTTCATTATACACACGCTTTTTAAATTCTTCTAAATTCCTTTTATTTAATGCTGAAATAAATAACGCATTATCTTCTCCTACTCTATTCATCCAAGTCTTTTTCCACTCGGCTAAACTATAATGATCTGTAGTACGTTCGGCTGTTAAATCTGTCTCATCAAACGGTTCTGCCTTGTAAGCATCTATCTTATTAAATACCATAATTGTAGGCTTATCTGCGCTATCTATTTCACCTAAAATTTTATTTACAGAAGCAATATGTTCTTCAAAATTTGGATGCGAAATATCTACAACATGAAGTAATAAATCTGCTTCACGCACTTCATCTAACGTACTTTTAAAACTTTCTACCAATTGTGTTGGCAGCTTGCGTATAAAACCAACAGTATCGGTTAATAAAAATGGTAAATTCTGAATTACAACTTTTCTAACTGTAGTATCTAAAGTTGCAAATAGTTTGTTTTCTGCAAAGACTTCAGATTTACTAATGGTGTTCATCAAAGTAGATTTACCGACGTTTGTATAACCAACTAAAGCTACACGCACCATTTTACCACGGTTACCACGTTGCACAGCCATTTGCTTATCAATAGTCTTTATTTTTGCCTTTAACAATGCTATTTTATCACGTACAATACGTCTATCGGTTTCAATCTCGGTTTCACCAGGTCCACGCATTCCAATACCTCCTTTTTGACGCTCAAGGTGTGTCCACATACCTTTAAGTCTAGGCAAAAGGTATTCGCACTGTGCTAATTCTACCTGCGTACGTGCATAACTGGTTTGAGCACGTTGTGCAAAAATATCTAAGATTAAGTTGGTACGGTCTAATACTTTTACACCTAAAATCTTACTAATATTGCGTTCTTGTGCTGCGCTTAACTCGTCATCAAAAATAGCTGTACCAATTTCATTATCATCAATAAACTGCTTTACCTCTTCCATTTTACCTGTACCAATAAATGTTTTTGGATTAGGCATCTCCATTTTTTGGGTAAAACGTTTTTTTACTTCTCCGCCTGCAGTATAGGTTAAAAACTCTAGTTCATCTAAGTATTCTTTAGATTGTGCTTCGTCTTGTTCTCTTGTTACTACACCAATTAATACGGCGCTTTCTAATTCTATGTCTTTTTTCTCTAGCATATAAATATTTATATTGCAAATTTACATAATTGTAGCCACAATAAATTTGCTATTTTTAGACTTTTAAAATTCTATCCTTTTGAAGTTTAATATATTTAAATCTAAAACTAATAAACAAACTGTTGCTTTTTATAATATCGAAAATCTTTTTGATATTTATGATGATGAATTTACTCGTGATGATGATTTTATCCCTACTTCCAAAAAGCGCTGGACAGTTAAACGTTATAAAAATAAGCTACGTAAAATTGGTTATGCTATTTCTAACATTGGTAGAAAAGAAACCAACAGTCATCCAGCAATTATTGGTTTAGCAGAAGTAGAAAATGATGCAGTATTAAAGGATTTAATTGCTTCAAAACACCTTAAAGAGTATCCATATCAATTTGTACATTATGATAGTCAAGATGAGCGTGGTATAGACGTAGCATTTATTTACGATAGTAAAAAGTTTGAGGTTTTACATTCTGAAATTTTCACCTTTACTTTAACCGATGAAGATGGATTACCCGACTACACAAGAGATATCTTATTAGTATCTGGTTTATTTTTTGGTGAAAAAATACATTTTATAGTCAACCATTGGCCATCAAGAAGAACTGGTGATGTTGCTACAGAATTTAAACGTATTAAAGCATCAGAACAAGTACAAGCTATTATTTTAAGACTACAAGAAGATTATGATAATCCTAAAATTGTAGTAATGGGAGATTTTAATGATGATCCTTTTAGTAATAGTATAAAACAGTTGGTAGATAATATAGGTTTGTTTAACCCGATGGACACTCTACTATCTATTGATAGAGGTACAACAAGTCATAATTTTGAGTGGAATTTATTTGATCAGATTATAATTACACACAATTTTTTTGAAAGAAAACCCAAAACATTACGCTACGTAAAAGCAGATATTTATGATGCAGATTTTTTAAAACAATATGACGGTAAGTATAAAGGTAGTCCTTATCGAACTTATGTTGGTAAAAATTATAAAGGCGGTTACAGCGACCATTTTCCTGTGTATCTGATTTTAAATAAAAAATAAGTTTTTAAAATGAAATTAAAAACACTTTTAGTCTTTATTTGTATTCTGGCAAGTCCTTTTGCTAACGCTCAATTTACACCATATTTTGAAAATTATTCACTTTCAAAATATAATGCAAGTAACCAAAATTGGGGAATATCTAAAGGAGATGACGGTAAAATTTATGTTGCTAACAACAACGGACTTTTAATTTACAATGGATTAAATTGGAAAATTAAATCGTTACCTAATAAAACAACTATAAGATCTGTTTTAGCGGTAAAAGACAAGATTTACACTGGTTCTTATGAAGAATTTGGATATTGGACTTACAATGACAAAGGTCAAATTATCTATCATTCATTATCACATTTACTAAATAAAACTAAATCAACAAGTGAAGAGTTTTGGCAGATATTAGATTATAACGATAAGATCGTTTTTAGATCGTTTCAAAATATTTACGTTTATGAAAATGATAAAATCACCAAAATTAATTTACCATCTACAGTTATTTCTTGCAGTATAGTTAATAACACTTTATATGTTTCAACTTTAAACAAAGGTGTGTTTATACTTAATAACCAGTTACAACTAACTCCTTTTATACAAAGTGATATTATAGCAGGAGATAGAATAATATCTATTTCTAAATATAAAAACCAATTACTACTTACAACAGATTTAAAAGGTTGTTTTATTATTAAAAATAAAAAGTTAGAACCATTAAACTTACCCATAAACGAAACTTTAAAAAAATATCAACTTAATCGTTTTGGACAGCTTGATAACGGATATTTAGTTTTTGGAACTATCAAAAATGGACTTTATATAACCAATCATAATGGTGAAGTTGTTTATAATATAAACAAAGAAAATGGACTTGCTAACAATACTGTTTTAAGCATTTTAATTGAAAAAAATGAAAACATTTGGCTGTGTTTAGATAATGGCCTTTCTAAAATTAACTTAAAAAACAATATCTCTTATTACAATGATGTAACGGGTAAATTAGGAGCTGTTTATGATGTTATAAATTTTAATAACACCATCTATATAGGAAGTAATACTGGTCTTTATTATCTAGACCAAAACCATAATCTTAAATTTATTGAAGGTACACAAGGACAAGTTTGGGATTTAAAAATAATTGATGATCAACTATTTTGTGGTCACAATAACGGCACATATTTAGTTACAAAAGACAAAATTGAACTCATCTCTAACTTCACTGGTGGTTGGACTTTAAAAAAAATACCAGATACAGACATATATACCCAAGGTACCTATGGAGGTTTAGTTAAATTTAAAAAAGAAAATAATAAATGGCAAGTTAACCATTTAGGCAAAACGACTAATCCTACACGGTTTTTAGAATTTGAAAACAAACAACAAGCATGGGCTGCAAACGCTTATAAAGGATTAAGTAAAGTTGTTTTTAATACTAATCATGATTCAATAACAAAAGTTGTAGACTATAATCATAAAGGTTTAGAAACAGATTATAACGTAAGAGTTTATAAACTTAAAAACACCATTTGTTTCAAGACAAATAATGGTTGGAAAAAATACGAGCCCTTATTAGATAGCATAGTACCATATCCTTTTTTAAATGAAAAGATAGGCAAAAACTCAGATGTAATTTCAGAAGCGTCAACAAACAGTATATTTTTTAAAAACAATAACGGAATTATTAAACTAGATGAAGATAATTCTGTAAGAGAAATTTTAACAAGAAACTACTATGACAACCGTATTATCTTAGGTTATGAAAACGTATCAAAATTAAACGACTCCACATACACATTAAATCTTAACGATGGTTTTTTAATGTTTAATCCTAATCATAACTTTTCTGCTCAATCACCAAAAACTCCAGCTATAGAGCAAATAAAAGTTAATGATACTTATGTGAGTTTAGATAATAAAGTTATAGACATACCCAACAATGGTAATATCAATATTACTATATCATCACCTGGTTCAACTAGCCATAGTTTTGAATATAGCCTTACTACAGATCCAAATAAATGGGAAAAAGTAGATAATGAAAACCTGGTACTATCTAATCTAAAAAATGGTGATTTTGGAGTGCTTTTTAGAACCACTAATAAATCTGGACAAACATCTGATGTAAAATCATTAAAATTACACGTACTTCCTCCTTGGTATAAATCTAGTCTTGGATTTATACTATACTTTATTGCAGCATTAATCCTTACGGCTATTTTTTATTTTTTACACAAGCGTAAAATGTATAAAGAACAAAGAAGACTTGAAATTGAATTAAAAAAAGAACAACAGCACTTATTAAGAGAAAAAAACATAGAAAACGAACGCAAATTAGTAGAAATTAAAAATGAAGCTTTAGAAAGCGAAATTCAATTAAAGAGCAAACAACTTGCAAATACTGCAATTGCACTAGTTAAAAAGAACGAAGCTTTACTAGAAATAAAAAAAGATCTTCAAATTAACGAAGGGCAGTTTAACAATAAATTAATTAACAGAAGAATCCAGAAAAAAATAGATCAAACCATTGGCAACAAAGATCAATGGGAAATATTTGAATATAATTTTAACCAAGTACACAAAAAGTTTTTCAATCAGTTAAAAGAAAAACATCCAAAATTATCACCTAAAGATTTAAAGCTTTCTGCCTACATCAAAATGAATCTAACCACAAAAGAAATTGCACCTCTTATGAACATCTCTACACGAGGTGTAGAAACGCATAGATATCGTCTTAAAAGAAAACTAAAACTAGATAAAGAAGACTCTCTTACCGAATATTTACACAGTTTTAATTAGTACTTTTTTTAACAAAATAAGTCATTTTTAACATACGTCAAAACTACGTCACTATAACGTTTTAGTTGCGTATTTGCTAATTTTTTAATAGTTTAACAGTACGTCATACCTGTGTTTTTAACATTTTTACAATCATGACGTAATCAAAATGTATTTCCAAATAAAAGATTTAGTTAAATAGCTGTTAATTTTACTTCACTAACATTTAAAAACTAAAAGTAAATGAGAACAAAGATTAGCGTTTTATTCTTCTTCCTTCTTGGCATTACTTTATATGCACAAGACAGAACTATTACAGGTACTGTAACCAGTATGGAAGACGGATTGCCTATACCTAGTGCTAATGTCCTAATTAAAGGCACTAGTACAGGAACAAGTACAGACTTTGACGGTAATTATACAATTAGCGCCAAACAAGGTGATGTAATAGAATTTAGTTACATAGGCTTTAAAACAGTAGAAATAACTGTTGCAAACCAAAACACTTTAAACATAGCTTTAGAAACTCAAGTTTCAGACCTAGAAGAAGTTGTTATTATAGGTTATGGTTCACAAAAAAAATCAGATTTAACCGGAGCAATAACAACTGTAGACTCAGAGGTTATTGAAAAAACACCTAACAGTAACGTAATGCAATCTTTACAAGGTAAAGTACCTGGTGTGCAAATTACAAGTGCAGGATCACCAGGAGATTCTCCTAATGTAAGAATTCGTGGTATTAACACTTTAAACGGTAGTCAAAATCCGCTTTACGTAGTTGATGGAAACTGGTATGATAACATTGACTTTTTAGATAATAGCCAAATAGAATCTGTTTCTGTTTTAAAAGACGTGTCTTCTACAGCAATCTTTGGCCAAAGAGGTAGTAATGGTGTTATAATTATTAAAACTAAAGGCGGTAAAAAAGGGAGCAAACCTGTTATTACCTATAATGGATATACAGGTATTCAACATGCACAAAACGTACTAAAAATGGCTAACGCAGAACAGTTTGTAACTATGGTTTATGAGTCTGAATCTGCTGCAGATATTCAATATGTAGAAAATGCTATACAACGTTTTGGTAGAAGTCGTGTTAATCCTAACATCCCTAATGTAAACACAGATTGGTATAGAGAAGTTTTAAGAGATGCACCAATTACAAACCATAGTTTAGGTATTACAGGTGGAGGAGAGCACTCTAACTACGGTATAAACACAAGTTATTTTGCACAAGAAGGTATTTTAGACATGAAAAACGAATATGAACGTTTTAATATTCAAGGTAATATAGACATAGACGTATCAGATCGTTTTAAAGTAGGAGTTAATAGTGCGTTTAGTAATGCTACTAAATATAATCCAGAAAACGGAGCATGGTTTCAAGCTTATTTTGCAGTACCTATTTTACCAAAATATGATTATGCAAACACAGCTGCAGACCCAATACCTTTTTCAGACGCTACTTTACTTGGTTATAGAGGATCGCAAAACCCATTTCCAGCTATGACGTTTAATGATAATCAATTAAGAATAAGAAAGCTACTTACAAGTATCTATGCAGAGTATTACCTTATTCCTGATAAATTATCGTTTAAAACAACCTATTACAATGATTATTCAACAATATTAGAAAGAAATGTAAGATTACCTTACTTTATATCTGGTCAATCTCAAAGACAAGTTTCTAGTATAAGAAGAGCTAACCTAACAGTATCTAACCAAATGTGGGATAATCTTTTAACTTACTCAGACACATTTGGTAAGCATTCTGTAAAAGCAATAGCTGGTACATCATTTAGAGATTTACATTCTAACAGTTTCTCTGCTACTGGAGAAGATATTAGCGCTGTAGATTTTGAAAGTTCTTGGTATTTAAACTTTGCTGACCCAGATTCTTTTAACGGTAGAGTTTTTGAAAGTGCTAGCAGATTTTATTACATGTCTTATTTAGGTAGATTAGAATACGGTTTTGATGACAAGTATTTATTTAACGCAACCGTAAGACGTGAAGGAGACTCAAGATTCCCAAGAGAAATTTGGAAAACTACACCTCAATTTGGATTAGGTTGGGTAATTTCAAAAGAAAAATTCTTAAACGAAAGTAATTATATAGACTTCTTAAAATTAAGAGCTACATGGGGACAATTATCTAACGGTTCTTTATCAGGAAGCTCTGGTACAAACACAATAAACACAATCGTTACAGCAATAGACGATACACAAACTAATGGTATAATTGGTAGTACTACTTTTCAAAATCTTAAAAGAGAGATTATGGAAGAAACTAATATAGGTATTAGTGCTAGATTATTTAATAGTAGATTAAGTCTTGAAGCTGATTATTACATAAGAGATATTAAAGATTTAGTAGCATCAAGAGAAGTACCGATTACTGGTAACTTTGTTAGAGATAATATTGGAGAAATGAGAAACAAAGGGTTTGAATTTGCTGCTAATTGGAATCAAACTATCAATGATAACTGGAAATTCTCAATCGGTGGTAACATCGCAACTTTAGAGAACGAAGTAACTAAACTAGATAACGGTCGTGGTTACATAGATACCGGTAGTGCAGAATTTAGACAAAGAATTGAGGTAGGAGAACCTGTAAATTACTTCTTCGGATTAGAAGTTGCTGGAGTATACCAAAACGACACAGAAGTTGCTAATGATCCTGTTGCTGTAGATAATGGATTAGTACCAGGAGACTTTAAATATGTAGACCAAAATAACGATGGTGTTATAGACGATAATGATAGGGTAAACATAGGCTCTTATCTACCTACATTCAATTATGGTGCAAATCTAAAAGTATCTTACAAAAACTTTGATTTATCAATAGACATGCAAGGTCAATCTGGTAACCAAATACTAAATCGAAAAAGAGGTGAAGTAATTTTTACAAACGATACCAATATGGATGCAGATTTTGCTATCAATAGATGGCACGGAGAAGGTACAACAAACTCATACCCTTCTGCAGCAGGAAGAAGAAGAGCTTGGAACCAAAAATTAAGTTCATTTTTCATAGAAGATGGTGCTTACTTCCGTATCCAAAACATTCAATTAGCTTATACTATAAAAGCAGGAACATTACTAGGCGATAATATGCCAGAAACAAGAGTTTACTTTACTGCAGACAGACCATTTACTTTCTTTAATTACAATGGGTTTAATCCTGAAGTAGCAAATGGTGTAGACAGACAAACATATCCTGTACCTGCAGTGTACACCGTTGGAGTTAACGTAAAAATTTAAAAAAGAAAAGCTTTATGAAAAATTTAAAACAAAACTTTAAACAACTAACTTTATTGTTAGCAGTTGGGTTTACTTTCTTCAATTGTAATGACAAATTAGAAGAAATTGAAGGTCAAGTAGCCACAGACGACTTAGATTATACTATATCTAGCGATATGATTTTACCATTAATTGGTGCATACTCTACAACTTATACTAGAGGTTGGGAAGACCCATTATTAGTTGGTGTTAGAGGTGATGATGTTAATGCTGGCGGACTAGGTGACCAACCTTTATTTGCAGAAACAGATTTATACAATTATGATAATGGATTCTGGATGTATAACCAAGTTTGGAAAAACTTCTATGGAGATATTGTAGATGTATTAAATGCAGGTGAAATCATTCAAAGATATGGAGAATTTGCAACAGGCTCATACGTAGAATTAGCAAATCAATATGTTGCAGAAACTAAAGTACTTAGTGGTTTCCAGCACCTACAAATGTCTCGTCTTTGGGGTAATATTTATATTATTCAAAACCCTGCAGATCCTCAAATAGATATTGATAACGGAATTGATTCTAAAATGGAAGTTATGCAGTACGTATCAGATTTAATGGATGAAGCTATTCCTTACCTACCAGATGCAAGACCTAACGAACGTGAAGATGTTCCTGGTGGTGTAACAAAATATACTGCATTAGCAGTAAAAGCTTTAGCTAATTTAGAAATGGAAGATTACCAAGGAGTTGCAGAAGCTACAGAAGAAATTATTAGCTCAAATAAATTCTCTTTATTCCCAGATTATTACGAATTATTTAAAAAACCAGGAAAACTTTGTAACGAAAACTTATTTGAATTACAATTCTCAGATTACAATACCGATTCTGGAGATGTTAACAATCACCTTTTTGCGCCTTTTGGTCCTTCTAGCTGGACACCAGTCGTAGAAACTGCATCTGGAGGTTGGGGATTTTATGAGCCAAGTTTAAAATTTATCAAATTTATGCTTGATAGAGGTGATCAAACTAGATTAGTAACTAGTGTATGCTTCACACCAAGAGGTATCGACGAAATTATGGAAGACCCAGCATACGCAACGCTTCCTAATTATGTATCTAACACAACTCCTTCTGGAGACATTTTTAACGACTACCCAAGAGCAATGTTTGCTAGTGGTAAACACTACCTTCCTTCTACTCAATTAACACCTGGAAGAAATAGTTATGGATCAAGTAAAAACCTTATTGCTATTAGATATGCTGAAATCCTATTAATGTATGCTGAAGCTTTAACTCAAGGTGCTACAGGTACAGTAATGACAGCAGACGAAGCTGTTAACGAAGTACGTAATAGAGTTGGAATGACTCCATTATCAGGAGTTACCAACGACGACGTTATGGACGAAAAATTTGCTGAATTAGCAATGGAATGGGGCGTACGTTACTTTGACATGATAAGATTAAACAGATATGACGAATTAAGCTACGAAGGAAGAACTTTTACTGCTGACGACGAGTATTTACCATATCCACAAGCACAAGTAGACTTATTACCTCTTGAATAAAACACTAAATTATGAAAAAACTAAGCACATATATATTAGCCTTTTTAACCTTAGCGCTTACCGCTTCATGTTACGAAGGTATAGATCCAATAACACAAGTAGATCCAGGTCCTGACACAGAAATACCAACAGCAGAAATTATATCTCCTAACGGAAATGTAATTATCCCTTTTACAGATAATGAAGCAAACCTAAGCATAGAGATTGCTGCTCAAGATGACATTGAAATTAGTAATGTTACAATTATGATTGATGGTAGCATGTTTAAATCAATCAGTAGCTTTTTAGATTACAGAATATTTAACGAAATATTTGTGTTTGAAAATATGCAATTAGGACCTCACACTATAGAGCTAATCGTTACAGATACTGTAGGTAACAGTGCTACAGATAGTATTACTTTTATTTTAGACAATACGTATACTCCTATTCTAAATAGCGAAACATTTTATATGCCATTTTTTGAAGGTCTATACACAGAACTAATAAGTGAAACCGATCCAACTATAATAGGTAGTCCTGAAATTATTTCTGAAGGATACTCAGGTCAAGCTTACAAAGGAACTACAGATGCTTACTTAACATTCCCAACACAAGGCCTATTTGAAGACGATAATGGTTTTACTAATCAATTTAGTACGACATTTTGGTACAAAGTATCTGGAGAACCAACACGTTCTGGGATACTTGTTGTTGGTGATGACGCTACAGACCGAAATCAAGGTTTTAGAATATTCAGAGAAGGAAATGCCACAGAACAACGCATTAAAGCAAATATTGGTGTTGGCACTGGGGATAGTTGGAACGATGGCGGAGTTATAGATGTAGCTGCAGGAGCATGGGTACATGTTGCCGTTACTGTTTCAGAAACAGAAAGTAAAATGTATTTTAATGGAGAATTAGTTAATTCAAATACACTTTCTAGCCCAATTGACTGGACTAACTGTGATAATTTAACTATTGGTGCAGGTGGACCTACATTTAGCTATTGGAATCACTTGTCTGATTCTAGCCCAATGGATGAATTACGCTTATACAATGTAGCACTTACTCAGGAACAAATACAAGACATGTTATAACCGTAGATTAATTAATAGCAAACATTAACATTTTAGATTAGTCTATTTTTTCACTCTTTAGCTGTATTTACAATCGCGTAAATGCAGCTAAAGTTTATCTTAATTTTTTCTAATGAGATTAAACCATCAAAATAACATTTTTGTTTTGACAGCTATACTATTATCAATTTTTAGCTGTAAAAACAATACCAAAAACAAAGAAAACTCTGAGTTAGCTTTAGCTAATAATACTAAAGTTGAATTAACCGAAAATCAACTATTAGACACTATTCAATATCAGACGTTCAATTACTTTTGGGATGGTGCCGAACCTAATTCTGGTATGGCAAGAGAGCGTCTTCATATGGATGACGTCTATCCTACTTCACCAAAAAACACAGTAACAACCGGAGGAACTGGCTTTGGTCTTATGGCTATTTTAGTTGGTGTAGAACGCGGTTGGATTACTAGAGAACAAGCCTTCAATAGATATACTAAAATCGTTAACTTTCTTGAAAACGCAGACCGTTTTCATGGTGCTTGGTCACATTGGATAGATGGAGAAACCGGCAAAGTTTACCCATTTGGAAAAAAAGATAATGGTGGCGATTTGGTAGAAACAGCTTTTCTAATTCAAGGGTTACTTACAGTTTCAGAATATTTTAAAGACGGAAACAAACAAGAGCAAGAATTAGTAGCCAAAATAGACCAATTGTGGCGAGAAGTAGAATGGAATTGGTACACCAAAGGAGGCAAAGACGTATTGTATTGGCATTGGTCACCAGAATACGGTTGGGATATGAATTTTCCTGTCGGTGGTTATAACGAATGCTTAATTATGTATGTACTAGCTGCTGCCTCACCAACACATCCAATATCAAAAGAAGTTTACGAAAAAGGTTGGGCAAGAAACGGTGCTATTGTTTCTAAAGATTCATATTATGATGAAGAATTAGTTTTAGACTATTTTGAACATAGCGACGCACCAATAGGTCCGCTATTTTGGGCACATTACTCTTACTTAGGCTTAAACCCTAAAGGCTTAACAGATCAATTTGGTGATTATTGGAAATTAACCCAAAATCACGCAAAAATTCATTATAAATACGCTATAGATAATCCAAAAAACTATAAAGGATACGGTAAAGATATTTGGGGATTTACCTCAAGCTATTCAGTAAAGGGTTACGCTGGTCATAGACCAGGAGACGATCTTGGTGTTGTATCACCTACAGCAGCACTATCTTCTTTTCCTTACACACCAAAAGAGAGCATGCAAATGCTAAAAAATCTTTATAAAAATCACGATAGTTTGATTGGAAAATATGGTCCTTATGATGCTTTTAGTTTTGAGCATAATTGGTATTTACCAAGATATTTAGCAATCGATCAAGGTCCAATTCCGGTAATGATAGAAAATCACAGAACAGGTTTATTCTGGAAATTATTTATGAAAAATAGCGATGTACAAACAGGATTAAAAAAGTTAGGTTTTAAACACGAAAACAAGAATTAGATGAAAAATTTCAGTTTACTAGTTTTAATAACATTTTTTCTAAATTGTGGTAACAATGATGGTCCTGGCTATCAAGAACCTTACAACGCAAATGATGACGATCCTGTGGTAGTAGATCCCTTAACGGATGAAGAAATTCTGGATTTAACCCAGCAAGAAACCTTCAAGTATTTTTGGGATTATGCTGGTACTAATTCTGGTGCAGCTAAAGAACGTTACCATCCTAACAATCCGTCAGACAGTCAAAATGTAATTACAACTGGAGGAAGCGGTTTTGGCCTTATGGCTATTATAGTAGGCATAGAACGTGGTTATATTTCTCAAACTGAAGGCGTACAGCGTTTAACACAAATACTAAACTTCTTCGAAAATGCAGATCGTTTTCACGGAGCTTGGTCACATTGGATAGATGATGCTTCTGGCGCTACAATACCATTTAGCACACTGGATAATGGAGGAGATATTGTTGAAACAGCATTTTTTGTTCAAGGCTTAATTTGTGTGAAAGAATATTTTAAAAACGGAACTACCGAAGAACAAGCTTTAGCCAATCAAGCTGATATACTTTGGAAAGGTGTCGAGTGGGATTGGTATACTAATAACCAAAATAAATTATTATGGCATTGGAGTCCATCAGATGAGTTCGCCATAAACTTAGAATTAAAAGGCTATAACGAAACATTAATAGCATTTATCCTTGGTGCAGCATCGCCTGATTATCCAATTTCAGCAGATGTTTACCATCAAGGTTGGGCAAGTAATGGTAATATAGTATCATCATCAAGTCAATATAGTATTCCATTAATTTTAGATCATGCAGGTTCGGGTACTGGTCCTTTATTTTGGGCACATTATTCGTATTTAGGACTTAATCCAACCGACTTAAACGATCAATATGCTAATTATTGGGATTTAAATGTTAATCACACCAATATTAATTATCAGCATTGTGTTAGTAATCCAAATAATTTTGCCGATTATGGTCCAGATTGTTGGGGATTAACAGCAAGTTACACACGTAATTCTGATGGTTCTGTAGGGTATTCTGCTCACGAACCAGAAAATGATAATGGTACGATTTCGCCAACTGCAGCAATAAGCTCTATTCCATATACACCAGAAAAATCCTTAGCAGCAATGCATTATTTCTATGAAAATGAATTAATGGGACCTGCTGGTTTTTATGATGCATTTAGCCCGCAATATAATTGGGTGACTGAGCGCTATTTGGCAATAGACCAAGGTCCGCAAATCATCATGATAGAAAATTACCGTACAGGTTTACTGTGGAATTTATTTATGCAAAACGAAGATGTACAAAACGGATTAGACACACTAGGATTCACCTATTAAACTCACTAAGAATGAAACACATTAAAACACAAATTACTTTTTGTCTGCTACTAATTACATCACTAGCATTTGCACAAAAAGATCTTTATAAAGAAAAGATTCATATTAAAGGCAAAGACACGCTTAAGTACCGTATTATGTACCCTGAAAATTTTTCTAAAGACAAAAAATATCCTGTCGTATTATTTCTTCATGGTGCTGGCGAACGTGGTAGCGACAACCAAAAACAGTTAACCCATGGTAGTAAATTGTTTTTAGATAAAATGAATAGAGGCGCATTTCCTTCAATAGTCATTTTTCCTCAATGTCCTAAAGAAGATTATTGGGCAAATGCAAATGTAGACAGAAGTTCTTACCCGCTAAATATAACTTTTCCTGAAAACGAAGCACCAACTACAGCCTTAAGTTTGGTAATGAACTTAATGGATGACATGGTAAAAAAACCTTATGTACAAACTGATAAAGTTTATGTTGGCGGATTATCTATGGGAGGAATGGGAACTTTTGAAATCCTTTACCGCAAACCAGATATGTTCGCTGCTGCATTTGCTATTTGTGGTGGCGGTAATCCAGATACTGTAACGTCTTTTGCTAAAAAAGTACCAATGTGGGTTTTTCATGGTGCAAAAGATGATGTGGTAACACCTCAACATTCTGTAACAATGGTTAACGCTATTTTAAATGCTGGTGGCACACCAAATTTTACACTTTATGCAGATGACAATCACAATAGTTGGGATTCTACATTTGCAGAACCAGAATTATTAACATGGCTATTTTCTAATACAAAAACTAATGAATAAAATAATTAACATAAAAAATACCTTAGTCGCAATTATTGCTGTTTCACTAATTAGCTGTAATACAAGCAATGTTTCAACTTCTAAAAAAACTTCAGAAAACCCATTTAAAACTCAAGTAGATTCTATTTTAAATCTAATGACTTTAGATGAAAAAATAGGTCAGTTAAATCTTCCTGCAACTGGTCCAATTACAACAGGTTCTTCAAAAAGCACGGACGTTGTTAAGAAAATTGAAGACGGTTTAATTGGAGGACTTTTCAATATAAAAGATCACAAAAACATATACGAAGTTCAAAAAATAGCAGTAGAAAAAAGCCGACTTGGTATTCCGCTTATTTTCGGAATGGATGTAATTCACGGTTTTAAAACCACATTCCCAATTCCTTTAGGTTTATCTGCCTCTTGGGATATGGACATGATTGAAAAAACAGCACAAATTGCAGCTAATGAAGCAAGTGCAAACGGTATTAACTGGACCTTTTCGCCAATGGTAGACATTTCTCGCGATCCACGTTGGGGACGCGTTTCCGAAGGAAATGGTGAAGATCCGTTTTTAGGTAGCGCTATTGCTCGCGCTATGGTTCGTGGTTATCAGCAAGATGATATGGCTGCAAATAATACCTTAATGTCTTGTGTAAAACACTTTGCATTATATGGTGCGCCAGAAGCAGGTAGAGATTACAATACAGTAGATATGAGTCGTATTCGAATGTATAACGAATATTTAGCGCCTTACAAAGCTGCTGTAGACGAAGGTGTTGGCTCTGTAATGGCATCGTTTAACGAGATTGATGGTGTGCCTGCAACTGGAAACAAATGGTTATTAACCGATTTACTTCGTGATGATTGGGGATTTGATGGTTTTGTAGTGTCTGATTATACTGGTATTTACGAAATGCGTGCACACGGAATGGGTGACGAATACGATGTAACTTCGCTAGCATTAAAAGCTGGATTAGATATGGATATGGCTGGTGATTCGCCAAATATTAAAGCCTCTTTTACCCATGCTTTAAAAGGTGCTTTAGACCAAGGTAGAATTTCTATGGAAGATATTGATACTGCTGTTGCACGTGTGTTAACCGCAAAATACCAATTAGGTTTATTTGACGATCCGTACAAATATTGCAGCGAAGAACGTGCTAAAAACGAAACTTACACACAAGAAAATAGAGATTATGCACGTCTTGTTGGTGCAGAATCTTCAGTATTATTAAAAAATGATAATCAGCTTTTACCATTAAAAAAATCTGGTACTATTGCTGTTATTGGTCCTTTAGCTAAAGCTAATAATAATATGGCTGGTACTTGGTCTGTATCTACAGATCATCAAAGTTCTATTTCAGTTTGGGACGGTTTACAACAAACCGTTGGTAACAATGTTAATTTATTATATGCTAAAGGAAGTAACTTAGATTATGATTTAGACCTAGAAAAACGCGCTACAATGTTTGGTAAAGATATACCAAGAGATGGAAGAACCGATCAGCAAATGCTTGATGAGGCTTTAGCAATCGCTAAAAAATCTGATGTTATTGTAGCTACAATTGGTGAGTCTGCTGAGTTTAGTGGCGAAAGTAGTAGTCGTACAAATTTAGGTATTCCGCAAGTTCAAAAAGATTTATTACAAGCCTTATTAAAAACAGGAAAACCGGTTGTTTTAGTACTGTTTACAGGTAGACCTTTAACGTTAGTTGAAGAGAGTGAAACCGTTCCGGCAATCCTTAATGTTTGGTTTCCTGGTAGCGAAGCTGGTTTATCTATTTCAGATGTGCTGTTTGGTGATGTTAACCCTTCAGGAAAATTAACGGCAACATTCCCAAGAAATGTTGGTCAAGTTCCGTTATTCTATAATCACAAAAATACAGGTCGTCCATTAGGAAACGACGAAGGTCGTTTTGAAAAATTCAAAACCAATTATTTAGATGTTCGTAACGAACCTTTATATCCGTTTGGTTACGGATTAAGCTACACTACTTTTGAGTATGGTGATCTTAAACTAGATAAAACATCAATGTCTCAAAACGATACAATTAATGTTTCTGTAGATATTACAAATACTGGTGATTACGACGGAAAAGAAGTAGCACAATTATACATAAGAGACTTAGTTGGTAGTGTAACAAGACCAGTAAAAGAGCTTAAAGGCTTCCAAAAAGTATTTATTAAAAAGGGCGAAACTGTAACAGTTACTTTTAAAATTTCGGTTGAAGACTTAAAATTCTACAACTCTAATTTAGATTTTGTTGCAGAACCTGGTGAATTTCAAGTAGCTATCGGAACAAACTCTGATGTTGCATTAAAAAATTCATTCAAACTTTTAGATTAATAGCAAACTATTATACCACACACAAAATATAAGACGTTTTCCCTAGTTTTAATGGCGTGTGTGGTTTTTTTTAATGATAGCACTTTCTGAAATAAATCGAAGTGTTTTAAGAGGTTTCGACTGCGCTCAACCTGACAAACATGAATTTTTATGAAAAACATACTAACATCATTAATCTTACTAATAGGCTTTTCCCTTTTGGCACAAAACAAAGTGACTTACACCTACTCGATCAAAGGAAAAGACACATTAAAACTAGACGTTTACACACCAGAAAACATCAAAAAAACAGACACGTTACCTGTATTGCTTTGGATGCATGGTGGCGGATTTTCAGGTGGTCATAGAGAATACATAGATGATGAAAATTTAGTTAAATATGCAGCGAAAGAGCAGAATTACATTGGTATTTCCATTTCGTACCGTTTGCTAAGAAAAGGTACAAAAACAGGTTTTGGTTGCGATTGTAGTAAGGACGAAAAGCTTGAGACCTTTAAACAAGCTGCTATCGATTATATGGATGCAGCAAAATATGTGGTTGAACACGCTAACGAGCTTCAAATTGATACTACAAAAATCATTGCTGGTGGTAGTAGCGCTGGTGCTGAAGGTATCCTAAATGCAGTGTTTATGCGCGAGTATTTTATAGATAATGCCGAAGCGTATAGCGATGTTAAATTCGCGGGCGCTTTTTCGTGCGCTGGTGCTATTGTAGATGCAAGTTATATGACGCCAGAAAATGCTGTGCCAACGGTGTTGTATCACGGTACAAAAGACCAACTAGTGCCTTACGGAAATGCGCCACACCATTATTGCGCACCAACAAAAGATGGTTATATAATGCTAGATGGTTCTAAAATTATTGCTGATAAATTAGAGGAATTTGAAACGTCTTTCTATTTCAATATTGTAAAGGAAGCACGTCACGAAATTTCCAGAATTCCTTATGAAGAATTAGATAAGGTCTTCAACTTTTTTGAGCGTACAGTAATTAACGATGAAATCATTCAAACTAAAATTATAAAAACTAAAGAGTAATGGATTCTTTGAAAACATATAAAATCGTCAGTTCGAGTATTTCGACCCAAAAGTCGAAATGTATCGAGAACAAGAGTATTAGTAACTCTCTATTTATATTTTTGTTTTTAGCTTTTTTATTTGTGGTTTTAGGTTGCAAAGAAAACAAGTCAGAAGCTGTCAATACTGAAGTAACTGAAAACTCAAAACGACCAAACATCATTTACATTATGGCAGACGACCACGCAGCGCAAGCCATTAGCGCGTATGGTCATCCTATTGGTCAACTTGCACCAACACCAAACATTGATAGATTGGCAAAAAACGGTGCGATTTTCAAAAATAATTTTTGTACCAACTCTATTTGCGGACCAAGTCGTGCTGTAGTGTTAACAGGAAAACATAGTCACGTTAATGGATTTAGAATGAATGGCGACCGCTTTGATGGTTCGCAACAAACGCTTCCAAAATTACTAAAAGAAGCAGGTTATAACACTGCAATAGTCGGTAAATGGCATTTACACGGTTATCCTGAAGGTTTTGACCACTGGAATATTTTAAACGATCAAGGTAACTATTACAATCCACAGTTTATTAAGATTCAAGATACGGTTCACATCAACAAAAAACACATTGATACCACTGCGCATTGGACAACCAAATTACCAGATACCACTGTGGTTAAGGGCTATGCAACCGACTTAATAACAGATTACGCAATTGATTACATAGATGAAAAGAAAAACAGCGACCAACCTTTCTTTTTAATGATACATCACAAAGCGCCACATCGTAATTGGATGCCAGCTTTACGTCACGTTAATAAGTACGATTCGGTGCAATTTCCGTTACCTGATACGTATTTTACAAAGCACGAAAATTCAACAGCATCAAAAGAGCAATTGCAAACCATTTATCGTGATATGTACGAAGGTCATGACCTTAAAATGACCAAAGAAAAAGGCAATCCAGAATTGGCTTGGAATCCTTGGAAAACTGATTTTGAACGTATGACACCAGAGCAACGTACTGCTTGGGATAAAGCCTATCAACCAAAAAATGATGCCTTTCATGATGCTAATTTATCTGGAAAGGCGTTAGCAGAATGGAAAGGACAACGTTATTTACAAGAATATTTATCAACGATAGCTTCGGTAGATGAAGGTATTGGGAAGATATTAGATTATTTAGATGCTAATGGTTTAACCGAAAACACCATTGTTGTGTACACGTCTGACCAAGGTTTTTATTTAGGCGAAAAAGGATGGTTTGATAAGCGTTTTATGTATGAAGAATCCTTAAAAATGCCATTATTAATTCAATATCCTGAAAAAATTAAACCAGGAACTGTTGTTGAAGGCTTAACCCAAAATCTAGATTTTGCTGAAACATTTTTAGATTTTGCAGATGTTGATATACCTAATGATATGCAAGGAAAATCCTTTACAGGTTTATTAGATGGCACTGAAAATAATGAAGATTTTAGAGATGCGGTTTACTACCATTATTACGATTATCCAGCATTCCATATGGTAAAAAAGATGTATGGTATACGTACCAATCGTTATAAGTTAATTCACGTGTATGACGATATTGATGAATGGGAATTATATGATTTACAAACCGACCCAAAAGAGTTAACTAATCTTATCGATGACGAAAATTATGACGAGATTGAAACCAAACTAAGAACACGTTTAGCCGAATTACAGCAACAATATAAAGTTACCGAAAAAGAATTTGAAAAAGCGCCAAAGCAGCGTGTAGATAATGCTTACAAGCAATTTGACAGATTAAGAGGTAACACAGGATCAAAATATCATCATCATTAAAATGAAATTAAGACACACTATACAACTCGCATTCGTAATTACAGCAATGGTATCTTGTAAACAAAAACAAGAAAATACTATTGTTTCAGAGGATGATAAAGCTGAAGCAACAACAATAGATACCACACAAACTTACATCAATCCGTTAGACATTGATTACACTTATATGGTTTACAATTCTGCCAGAAACAAATCCTATCGTTCTGGTGCAGATCCAGCTGTAATTGAGTTTAAAGGCGAATATTATATGTTTGTGACACGATCATTTGGGTATTGGCATTCCAAAGATTTAGTCAACTGGAAATTCATAAAACCACAACAATGGTTTTTTGAAGGTAGCAATGCACCAACAGCTTTCAACTACAAAGATTCGTTAGTTTATTTTGCTGGTGATCCAGCAGGTTACGGAAGTATTTTATATACCGACGACCCTAAAAAAGGGTTATGGACACCAACTGCTTCCATTTCAAATAACATTCAAGATTCTGAGTTGTTTATAGATGATGACGGCAAATCGTATTTATATTGGGGAAGTTCTAACGTGCATCCTATTCGTGTAAAAATGCTGAATAAAGATGACCGCTTTTTAGAAACTGGCGTTAGAAAAGAGCTAATAAATTTAGATGAAGAAAAACACGGTTGGGAACGTTTTGGCGAAAACAACTTTCATCCAACTTTAAAAGAAGGTTATATGGAAGGTGCGTCAATGACTAAACACAACGGAAAATATTACTTACAATACGCTGCACCAGGTACACAATTTAATGTTTACGCAGATGGTGTTTATATTGGAGATTCACCACTTGGACCTTTCACCTATATGAAAAATAATCCGATGAGTTTTAAACCTGGTGGATTTACCAATGGTGCAGGACACGGTATTACAGTAAAGCAAACCAACGGTCAATACTGGCATTTTGCGACGATGGCGTTGGCATCTAACGCGCAATGGGAACGTCGTTTATGTATGTTTCCTACCTATTTTGATGAAGACGGTTTAATGTACAGTAACACATCGTACGGCGATTATCCACGTTATGGCGCTAATCATCCAACAAAAGCCGGTCAACATAACGGTTGGATGTTATTATCGTATAAAGGCAATGTAACAGTTTCATCTTCGCTTCAACAAATAATGAAATTTACGTCTAATGATGACGAAGTTGAAGTCAAAGAAATCCCTACAGAAACCAATGCTAAAGGACAAATAACTTCAAAAGTTTTAACCGACGAAAACCCAAAAACCTTTTGGGTTGCTGAAGCTAATGACGATAAACAATGGATGACTATTGAATTGTTAAATGAAGGAACTGTACACGCTATTCAGTTAAATTACCACGATCACGAATCTGGAATTTACACACGTGTTGAAGGTTTAAAACATCAATTTACTATTGAAACTTCTGAAGATGGAAAAAACTGGAAAACCGTTGTAGATAGAAGTAAATCTGAGATTGACGCACCAAACGCCTATCTTGTTTTAGACAAACCTGTAAAAGCAAAATACGTTAGATATAATAACATTAGAGTACCAGGAAACAACTTTGCCATGTCCGAAGTTAGAGTTTTTGGTTTAGGTTTAGGTGAAGCACCAAACAAGGTGTCAAATTTCAAAATTAATCGCGAAAAAGACCGTAGAGATATTTCATTCTCTTGGGATAAAGTTGAAGGCGCTCAAGGCTATAACATACGTTGGGGAATTGCACCAAACAAATTGTACCAATCTTGGCAAGTTTACGATGCTAATTCTCATTTTATGCGCTGCTTAGATAGAGATACACCGTATTATTTTACCATAGAAGCATATAATGAAAACGGAATTTCGGAACAAATTGAAACTATTTATGTAGAATAAAGATGAAAAATTTTATAACACTTTTAGTTGTTTTAACTTCATTTTCGGTCTTATCTCAAGACTTGAAAATAATGAGCTACAACATCAAATTAGATTATCCAAAAGAAGGTAAAAACAGTTGGACAAACCGTAAACCATTCATGGTTAATCAAATCAAATTTTACGAACCTGATGTTTTAGGTGTGCAAGAAGCTATGCCAAATCAGATGAAAGATTTAGATAGTTTGTTAACTGATTATAGTTTTGTTGGTGTTGGTCGTGATGATGGTAAAGACGAAGGTGAGTATTCCGCAATATTTTATAAAAAAAATGACTTAGAAGTTGTGAAATCTTCAACCTTTTGGTTGTCACAAACACCAAACAAAGTAAGTATGGGTTGGGATGCAGTTTGTAATCGTGTTTGCACTTATGCTTTATTTCAACATAAAAAGACAAAAGAAACATTTTGGGTATTTAATACGCATTTTGATCATGTAGGTGAAGTTGCTAGACAAAAAAGCGCGACATTAATTCTTGAGAGGATAAGCACATTAAACACAAAAAACTATCCAGTTTTATTAATGGGAGATTTTAACTTAGAACCTGATAGTAAACCTATACAAATAATCACATCTACTTTAGACGATAGTAAAAATATTGCGAAATTAGCATTTGGACCAGAAGGTACTTTTAATGGTTTTCATTTTGATAAAACTGTTAAAAGAAGGATAGATTATATTTTTGTTACAAAATCATCTATTTTAGTAAAAAAATATGCAGTTTTAAGTGATAATTGGGATTTAAAATATCCTTCAGATCATTTACCTGTTTTTTATTACTTTTCAGTTTTTAAAAAAAGATACTAACTAACACTAATAGATTAAAATGAATAAAAAAGTTTTCTTATTACTAATCACAATAGTTTCTGCTTTAGGTGGATTACTATTTGGTTATGACACAGGAGTTATTAACGGCGCACAATTTTACTTAAGTAAGTATTTTGAATTAGACGCAGCTATGAAAGGTTGGGTTGTTGGTAGTGCACTTTTAGGTTGTTTTGTAGGGGCAATTGTAGCTGGACCTTTAAGTATTAAACTAGGACGTAAGTATTCTTTGATTATCTCTGCAATACTATTTACAATTTCTGCATGGGGGTCAGGTTTACCTTCATTTTTTGAAGAATCTGTAACCTTATTAGTTATTTTTAGAATTATTGGAGGTTTAGGTATTGGTATAGCTTCTATGAATGCACCTATGTATATTGCAGAAATAGCACCAAGTAACATTAGAGGTAAAATGGTTACTTATTACCAATTAGCCATAGTTGTTGGTTTTTTTGTAGTGTTTTTAGCTACCTATTTTATTGGAAATAATTTAACAGAAGCCGAAAATATAGATTTTGGATGGCGACGTATGTTTTGGTCAGAATTAATCCCAAGTGGTTTATTTTTAATACTATTATTCTTTGTACCTAAAAGCCCACGTTGGTTAGCATTAAAAGGAGATGATAGTGCTGCGTTACAAATTTTAAATAAAATACATGGTGTAGAAGAAGCTAAAAAAGAAATTGTTGAAATAAAAAATTCTTTTGTAAAAACTGAAAACAAGGTAAAAGTTAATTATTTTTCTAAAGGGATTTTAGCTATAATAGTTATTGGAACAGCATTATCTGTTTTACAACAATTCACAGGTATTAACGCTGTATTATACTATGGTGCAGATATTTTTGAAAAGGCTTTAGGATTTGGTAAAGAAGATGTTTTAGCTCAACAAATATTATTAGCATTTGTAAATCTTGTATTCACCTTTATCGCTATGTTTACAGTAGATAAGTTTGGTAGAAAACCTTTATTATATATTGGTTCTATAGGTATGATTCTAGGATTTTTACTTTTAGGAGTATCATTACAGCAAGATGCAGTAGGCTTTATATCTTTATTAGGAGTTTTAATTTTTATAGGCTCTTTTGCTATGTCTATGGGTCCAATTGTATGGGTTATTTTATCTGAAATGTTCCCTAATAAAATCCGTAGTGTAGCTATGTCTGTTGCTGTAGCAGCACAATGGGCTGCAAATTATTTAGTCTCTCAATCATTCCCTATGGTGATGGAAAGTGAAGCTAACAATAGCGCTCCTTGGAATGGATCAATGCCATACTTTATATTTATCGCGTTTATCCTAGTGATTTTATTTTTAACTTATAAATTTATACCAGAGACTAAAGGAAAATCTTTAGAAGAAATTGAAGAATTCTGGAAAGAATAATAACAATAAAAAAGGCTCGCTTAAAGCGAGCCTTTTTTATTTAATTTGATATCTAAAACTTATTTACTAAGCATCAACAACTCGTTACATACTACCTCTGTAACATAACGCTTGTTACCTTCTTTATCTTCCCAAGTACGGTTAGTTAATTTACCTTCTATAGCTATTTCTTGACCTTTAGTAACATAGTCTTCAACTACTTTAACTAAACCGTTTTTAACAACTATATTGTGCCAATACGCACGTTCTACTTTGTTACCATTTTTGTCTTTGTAGCTATCGTCTGTTGCAAGACTAAATTTAGCCATTTTGTTTCCGTCGTTAAAGGTTACAATTTCTGGATCTTGTCCTAATCTACCAATCAACTGTACTTTGTTTTTTAATGCGTTCATAATTATAATTTTTAATGTTAAACAGTTAATACTATCGAGTTCTTATGTTTCGACAGTGCAAAGATCAGACAGCTTGCAAATTTTATTCGGTTGTTACCTATTTAATGTCGAATGTAATCGTTTGTTGTCGTTTGTAAATGTTTTTTATTTAAAACAAAAAAGCTACTTTTACCAGTAATGAAAAGACTTTTAAGCTACTTCTACCCGATTACTAAAAAAATAAAATCTAAGTATAGCGATACTTTAGAAATTACTTGGTACAACGGAAAAAAACATTTAAACACTAAAAATGCTAACTATTCTTACGGTAGTTTACAGCAAATTTTGAAATTTGGATTAAAGCAAATCCAACTAAAAACCGTAGAGAATATTTTGGTTTTAGGTCTTGGTGGCGGAAGTGTTATTGAAACATTACGAAAAGATTTCAACTATAAAAAACAGATTTACGGAGTAGATATCGATCCTGTAGTTATTGATTTAGCTAAAGAAGAATTCAGCTTAAAAACAGATCAAAACCTTAAGATATTTTGTCAAGATGCTGTTGATTTTTTAGATGAAAATACATTGAATTTTGACCTCATCATCATAGACATTTTTATTGATACCAAAGTACCAAACTTTGTTTTAGCAAACAATTTTTGGACAGCAATTATAAAAACAGCTTCGGCTAAAAACCAAATCATTTTTAATGCTGCTTTACATGAAAATAACGACCAGAAGTTAGCTAGCATTATTTCAATTTTAAATCAAAACAAGTACAAAACTGAAACTTTAAATAGAGTAAATGGTACCAATACGATATTAATTGCAAAACGTAATCATTTGTAAACGAATAATTTTTGTAATTTACTGTCTTTAAATTTCAATTATGACCTTTAATATAGAAACCGAGCGTTTACTACTTCGCGAAATGCGTGACGAAGATCTTGATGGCTTGTTTACTTTAGACAGTAATCCAAACGTTCATAAATATTTAGGTAATAGACCAATAAAGACAAAAGCTGAAGCGCAAAAGGTTATAGACAGTGTAAAACAACAATATAAACAACGTGGTATTGGCAGATTTACGGTCATAGAAAAAGCTACGGGTAATTTTGTGGGTTGGTCTGGTTTACGACTTAACACCGAATATAATATGAATGGCTTCACAACATATTATGACATTGGCTACCGTTTAATTGAAGACTATTGGGGAAAAGGCTACGCTACCGAATCTGGTAAAGCTGCTGCTAAATTTGCGTTTGAAGTTTTAAATTTAAAACGTCTTTATGCTACAACGCACATAGATAATCAAGCATCACACAATGCGTTATTAAAAATTGGTTTACATTATTTAAACGATTTTTATTTTCCGCCAGAAAAAATGACTTTACGTTGGTATAAAATTAATAATCCAAAACTATGAGTAAAACCTGTCCAGAATGTGGCGACAAAATAGTTGGAAGAATTGATAAAAAATTCTGTTCTGATGGTTGTCGTAACGCGTATAACAATAAATTAAACAAAGACGGAAAAAATTTAATCAGAAATATAAACAACCGTTTACGTAAAAATTGGCGCATATTAGAGGCTTTAAATCCAGATCAAAAGACAAAAACTACACGTACAAAATTGATAGAAAAAGGATTTGATTTTAACTACTTTACTAGCATTTACACCACCAAAGCAGGAACAATCTATTACTTTGTGTACGATCAAGGGTATTTACCTTTAGACAATGATTTTTACGCACTTGTAAAACGACAATAATATGAAATACACACTACTCTTTTTAGCACTAATAACACTTAGCTGTAATGACAAAAGTCAACAAACTGATACTGAACAAATAGTAAAACCTATTACTATTGACACAAAAAAAGCAGACTATTTATACACGTTTGCCTATACTTGTATTGATCAAGAATACCCAAACAAATTAGGGCAAGTTTTAGGAGACAGTACGTATTTAAAAACACCTAAAGAATTACATCCTACTTTTTATGGTTGTTTTGACTGGCATAGCGCTGTGCACGGTCACTGGACACTAGTTAACATACTTAACACGTACCCAGATTTTAAAGAAAAAGATGAAATTATAAAAAAACTACAAACAACAATTTCTAAAGAAAATATTTTAAAAGAAATTGAATACTTTGATGATGTACATAACAAAACTTTTGAGCGTACTTACGGTTGGGCTTGGCTATTAAAATTAGCTAAAAGCTTAAAAGAATCTAATATTCCTGAGTTAAAAGCATTAGATAAAAATTTAGAACCTTTAACCCAATTAATCGAAAGTAAGTGTATCGAATTTTTTAAGAAATTAAATTATCCAATCCGTGTAGGAGAACACCCAAACACTGCTTTTGGAATGAGCTTTGCTTTAGATTATGCTGAAAATTACAGTCCAGAATTAGCGAAAGTTATTAAAGAAAGAGCTAAAGTCTTCTATCAAAATGATAAAGGTTGTCCCATAAATTGGGAACCTGGCGGATTTGATTTTTTATCACCATGCTTAGAAGAAGCTACTTTGATGTTAAAAGTATTACCTAAAGAAGACTACTTAACATGGCTGGATCAATTTTTACCTGGGTTTAGAACACAACCATCGCAATACATATCTCCTGTTGAAGTTGTTGATAAAACCGATGGTAAAATGGCACATTTAGATGGGTTAAACTTTAGTAGAACATGGTGTTTATACCAAATAGGAAAAGCACTAAATAACAATAAAATGATTGCATTAGCTAATACACATTTTAATGATAGTTATTCAAAAATGGATACTGGCGAATATGCTGGTGCACATTGGTTAGCTTCTTTTGCATTGCATGCTTTAAAAGCTGGAAAATAACTGTAACTAACATCTATAAAACGCTACTTATACAGTACAATTAAACGCTTTTAATTATCGTAATGGAAAAATCTATCATAATCATCTCTATTGTTTCTGTTGTTGCTATAATTATTTTTTTAATCTACTATTTTAATCCAAAGACCATTATTTTACGTCGGCTTAAAAAATTACGTTTTAGTAAAATAGGTAGTTTACAAAATCATCATTATTCTAAAGTTGAAGGCAATGCTCTTAACGTTAATCAACCTTTAATTGCTCCTTTAAGTCAACGCGAATGTGTGTTTTATCAAATTGTTATTGAAAAGAAAGTTAATAGCGGAAAAAACTCACATTGGAAAACTATTGTTGATGAGGAGAAAATTCAAGATTTTTTTGTAGAGCAAACTGGTGAAAGATTGCTTATTTTCCCGAAGCAAAATCCTAAAAATTATTACGCCTATTTGGTGTCTGATAAAAAAGCAAATTCAGGAACATTTAATGACCCAACACCAGAGTTTCAGTCGCTTTTAGATAATTACGGCATAGAATCGACAGGACTTTTTGGGTTCAACAAACAATTACGTTACCGCGAATCTATTATAGAAGTTGGCGAACGTATTACTGTTGCTGGCTACGTAAAATGGGTAGAATTAGAACAGCCTGTTTCAGATTATAACTATTCTCGTGTAGCAACACTAGTGGCAAAAGACAAAAATAAAATTTTAATTACGGATGCTACAGAAGCTTTAAAACCAAAACACGGTCGTTAAGGTTTCCAGTTATGTCCTTTTAATTGCATAGCCGCTTTTAAAATATCTTTTTGGCTTATTTGTCCAATTAATTTACCATCTTCAATAATAGGAAAACGTCTGCGTTTAGCGCTTAAAAACTTATTGGCAGCATCAAAAATATTTAGGTTACCATCAATAGTTTCAACATTTTTTACCATATGGTTTTCTACATGACTATCTTGGGTTGGTGAGTTGTAGTATCTACTTTCACTAATTTGTTTAATGCAATCACCTTCAGAGATAATTCCTATTAATTCATTGTTTTCATTCACAACTGGTCCACCTGAAATTTTGTGTTTAATTAAAATTTCTACAACTTCTTCAACACTTTGTGTAGGTTTAAAAGTAATTAAATCTTTAGTCATGTAATCTTTAACCTGTAAAGAGGTATCATCTACTTGCTGTTGTCCTTTTCTAGAACCTTCAAAACTTTTAATTCCCATAATTTTTAATTTTCGGTTTAACTAAAGTTACTTATTTTCAATCACTTATCCTAAAATATTTATACACACAATTATTTCTTACTTTTATACTGCAAACCAAAACCTTCAAAATGTTTAAAAAACTAATTGCTATTCTTGTATTGTGCTTAGCTGTATATTTAAGCTTCGATGCACTTCTTCCTAATAAAATTTCAAACTTAGATACGCCGTTATCACAATTCTCTACAGATAGAGCTTTAATGCATTTAGCAGAAATTTCTAAAGCACCTCATTTTACAGGAAATAAAGAGAATGCGCGTGTTAGAAATTATATTATTTCTGAACTTGAAAAACTAGGTTTAATTACCGAAACTCAAGAAGGTTTTACCAATAGTCAATGGAACAACTTTACAAAACCTGTCAATATTTTAGCACGAATTAAAGGCGAAAGTAACAGCAAAGCTTTAATGCTGTTAACGCATTACGATAGTAATCCACATTCGTCTATCGGTGCAAGTGATGCTGGTTCTGGCGTGGTTACTATTTTAGAAGGTTTGCGTGCGTATTTAGCTGAAGGAAACACACCTAAAAACGATATTATTGTTTGTATTACAGATGCTGAAGAACTAGGATTAAATGGTGCCGAATTATTTGTAAATAAACATCCTTGGGCAAAAGATGTTGGTTTAGTTTTAAACTTTGAAGCTAGAGGAAGCGGCGGACCAAGTTATATGCTTATTGAAACAAATGGCGGAAATGCTAATTTGATGAAAGAATTTGTAGCTGCAAACCCAGAATATCCAGTAGCCAATAGTTTAGCATATAGTATTTACAAAATGCTGCCAAACGATACCGATTTAACCGTTTTTAGACGTGATGGTAATATTGAAGGTTTTAATTTTGCTTTTATCGATGATCATTTTGATTACCATACAGCTAATGACAATTACCAGCGTTTAAACCGAAATACATTAGAACATCAAGGCACGTATTTGATGCCTTTATTAAAACATTTTAGCCAAGCTAATCTAACCAACTTAAAAAGCACTGAAGATTATATCTATTTTAATGTTCCTTTTTTTAAGACAGTTACTTACCCATTTAGTTGGATTATACCAATGTTAGTTATTGCTTTTGTAGCTTTTATTGCATTATTAATTTATGGATTTAAACAACGACAATTAAAAGGGAAAGATATTGGTAAAGGTTTTATTGCCTTTTTATTAAGCCTACTAATTTCAGGACTTGTTGGATTTTTTGGATGGAAATTAATTTTAACCATCTATCCAGAATACAACGAAATTTTACACGGTTTTACCTATAATGGTCACACCTACATCTGGCTTTTTGTATTACTAACTTTAGCCATCAGTTTTTACGTTTACGGTAAAGTATATAAGACTAATAATGTTAGCAGTTTACTTATTGCACCACTATTTTTTTGGTTGCTAATTTGTGCTTTAACAGCTTTTGGTCTAAAAGGTGCAAGCTATTTTATTATCCCAGTATATTTTGGGTTAATAGCGCTTTTTGTGTTAATAAGACAACAAAAACCTAGCCTTATTCTGTTGGCATTTTTATGCATACCTGTATTATCTATTATGTCACCATTAATAAAAATGTTTCCTGTTGGATTAGGGCTAAAAATATTATTTGTAGCTGCTATAATATTGGTGCTTATTTTTGGACTTTGCCTACCTGTCTTTGGATTTTTAAAACATAAAAAAAGATGGAGTTATGGCTTTTTTACTTTAGCAATTATTAGCTTTTTAGTAGCGCATTTCAATTCGCAATTTACAGAGGATTCACCAAAACCAAATAGTTTAGTTTACGCATTAGATGCAAATAAAAATACTGCAGTTTGGGCAACCTACGATAAAATATTAGATACTTATACGACTAATTTTTTAGGTGAAACTCCTGATAAAGCTAGGGCTTTTGGCAATAATACCTTTGGTAGCAAATATGGCACAGGTTTTAGTTATTCTAAATCTGCACCGATAAAAAATATACCTCAACCAAAAATTGAAATTTCTAATGACACTATAATTGGTAATTTACGATCATATAATATTTGTATTGTCTCCCAAAGACACATTCAACGTATAGAGCTGTTTTCTGACACCACAAATGTGTTTCATAGTTTTAAAATAAATGGAGTTAAAATTGAAAAGAAAACTGAAGAAGATTCTGCTGTGTTCAACCATAGAAAAAGCAATAGATTATTCTGTTATTATGTAACAAATGACGAGCCTTTAGAGCTAGAAATTTCTGTCCCAAAAAATCAAAAAACTAGCATAGAACTTTATGAAGCATCTAATGATTTATTAGACAATGAATTATTTAGCATTCCTAAACGATCTAAAGATATGATGCCTAAACCTTTTGTGCTGAATGATGCTATTATTGTTAAAAAGACAATTAGCTTAGAATAATTAACGCTTATTTCACTTATTTTAAGCCTAATAAGTGAAATATTTTTTTAGTTTTGAGCCACAAAAATTTTTAACAAATGAAACACATAATTTATTTATCTATTTTTTGCTTTAGCCTTAGTCTTACGGCTCAAAATAATGACGCTTTAATAAAGCATTACGAAGCGTATTACCAACAAATGCAAATGCAAGGTGACGTACAAGGTATTATTAATGCAATGACGCATTTAAATATTTTAAAACCATCTGAAGCAAGAAAAGATACTTTAGCTTACATCTATCTTCAAAACAATAAATTTTCGCAAGCATTAAATACTATTGGTATTGACAATAATGACTCAGATTCTGATATTGCAATAGAAGTAAAAGCTGTAGCGCTAAAAAACTTAGGTGAATTTGAAAGAGCAATTCCTTTTTACACTAAAATTTACAACAAAACAAAAAATGCTTTAGTGGCTTATGAAATTGCAGAGCTTAATCTAAACATTAATAACCTAACACAAGCTAAAGCCTATGTTAACTTAGGTATAACTGGTATAAAAGAAAAACAAGGAAAAACGTACTACGAAACGCAACAACCTTACACAGTGCCATTAAAAGCAGCTTTTAACTATTTAGACGCATTAGTTAAATACAATCAAGATAAAGCTGCAAATATAGATTTAGCTATTAAAAAGTTAGATGAAGCTTTAGCTTTAGCTCCTAATTTTAATATGGCTAGTTTAGCTAAAAATGCTTTAACACAACAAAAAGCAGCAAAAACAACTACAGAAACTAAAGAGTAGTTTTAAATTGAAATTATAAAAAAAGCCTTCAGGTAACTGAAGGCTTTTTTATTTTTAAATCTTTATCGATTACCAAATTCTAACTCGGTCTTCTGGAGCAATGTACATTTTATCTCCTTCTTTAATATCAAAAGCTTTGTAAAAAGCATCTACATTAAGTAAAGGTTGTACAGCTCTTGTCATACCTGGTGAGTGTGGATCTGTTTTAATTCTTGTTTTTAAAGCATCATCACGCATTTTTGTACGCCATACTGTTGCCCAACTCATAAAGAAACGTTGTTCTGGTGTAAATCCATCAATAGTTTCTTCTGGTCTACCATTTTGCTCGTAGCTTAATTGTAAAGCATCGTAAGCCGCTAAAACACCTCCTAAATCACCAATGTTTTCACCTAAAGTAAACTTACCGTTAATTTTTGTTTCTGGTAACACTTCGATTTCTGAATATTGATTTGCAAGGTCTTCACCTAAAGCTTCAAATTGTTTTAAATCTTCGTCTGTCCACCAATTGTTAAGGTTTCCGTCTTTATCGTAACGCGCACCAGAATCGTCAAAACTATGAGAGATTTCATGACCAATTACTGCTCCTATTCCACCGTAATTTACAGCATCATCTGCATTAAAATTATAGAAAGGTGGTTGTAAAATAGCTGCTGGAAAAACAATCTCGTTATAAGATGGATTGAAATATGCATTTACAATTTGAGGTGCCATGTACCACTCTGACTTATCAACTGGTTTGTCTAATTTATTGATGTCTTCATTAAAGTTCCAAGCTCTTGCATTTAAAGAGTTTTGTAGGTAAGATCCGCCTTCTTCTACACTTTTAACATCTAATTCAGAATAATCTTTCCATTTGTCTGGATACGCAATTTTAACTTTAGTCGCTTTTAGTTTTTCGATAGCTTTTTGTTTTGTTTCTGGACTCATCCAGTCAAGCTTTTCTATACGTTTTTCAAAAGCAAGAATTACGTTTTTAATCATTTTCTCTGCTTTTTCTTTAGCTTCTGGCGGAAACTTTTTATCTACATATAATTTACCTAAAGCTTCTCCTAAAGTTCCGTTTAAAGCTGCTAAAGCACGCTCTTCTCTTGGTCGCTGTGCTTTTGCACCGTTAAGTTCTTTTCCGTAAAACTCCCAATTAGCAGTTTCGATATCTGTACTTAAGTAGCCTGCAGCACTTCTAAATGTATTCCATTTTAAGTAGGCTTTCCAGTTATCTACATTATTATCTGCTAATACTTCGTGTAATCTTTTAAAATAACCTAAATCGCCAACAATTACGGTATCTAAATCTTTTAAGCCTACACCAGCAAAGAATTTTTTCCAGTCTACTTCTGGAACCATTTCTTGTACTTGCTCTATAGATCTTGGATTGTAACGTTTACGAGCATCACGTCTATCTACTTTATCCATTTTAGCTTCTTCAAGACGCGTCTCAAAAGCTAATATTTGTTCTGCTTGTTCTTTTGCTTCTTCTTCTGAGTCTCCTAAAAACTGTAACATTCTAGTAATGTGTGCTACATACTTTTCTCTTTTTTCTTTAGAATCTGCATCATCTTTTACATAATAATCTCTGTCTGGTAAACCTGTACTACCACCACCTAAATAAGCTACATTACGGTCACTATCTTTAGGATCTGCACCAACACCTACACCATATAAACCACCGCCACCAGCTGGCTCCACCTCTATCATATAGTTTTGTAAGTCTTCAATGTTATTTATTGCTTCTACTTTAGCTAAATATGGCTTTACCGGGTCTAAACCTGCTTTATTACGACCTACAGTATCCATAATAGTTTGGTAGTAAAACACTGCTTTTTCTTGATCTGAACCTGGTACAACTTGGATACCTTTTAAGTCCTTATCATTAGACATAGCCTCTTTTAAGATTGCTAAAGCATCTTCGTCTGTTTTTTTTCTTAACTCGTTAAAACTACCCCAAACTGTTCTATCTGCAGGAATCTCGTTAGTGTCTAACCACTTTCCGTTTACGAATCTAAAAAAGTCCTCGCTAGGCTTTACAGAAGTATCCATATACTCTGTATTTATACCAGGCAAAACTTCTACTTGAGCTGTTTCCATCTCTTCAGCTTTTTTTTCTTCTTTACAACCAAGAAGAAAAACACCGCCTAAAGCACTCAATAATGCTAAATTTTTAAAGTTGAATTTCATTGTTATAAGTATTGACTATGTTAGTTATTACGCGACTCAAGATATAAAAAAAGCGCCTGACATAAGTTTGAAAGGCGCTTTTTTTAAGTTTATATTAACTTTTATTTAACTATTAACTTTTTAATTGTTGTTGATGTTGAAGTTTTAATATTTAAAATATAAATACCTGAGGAATAATCACTTAAATCTATTTTATAATTATTGTCTTGAATATTTACGTTTTGTTGATTAAATATTTCTTTACCTGTTATATCTATTACTGATATACTTAATTGCTGAACGCTATCAGTCTTTAAATTAAATATACCTGTAGAAGGGTTTGGATATACTTTAAATGTTTCACTATTAAAAGTTTCTGTACTTAAAGGTGTACCAGATATGATTGGGTTATCTATAATCACGCCTTCTTCATTAACAACTTGATCTGAATGAAATACGAATCTGTACATAAAGTTAGTCTCCGTACCAAACGCAGATAAATTATAAGTATAGTGTGTCATAGTTGTATTAACACCAGTCCACTGTCCTCCTGGACAATTATAACAAGTTTCGTTTTCTCCTGATGTTAGTCCATTATTATACCAGTTTACATCTGTACTTGAGCCTAGTAAACTCCACGTTGCACCTTGATCTAAAGAGTATTCTACATATACAATATCCCAATCTTGTTCTAAATCAAAAGCCATATCAAATTCTAACGTTGGTGATGACACTGTTGTTAAATCAAAACATTCTGATACTAAATAACTTTTAGTATTATCTGCATAATTACCTGATAAATTAGTACCATATACATTTGTACTGTTAACAGTGCTATTTAAGGTTGTACCACTTGCTAAACCTCTTTGCCAGTATTGATTTGTAGTACCTTCGTCATAAACTAATAATGCTTCTTCAGGTGTTTCAAAAGTATTAACTACAAGTGTTGCTCCAGACGCGTTAGCTTTTATGTATGAAGTTTCTGAGGTATTATTTTCGGCAAAAGTATCATTATTTATTGTAGATGACACGTTAAATGAATGTGTTCCTTTTGACAATGTTAATGAAGGTAAAGTTACTATTACAGAAGTTTCTGATGCTAATGTACCGGTCCAAGTAAACATATTAGGTGTGCCATCTATATTATAAGTTAAGTCGATAGATGTAATCGTATTTTGTCCGTTGTTATAAAGCTCTACTTGTGGTGCTAAATTTGCGTTACATTCAATTGTTTGTCCTATTCCAGAAACCGAAACTAATTTAACGTCATCCTGAGGTAACTCATAAGGAATACTTGATTGCCAAATACCTCTTCCATATGTTGCTGCTGTAATGTTATTATCTATTAGATTAATTTCTATATCTCTTACAGATACGTTTGGTAAGTTATTATTAAATAATTCCCACATTAAAGTATCATCATCATACCTGTATACACCTAAACTAGTTCCTAAAAACAAAGGGTTTTTAGTATGTAATGCCTGATGTTTAATGCTGTTTTTTGTCACATTTGGTAAGCCTGTTGAGATACTTGTAAAATTAATCCCTCCATCTACAGATTTATAAACTTGACCTGCAACACCAGATGTTGTAACATAAATAATATTGTTATCTGTATTATTAACTTCTATAGAAGTAATATTTGAAGAAAACGAATAAGTAAAATTAAATGTTACACCATTATCTGTACTTTTATATAATGAAGAATTAGTACCTACGTAAATATTATTAGGATTAATTTCGTCTATTTCTAAAACATCTATATTAGTTCCAAAAGAAGGTGAAACTGTTACCCAACTTCCACCTTGTAATTTGTAAAGGCTATTATAACCTGAAAATAATTCGCCATTAGCACTCATAGCTAAAGGTGTTATCCAGTTACCACTTTCTCCTGCAGGAGCACTTACATTACCTGTTAGTGAAGCACCTGCATTTGTAGAATAATACAATCCTCCTCCATTTTGTGTAAAACCATAATATAAGTTAGAATTATTAGGGTCTATTGCAGTATCCATACCATCTGCACCATAATAGTTTTGCCATTGTCCATTAGAAAAAGCGTGTCCACCGTTATCTTGTAAACCGCCAACCATTTTACTTGAAGATTGTTTTGATACAGATATACGGTAAAACTGACTTATTTGCATACCTGCAGTAAGGTCTGTAAAACTTGTACCTCCGTTACTTGATTTATAAAAACCTCCATCTGTTCCTGCAAACAATTCTCCGTCAAAAAATCTTAAAAAATGAATATCTGCATGCGTATAAGAACTAGAAAAAGGAGAACTCCAATTATTTATTTTAGTAAAAGTTGCTCCACTATCTGTAGTTTTCCAGATATTAAGTACTCCAGTATACACTTCGTTTTCATTAGTATCTGATACAGTCATTGCCATATCATACCATGCTTGTGGAGATTCAAATATATCTCCGACAGTAAGAGATGAAGCTACGTTTGTGAAAGAATTAGCAGAATCTGATGATTTATATAACCCTAAAAAGTTATACGAATTATCTGCTGCTAACGCATAGACAACATTAGGATTAGCAGGCGTTACATCTATTACATATCTAGAAACGCCGTTATTAGGTAAGCCACTTGAAACTAAACTAAAGCTTTCTCCGCCATTAGTTGATTTATAAATTCTGCTACTAGAAGCTGCATAAATAATGTCTGGGTTTGTTGGATGTATTTTTATGTCTTTAATATTTAATCCAGCTGTACCATTACTTCCTCCTAAAGAGTTTTGATTAGACCAAGTCACACCAGCATCTGTAGTTTTAAAAACACCACTATTAGTTGCTACCCATAAGATATTAGAGTTAGATGGATGCATGTATATGTCATTCATAGAGCTTGGTGAGTTACCAGGATTTAAACCTGTAGTATTCCATGTTTGACCACCATCTGTAGACTTCATAACACCAACACTGTAAGAATCTCCTGCATCATCATCTCCTGTTGCTATGTAAATAATATTAGAATTATTGACATCTACCGCAATTCCTGAAACACCTATTTGAGGTAAATTATCGGTTGTTGTATTCCATGTTAAACCAGCATCTGTAGATTTCCATATACCTCCAGCAGGTGCTCCTACATAAAATATTGATGGATTATTTGGATCTTTAACGATAACATTAACTCGTCCTTGACCAGAAGACCAAGAACCTGTATTGGTGTGTGTAAATGGGCCTATTGGCATCCAATTACTTTCATCTATTAGTACATTACTACTACGTAAGTTTTGAGATTGATTTTGTACTAATTGATAGGTATCCCATAATTCTTCCGAAGTAGGTAAAGTCCCGTCTTCTTTTACAAAGTTAGACCAATACGCTTCCCATCTTTTAAATGGTTTGTATCCACTTCCCTTTTGATTTTTATCGTGTGTTAACCAATAATTATTGAAAGCATCTACAATTTGTTGAAATTTTAAAGGATTGTCACTTGATCTGTTGGATGTATTTAACATTTTCATCCAAGGAGCGCTTTCGTTAAATTGTGCTTGGATAGAAACTGAAAGTAATAATGTAAATACAAAAAGTAATACTCTTTTCATTTAACTTATTTTTAAAACAAAAATATAAGATTTTATTTAAAAACCTGACAAACAGATAAAAAAATAAGCTAAAATCCAAAAAACGATTTTTTATTCGGTTTTTGGTTTAAGCTTTTGCTTTAACAAACTATCTGTGTCTTTTTTGATATTTACGACATTTTTAACTTTTGGGTTTGGAATTGTAATAGATAAAACATAATGCTTTATTTTCCATCCATTTTCAGTTAATACAACAACACCAGATCCTCTGCATAGTCCCATTTGCGTATCTAAAATTTCGTCAAACCAAGCTAGATTTTTGTTACTATTTAAATAAATGTTACGTTCTAAAGAAGTAAAACTCCAAGCCTTTCCTTTATCAAAATAAGGTTTAGAAAACTCTTTAAATTCTTCTAACTGCCAATTTTCAGTAGCGTCTGTACCAATAAATACAGCATCTTCTGTCATTAAATTAAAATAAGAATCAAAGTCTGCATTTGCAGCTGCTTCATGCCAAGCATCTATTGTTTTATAAATTGATTTTTTTGTTTTAGTATCGTTTTGGCTTAGTAATGTGCATGACATTAACATCAAAAATATTAGAGCATAATGTTTCATAACTAATAAGGTCTTTCTATATTTTGACTATCTTTTTCTAGCTTTTTATTAATCTGTAAGTTAAGGTTAGAAAAAGCAACAAAAACTTCTTTTGTTGCAAAAAGAATATCCTTTTTATCTATAAAATCAAGGCTATTTACATCTTTTAGATTTAACAATTTTGTTTTAAAAGCTAAAACTCTTGCTTCTATAGACTGTGTTTTAATACTTGGTGGAATAGTTTGTTCTAAATCTTTTATGGCTGTTGAAAAAACTTCAATATCTGTATTAAAAAAAGAATAATCTGCTAGCTTTAGACTTTGAACAGCATCTGATAAAGTTTGATAAGCTTGCCATGTAGGCATAATTGAATTTGTTTTGGCGTCCAACCCAATATCTACATAATTTATTTTATTAATATCCTCTTTTTTTATATTTAAAGAGTCAGATTGTTGACTTTGTTCTGCGACTAAAGATTGATCTGTTTTATCTTTACAACTAAAAGATAAAGCACACAAAAGCAAGATGATAAATAGATGTTTCATAACTTAAAATATATCTTAAAACAAATATATAAGATACTAGTTTTAAACCTTAATTTTTAACTAATCTTTTATTCTAACTTTTAGCATTTATTTATTGAAATATCTTTAAAATTGTTCTTACTTTTGAGCTGAAATTTGCATAATCCTTTAATAAATGAGCGAAAAAATATTAATTATCGGGGCTTGTGGCCAAATAGGATCTGAGCTAACTTATAAACTGAGAGAAATTTATGGCAATAAAAACGTTATTGCTAGTGATATTAATTACAATAACGTAGAGTTAGTTAATTCTGGTACTTTTGAAATTATTGATGCTATGGATTATGCATCACTTAAAATTTGTTGCGAAAAACACAACATAGATACCGTTTACTTAATGGCTGCAATTTTAAGTGCAACAGGAGAAAAATACCCTATGAAAGCTTGGGATTTGAATATGCAATCTCTTTTTCATGTTTTAAATCTTGCAAAAGGCAAAGCCATAAAAAAAATCTTTTGGCCTTCAAGTATTGCCGTTTTTGGACCTACTACTCCTAAAAATAACACTCCACAAAGAACCGTAATGGAACCAACAACTGTTTATGGTATTACAAAACAAGTAGGAGAACGTTGGTGCGAATATTATCACGAAAAGTATAATGTAGATGTAAGAAGTATAAGATATCCAGGTTTGATAAGTTGGAAGACCTTACCTGGAGGCGGCACAACAGATTATGCTGTAGAAATCTATCATGAAGCATTAAAAAAAGAATCTTATGAATGTTTTTTAAGTGAAAAAACAGCACTACCAATGATGTATATGGATGATGCTATTGATGCAACGGTTAAATTAATGACTGCTAAAGAAGAAGATGTAAAAATCAGATCCTCTTATAACCTAGCCGGAATTAGTTTTACTCCAGATGAAATTGCTAATTCTATAAGAAAGGAAATTCCAAATTTCAAGATATCTTACCAACCTGATTTTAGGCAATCAATTGCAGATACTTGGCCAAGTAGTATAGACGACACTGAAGCACAACAAGACTGGAATTGGAAACATAAGTTTGATCTAGATGCTATTACAAAAGAGATGCTAACTAATCTTAAAGAAAAAAATAAGACTAGTTAATCAATTAAAGTAATAAAACTCTTTAATACTTTATAATATTTTACAGAGACAATAAAAAGCTTCTTGAGTAAATTCAAGAAGCTTTTTTATTTTGTTATAACAATCAAAAACTTCTCACTAATTATATAACCGCAATAAAAATGTTAACATTTTTAATTAAAAATAAATAAAAACACAAAAAACAACAATAAAACAATTTTTTTAATAAAAATTGTAAGAAACATATATTTCATTTATTTTGCTTAACGCTAAAAATTAAATAGCCATTTTAATGAAATATTCTCTGAAAATTTTAATAACAATTAGTGTAACTCTGTTCTTATGTAGCTGTAAAACTAAAAGTAACAAACAGATAATTATAACACCAGAACAATACCATGCTTCTGTAAATAAAATAATAGATATTATGATACATGATATCTTTTCTCCTCCTGTAGCAAGTAGAGTTTTTGTGTATCCAAATATTGCTGCATATGAAATTTTAGCACAAGACCACCCTAAACTTTTAACTTTAGATAAAAAACTTAATCAATTTACAACAATACCAAAGGTTAGCACTACAGAAGGTGTAAACTTAAAATTAGCAGCACTAATAGCTCATCTTGAAATTAGTAAAAAACTAATTTTTTCTGAAGATAAATTAGATCATTATAAAGATAGCTTGTACACAGAGTGGAAAAAAATTAACAAAGAAGAATTTACTATTACAAAAAACTATTCTGATAAAGTAATTGGTCATGTCACTGTGTGGATGAATAAAGACAATTACAAGGAAACTAGGACTATGCCAAAGTTTACTGTAGATATGGAAGACCCTTCAAGATGGCAACCAACACCACCTAGTTATATGGATGGAATAGAGCCACATTGGAACAAAATAAGACCTTTTATATTAGACTCTGCATCACAATTTAAACCTATTCCTCCTCCAGAGTTTTCACTTAAAAAAGATTCAAAATTTTACCAAGAACTATTAGAGGTTTATAACGTTAGTCAAGAAATAACAAAAAAGGGAGATAAAACTGAAGAAATTGAAATTGCACAGTTTTGGGATTGCAACCCTTTCGTATCTGTAACTAGAGGTCATTTTATGTTTGCTACAAAAAAAATATCTCCAGGCGCACATTGGATTTTAATTTCTCAAATTGCCTCTAAAAAAACAAAATCTAGTTTTGAGGAGACAGTAAACACATATACAAAAACCTCTATCGCAATAGCAGATGCTTTTATTAGTTGTTGGGACGAAAAATATAGAAGTAACCTTATTCGTCCAGAAACAGTAATAAACCAACACATTGATCCAGATTGGTTACCTATTTTACAAACACCACCTTTTCCGGAGTATGTTAGTGGCCATTCAGTAGTTTCTGGATCCGCATCGGTAGTTTTGACTAAACTATTTGGTGATAACTTTGCTTTTAATGATACTTCAGAAATCCCTTACGGTTTACCGCCAAGAAATTTTAAATCTTTTTATGATGCATCAGCAGAAGCAGCTTTAAGTAGACTTTATGGTGGTATTCATTATAGGGCTGCTATTGATAATGGTTTAGATCAAGGTAAATCTGTTGGTCATTTTGTAGCCAATAAACTAGGACTTTAACAAATTCAACTTTAAACAAGAAAACATTAGTAATTGACCACAAAAAAACCCGATACTACAATGTATCGGGTTAATTTTTGCTCCCCCTCTTGGGCTCGAACCAAGGACCCTCTGATTAACAGTCAGATGCTCTAACCAACTGAGCTAAGGAGGAGTGTTTATTTTCGCTGTTGCGAGCGCAAATATATATGTTTTTTTAAATACTACAAATAATAATTTTAAAAAATTTAATTAAAAATTGCTTTTACTATATCATTACCATTTGCAAACAGCACTAAAGCTATTAAAATGAAGAAACCAACCATTTGAGCTTTTTCTAAAAACTTCTCTCCAGGCTTACGTCCTGATATCATTTCGTATAATAAAAACATTACATGACCACCATCTAATGCAGGTATTGGTAATAAATTTAAAACACCTAACATTATAGATAAAAATGCTGTTAAACCCCAAAAGGCTTGCCAGCTCCAGGTGCTTGGAAATATATCGTAAATAGCTTTAAAACCACCAACACCTTTATATGCACCTGTTTTAGGATTAAAAATTGCTTTTAATTGTCCAAAATATGATGTGATTTGACTGGTAAACTTTTTAAATCCAACGCCAAAACTTTCTCCGAAAGAATAATTTTTTGTTATAATTTTTAAATAACCTAATTCTTCAAAGGTTTTTAAACTTCTTATTGTTACAAGATCAAGTTTAGCATACTGATCAACTTTTAAATCTCTATTAATTGTAGTATTACCTCTTTGTATAGTTACATTAATAGTTTGCCCTTTTGTATCTTCTAAAATCGGAGCTACTTGATCAAAGTATTCTGCTGGTTTACCATTAATGGATTTAAAAATATCTCCTTTTTGTAGATCAACAGATTTATTTAAAGAAGTATCCATTATCTTTTCAACTATAAAAGGTTGACGCAAATCAAATAAAGATCTATCATCACTTGAAGATAATTGTCCTAAAAAATCTATTGGTAATTCTATTGTTTTTTCTTCTTCTCCTCTTTTTATAGTAACGTTATTAGCACCTATAATATTTCGTCTTATATCAGATTCATATGTTACAGGCTCTCCATCTACCTCAACAATTTTGTCTCCTGTTTTAAAACCTATTTTAGTTAAGATTGGATTTTCTATTACAAACCCATCTTTTAAGCTTGAAGCAGATATATCTGTATCTCCGTAAACAAAAGATGCTACAATATAAATAACTAATGCTAATAAGAAATTTACAAAAACACCACCTAACATTATTATTAGGCGTTGCCATGCTGGCTTAGACCTAAACTCCCAAGGTTGTGGTTCTTGCGCCATTTGCTCTGTATCCATACTTTCGTCAATCATACCAGAGATTTTCACATAACCTCCTAATGGCAACCATCCTATACCGTAAACCGTTTCGCCTATTTTCTTCTTAAAAAGAGAGTATTTTACATCAAAAAAAAGATAAAACTTTTCGACTCTGGTTTTAAATGCTTTTGCTGGGATAAAATGTCCTAATTCATGTAAGACAATTAGTAATGACAGACTTAATAAAAACTGTCCAATTTTTATGATAAATTCCATTTAGTATTGTTATTCGATAGTAGTCGGCAAAAGTAAGTATTTAAGCTTAGTATAAAAAACTTAATACCTTATGCTTAAGTATAATTAACAAATTTTATGAGCTATATCATGTAGTTAATCCTCTTTTTACTCGTATTTTTGTATTCCGAATTTAAATTAACTTGGTATGCTTAACTTTTTTAAAGCTTATAAAAAATTTGCTATCGTATTTGCTATTATTTCAATTATAATTATTTCAATTTTTTACAACATTTTGAAGGTAGACAAACCTTTACCTATCTATCAACCTGCAGATGTAAGTACTGAGTTGGTTGATAGCACCATTCAACATAAAATAAAATATCATAAAATAGCAGATTTTAGTTTAATCAACCAAAACGGAGATACGATTACCCAAGAGACTTATAAAGATAAAATTTACGTTGCCGATTTCTTTTTTACAACCTGCCAAACCATTTGTCCCATTATGACAGATAACATGGTAGATATTCAAAAAGAAATTAAAAATGATGATGAAGTTATGCTGCTTTCTCATTCTGTAACACCAAAAATTGACAGTGTTGCACAGCTAAAACGCTACGCCATTAAAAAAGGTGTTATTGATAGTAAATGGAATTTAGTTACCGGAGATAAAGGAGAAATTTACCGATTAGCCAGAAAAAGTTATTTAGCTGTTAAAGACGATGGAATGCCAGACGATTATGGCATGGTACACACCGAAAATTTTATGCTAATAGACAAAAAGAGACAAATAAGAGGCTATTACGATGGTACCAAAAAAGATGAAATTAAACGTCTTTTACAAGATTTAAAAACTTTAAAAAAAGAATATGAAGATTAGTTTTTAGCTTTCAATTTTTTTATGCTAAAATTTTCCATTACTTTTGCTTCTTTAAAATCAATCTAAATAAGCTTGAACAATACACTAGACACATTAAAAAAAGGAGAAATAGCAACTATAATAGATGTTTCTTCAAAACATATACCTCTAAAACTTCTAGAAATGGGATGTTTACCCGGTAATAGTGTTCAGTTGGTTCAATTAGCGCCTTTTGCAGACCCAATGTATTTAAACATTAACGGTAGTCATCTGGCAATTAGAAAAGAAACTGCTATTCATATTTTAATTAAAAAAGAAACTGTATGAGTAAGCAAATTAATGTCGCTTTAATAGGTAATCCTAATACTGGAAAAACTTCTGTTTTTAATGCCTTAACAGGTTTAAATCAAAAAGTTGGAAACTATCCAGGAATTACTGTAGAAAAAAAAGAAGGTATCTGTAAATTACCAAGAGGCGTTAAAGCGCACATCATTGATTTACCGGGAACTTACAGTCTAAATGCATCATCCTTAGACGAAAATGTAGTTATCGAGCTTCTTTTAAATAAAAACGATAAAGATTTTCCTGACGTTGCTGTCGTAGTAAGTGATGTAGAAAATTTAAAACGTAACCTTTTACTTTTCACACAAATAAAAGATCTTGAAATCCCAACCATTCTTGTTATTAATATGGCAGACAGGATGAGCTACAAGGGTATTTCTTTAGATATTCCTTATTTAGAGCAAGAGTTAAACACTAAAATTGCCTTAATAAGTACAAGAAAAAAACAAGGTATCGAAGGTTTAAAAGATTTAATTTCTAATTTTAGAGAATTGTCTACAGAACCGTGTTTACATGCATCTGAGATTGATCCAGATTATTTTAACAAACTACGCAAAGCCTTTCCTAACCAACTCCTTTATAAACTTTGGTTGGTAATTACACAAGATGTTAACTTTGGTAAAACAGATAGAAATGAAATTGAAGCTATTGCTAGTTTTAAAACCAAATCTAAAAGCGATTTAAAACGACTACAGCAAAAAGAAACTATTAAGCGCTATCAATTTATAAATAATACCTTAAAAGTTGGACAAACCATAGATGTTAGTCAAGCTAAAGATTTGCGTACAAAATTTGACCGTATTTTAACCCATAAAGTTTGGGGATACGCCATCTTTTTTATCATTTTACTTCTAATTTTTCAAGCAATTTACGATTGGTCTTCAGTTCCTATGGATTTTATTGATAATGCTTTTGCTAATCTTAGTGATTGGGTTAAAAACACATTACCAGAAGGCGCATTTACTAATTTATTAGCAGAAGGAATAATATCTGGACTTGGCGGAATTGTCATTTTTATACCACAAATTGCATTTTTATTTCTCTTCATAGCTATACTAGAAGAAAGTGGTTACATGAGTCGTGTAGTTTTCTTAATGGATCGTATAATGAGACGATTTGGATTAAGCGGTAAAAGTGTTGTCCCTTTAATTTCTGGAACCGCATGTGCCATTCCTGCAATTATGGCAACTCGTAATATAGAAAGCTGGAAAGAGCGCCTAATCACCATTTTAGTAACACCTTTTACAACGTGTTCGGCTAGACTGCCTGTCTATTTAATTATCATCTCTTTAGTAATTCCAGAAGGACGATTTTTAGGATTAAGTTACCAAGCATTAACCTTAATGCTGTTGTATTTACTAGGTTTTGGTACTGCAATTATTTCAGCATACATTTTAAATAAAGTGCTTAAAATTAAAAGTAAAACCTTTTTTGTGGTAGAAATGCCAAACTACAAATTACCATTGTTTAAAAATGTTGGCTTAACGGTATTAGAAAAAACAAAGTCGTTTGTTTTTGGTGCTGGTAAAATTATTTTAGCGATCTCTATTATACTTTGGGTTTTAGCATCCTATGGTCCTGGTGAAAACTTTAATAATGCTGAAGACATTATTAAAACCGAATACGCGTCACAAAATTTAAGTGAAGACGAATTAAGCCAAAAAATAGCTGCTCAAAAATTAGAACATTCCTTTATTGGTATTGCAGGACATGCAATAGAGCCTGCTATTAGACCTTTAGGTTACGACTGGAAAATAGGAATTGCAATTGTAAGTAGTTTTGCTGCTCGCGAGGTCTTTGTTGGTACATTAGCAACCATTTATAGCGTTGGTAATGATGATGAAGACACTATAAAAAACCGAATGGCAGGAGAAGTAAATCCAATACTTGGCGGACCTTTATTTAATTTTGCATCTGGTATTTCTTTATTATTATTCTATGCGTTTGCAATGCAATGTATGAGTACGTTGGCAATTGTAAAACGAGAAACAAACAGCTGGAAATGGCCAATTTTACAGCTTGTAATTATGACCTCAATTGCTTATATTACTGCTTTAATGGCATTTCAATTTTTAAAATAAAATGAACACTTTTCAAAACATATTAGTTTTTTTAACCTTTGGTTTAGCTATTTCATTTTTAATCAAAAAATTCTTCTACAAAAAGAAATCGAAAAAAGCTTGCGGAACTGATAATTGTGGATGTAGTTAGCTCTATCCTAAAGCCACATCCAAGGTCATCATAACAATAAATCCACCAATAAATCCAAGTGTGGCTATGTCTGTATATTTATCTCGTTGCGTTTCTGGCACAACTTCTTCAACAACTACAAAAATCATAGCACCTGCAGCAAAAGCTAATGCATAAGGTAAAATTGGAATAAAAAAGGTGACTGCAACAGCACCAATAACTGCAAAAATAGGCTCGACAATTGCACTCATTTGTCCATACCAAAAGCTTTTAAATTTACTTACGCCTTGACGTCTTAATGGCATAGAAACAGCTAAACCTTCTGGAAAATTTTGTATTCCAATTCCCAATGCCAAAGCAACAGCACCACCAATACTAGCTTCTGGTATTCCTGCAGCAACACCTCCAAAAAGCACACCAACAGCTAAGCCCTCAGGTATGTTATGTAATGCAATTGCTAATACTAATAAGGTTGTTCTGTGCCAAGGTGATTTTACGCCTTCTTTTTCGCTTTCTTTAAAATTGATGTGTAAATGCGGTAATACTTTATCTAATCCAAAAATAAATAATGCGCCTAAAGCAAATCCTACCGCAGCAGGAATCACTTTTACAAAACCTTCGCCAGGACTCATTTCTATTCCTGGTGCTAATAAGCTCCAAAAACTGGCAGCAACCATAACGCCACCTGTAAAACCTAGCATACCATCTAACAAGGCTCTATTCATTCCCTTAAATAAAAATACTAATGCAGCGCCAGATGCTGTTAAAATCCATGTGAATAATGAGGCGTACAATGCACCTAATATAGGATCTATACTTTCAAAATATTGAATAATGCTATCCATTTTATACTAGTTTTATGTAAATGTTATTTGAAATTAATTTAGAAATTTGAAGTGTTTTGTCTTCAATTTTTATAGTCATTGAGTCGTCAAACTTTTCTTTTCCAACCACTTCTATAGAAGTTCCTAAGGCTATATTATGTTTACTTAGATATTTTAAAAAATCTGATGAAGAATCGTTTACACCAACACAAACACCAACACTATTAATGCTTACTTTAGATAAAATTGTTTTTTCTCTAGTAACCATATTTCCGTTTTTATCCGGAATAGGATCTCCATGTGGATCATGCGTAGGAAACTCTAAAAACGCATCCAATTGGTTGACTAATTTATCAGATTTAATATGCTCTAATTGTTCTGCTACATCATGTACTTCGTCCCAAGTAAAATTTAGCTTTTGCACTAAAAACACTTCCCAAAGTCTATGTTTTCTAATAATTGAAGTCGCTACAATTTTACCATCTTTTGTTAGGCTAACACCTTGATATTTTACGTAATTAACCAAGTCTTTTTCGGCTAATTTTTTAACCATATCGGTTACAGAAGACGCTTTGGTCTCCATTTGCTCTGCAATTGCATTGGTACTTACCGCAGTAGTTCCATGCTTACCAAGATGATAAATTGCTTTTAAATAATTCTCTTCAGATAAAGTCACTAGTTCATTTTTAGATAAACAAAGATACAAATTTTTACATTCAAAAACATATTTTTAGACAAGACTAAAAATATATTTATATTTGCGTAAAAATAATTAACTAATGAAGCTAGTTTCGCTCTTAATATCTCTTTTTTCAATAATATGTGTTGCACAAAATACTTATACAATTTCTGGTACAGTTTCTTCAGAAAACGCAAGTATACCTTACGCTAACGTTTATTTGGAAAACACCAAAATTGGAACTACAACAAATGCAAACGGTTATTTCGAAATTAAAAACATCGCAAGTGGTAATTATACAATTGTTGCATCTTACGTTGGTTTTAAAATTGAAAAGAAAGAAATTATAGTTGATAAAAACTTTAAAAACCTATCATTTCAACTTATAAATGACCAATCTTTAGATGAAGTCGTAGTTTCTGGAACATTAAAAGCTGTAAACCGATTAGAAAGTGCTGTTCCAGTAGAAGTGTATACGCCAACATTTTTCAAAAAAAACCCAACTCCAAATATTTTTGAAGCGTTGCAAAACGTAAACGGTGTAAGACCTCAACTTAATTGTAATGTGTGTAATACAGGCGATATACACATTAACGGACTTGAAGGTCCATACACCTTAGTAATGATAGATGGTATGCCAATAGTTAGTGGTTTATCTACTGTTTATGGTTTATCTGGTATTCCAAATTCTTTAATAGAACAAGTCGAAATTGTTAAAGGTCCTGCATCTTCTTTGTACGGTAGCGAAGCAGTTGGTGGATTAATAAATATTATCACGAAAAGTCCAGACAATGCGCCAACGGTTTTTGCAGATAGTTTTATAAATTCTTGGGGCGAACTTAATGTTGACGCTGGTTTTAAAGCAAAAGTTGGTGAAAAAGCAACGTTGCTGTTTGGAACTAACTACTTTAAATATGATAATCCAATAGATAAAAACAACGATAATTTTACCGATTTAACACTTCAAGACCGAATTTCAATATTTAATAAATGGGATTTTAAACGAAAAGACAACCGAAAATTTTCGATTGCTGGACGTTATTTTTATGAAGATCGTTGGGGAGGAGAATTACAATGGAATAAAAATTTTCGTGGTGGAAACGAAGTTTATGGCGAAAGCATTTACACTAGCCGATTTGAAATTTTAGGTAAGTACCAATTACCTGTTAATGAGCATATCAATCTACAATTTTCATATTCTGATCATGATCAAAACTCAGTGTATGGAGATACGCCATATTTAGCAAAACAACGTATTGGTTTTACGCAATTGGTTTGGGATAAACCTTTAAAAAATCACGATTTATTATTTGGTGCAGCGTTACGATACAACTATTATAACGATAATACAACTGCAACTATAAATGCAGATGAAGTTACTATACCTTCTCTTTTTGTTCAAGATGAAATTAAGCTAAACGATAAACAAAATTTATTATTAGGATTACGATATGATTATGATAACCGACATGAATCAATCCTAACACCTCGTATTGCTTACAAATACAAACCAACTGAAGACGATATTATTAGACTAAATGCAGGAACAGGTTTTAGAGTTGTAAACCTTTTTACCGAAGATCATGCTGCACTAACTGGAGCAAGAGATGTAATAATTGAAGAGACATTAGATCCAGAACAATCGTACAATATTAACCTTAACTATCTAAAGAAATTTTACACTAAAAAAGGTATGATTTTCACTTTAGATGCTTCGGCTTGGTATACTTATTTTACTAATGCAATTTTACCAGATTACGATACTAACCCTAATCAAATTATATACGACAATTTAGATGGACATTCAGTTTCTAAAGGAATTAGCCTCAATGTAGACGCTACTTTTGCTGCTGGTTTTAAAGCTAATGTTGGTGCAACGGTACAAGATGTTACACAAACTGAAAACAACATAAAGACACGACAAATTTTAACCGAACGTTTTACAGGAACTTGGGGAATATCATATAAACATTATCCAACGCATTTAACCATTGATTATACAGGTAATGTTTATGGACCAATGCGTTTACCAACTTTAGGCGATTTAGACCCAAGACAAGACTACTCGCCTACTTGGAGCATACAAAACATACAATTAACCTACGATAAGTTTAAAAACCTTGACATTTATGGAGGCGTAAAAAATGTATTGGATTGGACACCAAATAAAGGCAATCCTTTTATCATTGCTAGAGCAAACGATCCTTTTGACGAGAATGTTCAATTTGATAGTAATGGTAATGTTGTTGCGACACCAGATAATCCTTATGCATTAACCTTTGATCCTTCTTATGTCTACGCACCAAACCAAGGAATTAGAGTATTTTTTGGGATGCGTTATACCTTGAAATAATTCTATTGTTTTTCTAGAGTCATACCTTTTACCCAAAACAAGTTAGATTGATAAAAACGTAAGGCTGTTTTAATAACTCTATCCGATGTATCTCTTGGTGATTTAGATATGTACCTTGCTTTAGTTTCATTAAAATCTAAAGTGAATGTATCGTCTAAAGATGTAGATGAAAAAGAAATAACTTTTTTATCTATTTGCCAATGTCCTTTACCGTAAGTGTTGGTTTCTTTGGGTATTCCGTTTTTATCTCTTTTATAATTATGAAAGCTGAAAGTTCCGTCTTGATGTAACGTTAAGGTACGCTTTAATTCGAATTTTTCAGTATTTGTATGCAAAAGGTACACACCAGAAGTATCTTGCGCTGTGCTTGAAACACTCCAAATAAAAAATAAAAGAGCAATGCTATATTTCATATTAAAACAATTGAAAAGTTGACTTCTATATTAATCACAGGAAGACAAATTAAAACCCACGTTCTTTCTGTAACTGTTCGTAAGCTTTTTGTACTTGTCTAAACTTTGCTTCTGCGCCTTGTTTGTGTTCTTCGCCAAGATGCTCTACACGATCTGGATGATATTTCATCACCATTTTACGATAGGCTCTTTTTATTTGGTCTACAGTTGCTGTTTTATCTATTTCTAAAATTTTATAAGCATTATCAGATTGATTATAAAACATGGCTTTAATGCTATTATAATCACGACTACTTATTCCCAAATAACCTGCAATGGTATAGATTTGACGCTCTTCTTCATCTACAACAATCTCATCTGCTTGTGCTATTCCGAATAAAAAATGAAGTAGTTGTAAACGCGCTGCATGATCCATCATAGTTTTGATCTGCAAACAAACCTGACGCGTATTTATACTTTGATTATTAATTTGTTTAAATAATCTAAAGGCTTTGTTAGCTCTGTCTTTGCCATACATTTCTACAAACTTCATACGAACATAATCAAGCTCACGTTGGTCTTGACTACCATCTGCTTTTATAACTACAGAAGCTAAGATTAGTAAACTTACTTCAAAATCTCCTGAAGTGGTTTGCGCTCTTTTTTGTTGTTGTGTACGGTAATCTGGTCGTGATCTGTATCTTGGTCTTTGTTGTTTTGGTTGTCCGTCACCTAACAAAGTCCCTTTACCATCTGCAAATGCGTCTCCTAAACTACCTAAAGCTAATCCTATTATTGCACCAATTGGTCCGCCTAAAGACCAACCTAAAGTGGCACCAATCCATTTTAATGCGCTCATTAATTTGTTTTTGTTGTAAATATAATACTTTGTAAGTATACTTTTTGCTGGTTTTGTTACTGGTTTTGGCAGATAAGACGCGTTAAGGATAGAGGCTTTGTTGGAGCGCCTTGCAAAGCGCGACTGCCGATAGCCTGACCTTATGACACCATAAGTGTTATCAGGTAACGCCAAAATAACTTTTGCATGGTTTTTGCTTATCTTTGCAAAGAATAGATTTATAAATACAAAAATTACATAAATATGTATCCAGCAGAATTAGTAAAACCAATGCGCGAAGACTTAACAAACGTTGGTTTTGAAGAATTACATACACCTGAAGCTGTAAAAGCTGCATTAGCAAAAGAAGGCACAACGTTAGTAGTTGTAAATTCGGTTTGTGGTTGTGCTGCTGCTAACGCACGTCCAGGAGCAAAAATGAGTTTAAACAATCCTAAAAAACCTGATCATGCGGTTACGGTTTTTGCAGGTGTAGATAAAGAAGCTACTGATGTTGCTAGACAGCACATGGTACCGTTTCCTCCAAGCTCACCAAGTATGGCGCTTTTTAAAAATGGCGAATTAGTACACATGTTAGAAAGACATCATATTGAAGGTAGACCTGCAGAACTTATTGCACAAAACCTTATGGATGCTTATAATGAGCATTGCTAAGCCTTAACAGGATTAAAGTATTATTTAAAAGCCACGATTTTTTATCGTGGTTTTTTTATTTTTGAAACTTAAAAAATCACTACTAATGAGAAAACTTTTAGCTTATCCGTTAACTTGTATTTACTTCCTATTTTTTGGGTTAAGCTTACTTGTTTTTCATCCAATACAATGGTTTTGCTTTAATGTATTTGGCTATCAAGCACATAAAAAAAGTGTAGATTATCTTAATTTTTGCTTGACACGTTGCTTGCATTTTTTAGGCTGTAGCTATCAGTTTAAAGTGCCAAGTGATTTACCTAAAAATGTACCAGTAATTATTGTGGCTAATCACCAAAGCATGAATGATATTCCGCCAATAATATGGTTTATGCGCAAGTTTCATGTTAAATTTATTAGTAAAAAAGAATTGGGTAAAGGCTTACCAAGTGTATCTTATAATCTAAGACATGGCGGATCGGTTTTAATTGACCGAAAAGACGCTAAACAAGCGCTTAGCAAGATTAAAGAAATGGCTGCTTATATTGAAAAAAATAACAGAAGCGTTGTTATTTTTCCTGAAGGAACGCGTAGTCGTGATGGACAACCAAAACCGTTTCAGACACGTGGTTTAGCTACTTTAATCGAGCATGCTCCAAATGCTTATATTTTTCCTGTTACGATAAATAATTCTTGGAAAACATTGATTTACGGAAAATTCCCAATGGGTATTGGTTACCGCCTAAAATATACCGTACATAAACCTTTAAAAATTAGTGATTACGATACACAAACACTTATAGAAACTACAGAAAACACCATTAAAAACGCCATCACTTTTGAAAAATAATCAAATTATTGAAGCTACTAAAACCTTTGTAAAAACGACTTTAAAAGATGCCGAAGGTGGACACGATTGGTTTCATACAGAACGTGTTTACAACAATGCGTTATTAATTAGTAAAGGTGAAACGGTAGACGAATTGGTTGTTGCACTTGGTGCTTTATTACATGATATTGCAGACAGTAAATTTAATGATGGTGACGATACTATTGGACCTAAAATAGCTGGAGCGTTTTTAATGAAACAAAACGTATCTACCAAAGTAATTAATCACGTTATTAAAATTATTGAAAACGTGTCTTTTAGTTCTAATATAGATAAGACTGCTGCATTTAAGTCTAAAGAATTAGAAGTGATACAAGACGCAGATCGTTTGGATGCGCTTGGTGCTATTGGTATTGCACGTACCTTTAATTATGGTGGATTTAAAAACAGAGCTCTTTACAATCCTGATATTAAACCCAATTTAAACCTTACAAAAGACGAATACAAAAAGTCTACTGCACCAACTATAAATCATTTTTACGAAAAATTATTATTGTTAAAAGACAAAATGAATACCAAAACTGGTCGTAAAATTGCTGAAGAAAGACACAACTACATGGTCGATTTTTTAAAGCAATTTTATGCTGAGTGGCATGGTGAGAAGTAGTTTAAAATATTATTCCTAATCTTGTTCGCTGAGCGAAGTCGAAGTGAAATAAAAAAAGTAAAACACACCATCTTTTGTGCGTTATGCGATTTCTCTCTACGTTCGAAATGACTAACAAATTAATACTAAAATAACTTTAATTGTCCGTCTTTACAACTTTCGTGTAGGTTTGTGTTTAATGTTGGCATTACTTTATCTTTAAAATATTTAAGTTTAGCCAGTTGCATTAAATCTGAAACTTGTTTTGCAATATTACCTTCACCTTTCATGCGTGTTGCAAATCTAGAATCGTTTAAATTTCCGTTGTGACAGTCTTTAATTTGATTAAGTACTTTTTCTGCTCTATCTGGCATTTTTTTCTGTATCCAATCTGTAAATACTTGCCCAATTGCACCGTTAAGCCTTACTATGGTATGCGCAATACTTAATGCTCCAGCTTCACTTACTGCTTTTGCTAATGGTAAAATTTCATGACTGTTTATAGATGGTATTATTGGCGCTAACATGACATTAACAGGTATATTATTTTCACTTAAAATTTTTACGGTTTCAAGTCGTTTTTTTATGGTAGCTGTTCTTGGCTCTAGTATACGCCTTGTCTGTTCTGATAAAGATGTAATGGAAATATTTACACTAATTAACTGGTCTTTTTGCAATGTTTTTAAAAGATCTAAATCCCTTAAAACCAAAGCATTTTTAGTAATTATTGAGACTGGATGTTTGTATTTTAAAAATAGCTCTAAACATTTTCTGGTTATTTCAAATTGCTTTTCGGCTGGTTGGTAGCAATCAGTATTGCCAGACATAACAATTGGATGTGCTTTCCATGATTTCTTCTTTAAAAAATCTTCTAAAAGTTGTGGCGCATTTTTTTTTACTAGTATACGTCTTTCAAAATCTAAACCTGCACTATAGCCCCAATATTCGTGACTATTTCTTGCATAACAATAAATGCATCCATGCTCGCAACCTTGATACATATTCATAGAATATGACATACCAACATCTGGAGAATTTACTTTATTTACAATAGTTTTTGGATAGACTTCTAAATATTGTGTTTTGTCATTATCTACTACTTCTCCTTCCTTTTCACAATATTCTAAAAAATCGTCTCTTACTTCTTGAGATAATTCAAAAAAACGATTGTTTATGTTTTGCTGCGCGCCACGTCCTTTTTTTATCGAACTATTAAACATATTTTATATTTTTTGTAAAATTACAAAACAATATTATGCTTATTTTTTAATTTTTAATAAATAATACCACTCATCAAAACATATTATATAAAAAAGGTGAGCCATATTTAGCTCACCTATATAAAATTATGTTTTAATAGATTATTTACCAGGAAAATCTGCTTTTCTTTTTTCTAAAAACGCAGTTGTACCTTCTTTAAAATCTTCGGTACCAAAACAATCTCCAAAATGCTTAACTTCTACTTCAAAACCATTAATACCATCTTTATAATTAGCATTAATAGCATCTATAGCTTTAGCTATTGCAACACTAGAGTTTTTGATGATTTTTCCAGCAATTTTTTCTGCTAATGGTAATAATTCTTCTTGAGTCACCACATGATTTACTAAACCATAACTTAACGCCGTTTGTGCATCTATCATTCCTGCAGTCATAATCATTTCCATAGCACGACCTTTACCTATTAATTGTGGTAAACGTTGAGTACCACCATAACCAGGTATGACACCTAAACTAACTTCTGGTAGGCCCATTTTTGCATTATCACTTGCAATTCTAAAATGAGCCGACATTGCTAATTCTAGTCCGCCACCAAGCGCAAACCCATTGACAGCAGCAATTACTGGTGTGTTTAAATTTTGTACAAAGTCAAATAAAATTTCTTGTCCTTTTGCTGCTAATTTACCTCCGTTTTCTACATCAAAATTAGCAAACTCACTAATATCTGCACCTGCAACAAAAGCTTTTTCGCCGCTACCTGTAACAACAATCACTTTTATATCTTTATCTAGATCTGCTGCTTTAAAAGCTTGATGAAGTTCTTCAATTGTAGCTTTATTTAAAGCATTTAACTTTGATGGTCTGTTAATTGTAATTATTGCCACACCTTGATTGGATGTACTTAAAATATTTTCAAAATTCATAATAGAAATGTTTTAGTTATTTAGGAAATGAAACCGTAAAAGTAGTTCCTGTGTTTTCTTGAGTTACAAAGGTAATGGTTCCTTTATAAGTTTCTACAATATTTTTTACCATAGCTAACCCAAGCCCCATTCCGCTTGACTTGGTAGTAAATTTTGGCTCAAAAACTTTGTGTAAATTTTCTTCTGAAATACCTACACCGTTATCAGAAATATTAATTTTCACTTCTGTATCTAAATCTAATACCTGCACTACAATTTTTGGTTGTTTAGTGTCTGGTATGGCTTGTATTCCGTTTTTAACCAAGTTAGTAACTACACGTATTAACTGAGTACGATCAAACTTGGCAATAATTTCTTCTTTTTCAGGTAAAAATTCTATATAATCTTCGTTAAAAATATCTAGTGCTAAATCTATAATTTTAACTACGTTAAGCATTTCGTTTTGTTGTGCAGGCATTTTTGCAAAGTTAGAAAATGCACTTGCTATAGAGCTCATTGTGTCTATTTGCTGAATAAGTGTTTTACTGTATTCGTCTAACTTTTTGATAATATCAGGATCTTGTGGATCAAATTTTCTTTGAAAACTTTGTACCGTCAAACGCATTGGCGTTAAAGGATTTTTAATCTCGTGCGCTACTTGTTTTGCCATTTCGCGCCAAGCTTGCTCACGCTCACTTCTTGCTAATTTAACAGCACTTTCTTCTAGCTCGTCAATCATACTATTGTAAGATTTTACAAGTGTATCAATTTCAGAAGAAGACGATTTTATAACAATTTTTTCATTACGTTTTTCAAGTCTAATCTGCTTAATCTTTTCACTAATTGTTTTTAGGGATTTTGTAATGTATTTTGAAATTAAAAATGCTAAAAACACTGCTATGATTAACATCAGTAAATAAGCATATCCTAAACGCTCAAAAAACTCATTTAACTCACGTGATAGAAAATCGTCATTTTCTAAATATGGTAAATTTAAAATTGCTAAAGGCTTAAATTTTTGATCTGTAATATAGGTATAAGACGACCTAAAACTTTGTCCTTTGACATCACGTTTTTGCACATATCTATGGTCAACAGTCGAATTTAAAATATTAAGTATTTCTGCATTTAAGCATTTTTCTTTGACATCTTGTGGTAATGCTGCTTTAGACGAAATTAATAAAGTACCTTCTAAATCATAAAGATTAACTTGAAGCCCATGTACGTCTGCTATTTTATAAATTTCTTCTTTAAAGATGAAGGGAATTTTATCGGGAACAACCTCAAAAGACGTTTCTCTTATCACAAAATTTATGTGACGTTTTATACTAGTTTCTTTACGTTCTAAACGTTGTTTATGGTAGTCTTGTGTTTCTTCTCTATATTGATATGCAGCTACTAATGCTATTAATATAGAAGCTAATAGCACTAAAGAAATCATTGCTATAAATATGCGTAATCGTAAAGAAAGTTTTCCGAATTTCATTTCTTAAATATAGCAATAATCAAACCAAAATATTAGATTAAGATTTAAGCGTTAGGATTTTTTTCGCGAATGCGTTTATAGATCTTAAATCCAAGCATTAATAACACTCCTAAAACTACAATACCTATAACACCTAATACCCAGTTTATGGCGCTTTTTAAAATTACTAAAAACACAACTGCAAAGAGTATAAATGTTGCTCCTTCATTCCAAAGTCGCATAAAGTTTGAAGTCTTTTTAACTTCATCTTTTTGTAATTGTTTGTAGTAAACATGGGTCATGTAATGGTAAATATATAATAAAACTACAAAGGTCAATTTAACATGCATCCATGGTTGTTTTAACCAAACAGGCTGCAAAATAAGCAACCAAATTGCAAAAATAGTTGCTAAAATTGCGCTTGGCCAAGTAATGATAAACCATAAGCGTTTTGCCATTAGTTTTAATTGCTCGCCTAAAATTTCTTTATCTGGCGATGGTTTATGATACGCTTCTATTTGGTATACAAATAGTCGCGGAATATAGAATAAACCCGCAAACCAAGTTACAACAAAAATAAGGTGTAACGCTTTTATGTAATTATAATATTCCATTAGTCTTTTGGTACTAAGTTAGTTTTAACTTCACGATATAAAAAATAAGCGGTAATTAAAGTAGAAAGGACATCTGCAATTGGAAAACTAATCCAAACACCAAGTTCTCCAAACATATTTGGCAATACCAACAATAACGGTATAAAAATAAAACCTTGTCTTGTTAAAGTAAGTAATAATGCAGGTGTAGCTTTACCAATTGCTTGGAAATAAGCTGCACCAATAAGTTGTATGGCTATAATTGGTGTTACTGCAAAAACCCAACGCATGGCGCTTGGTGTTTCTTTTAAAACTTCTGTATCTGAAGTAAATAGTTTTGTAATAAACTCTGGAAAAACCATTAACAAAACAAACACTAATGTTCCTAAAATAACAGCGTATTTAATAGCTGTCAAAATGGTTTCTTTGACCCGTTTATAGTTTTTTGCACCGTAATTAAAACCAGCTATTGGCAAAAACCCTTGTGTAATACCATACACAGGAAATAGAGCAAACATTAACATACGACCTACAATGGCGTAAGCTGTAACCGATGTTTCTCCTCCTAATTTGTATAAAATATTATTTAAAAATAAATACGTAATACTAACTACAGCTTGTCTAGATAAAGTGACAAATCCAAGACTAGCTATTTCTTTTACAATTGGAGCATCTAACCTAAATTGATTAGTTTGAATTTTTAAGGTTGAATATTTTGAGTAGAAATACCATAAGATATACATAAAACAACATAAGTAAGATCCTGTTGTTGCCCAAGCAGCGCCTGCCATTCCTAAATCTAAAAACTTGATAAAAACAACATCAAGTATAAGGTTACCAATAGACGGTATTAACATTGCGTACATTGCAAATTTTGGGTTGCCTTCTGCTCTTATTACTGTATTACCCATCATGCAAAGCGCCAAAAATGGAACACCATATAGCACTATTGTATAGTAGACTTTTGCTGGCTCAAAAATATCACCTTTTCCGCCAAAAGCGGGAATGATATTATCTACAAAAAACAACCCAAAAACCACAAATATTATTGTGAATAATAGAGTTAACGTAATTTGGTTACCAAAAACACGTAATGCTTTTTTGTAATTATTTTCACCTAAAGCACGAGATATAATAGAGGATCCTCCTACACCAATACTCATCCCTAAAGCAGCAATAAAAAAAGACACAGGAAGTACTACATTAATTGCCGCAATAGCAACAGATCCAATCCAATTACCCACAAAAATGGTATCTACTAAAATGTTTAAAGACATTACTAGTATACCTATTGATGCCGGAACTGCTTGTTTAACCAATAATTTACTTATGGTTTCAGTTCCTAAATTAGATGAGTTGCTATTTTTCATCTAGATTGTTGCAGGTGTTTTTGCCCATTCTTCAATCCATTTCACTAAATTATTTACCCAATTTTGATCGGTATTTAAGCATGGTACCGTGGTAAAATCTTTACCGCCAACTTCATGAAAAATCTCTTCACCTTCCATAGCAATTTCTTCTAAAGTCTCTAGACAATCACTAACAAAAGCTGGCGTTACTATTGCCATATTTTCTATACCACTTTGACCTAAACGCTCTATAGTACGGTCTGTATAAGGTTGTAACCATGGATCAAACCCTAACCTAGACTGAAAGGATGTTGAGTAGGTTCCTTCTTCTAAATTTAAATATTCTGCAACTAATCGTGTTACTTCTTTACATTGATGTTTGTAACAAAATTCATGTGCTTTACTTTCGGTTTTACAACATGCACAATCTATAATATCACTTGGTTTACAATGTCCGTTGGTGATGTCACTTTTTCTAATATGGCGTTCTGGAACACCATGATAAGAAAACAATAAATGGTCGTAATTTTTACCTTGTAAATGAGATTTTATTGATTCTGAAAGCGTTTTTATATACTCTGGTTTGTTATAAAACGCTGGCAGACTTTCAATCTTTAAATTAGGGAAATGTTGTTGCCTAATTTCTTCTGCTAAAACCAAAATAGTCTCTGTAGTTGCCATAGCAAATTGAGGATAAAGCGGTATTAAATATACGTCTTCTACACCTTTATCTACTAACTCTTGCAATCCTTTTTTTATGGTCATACTTCCATAACGCATTGCTAACGCTACAGGATACTCTACTTGCTCTTGTACTTTTTGTTGTAATTCTTCACTAATAACAATTAAAGGCGATCCGTTTTCCCACCAAATTTTTTGGTACGCTTTAGCGCTTTGTTTTGGTCTTGTGTTAAGAATAATCCCTTTAACTAAAAGGGTTCTTGCCCATTTTGGCACATCAATAACACGCGGATCCATCAAAAATTCTCCTAAATATTTTTTTACGTCTTTCGGGTTAGGGCTATCAGGAGAGCCCAAATTAACTAGAAGTACTCCTTTTTTCATTTGCAAAAATTTAAGAGTGTAAAAATACAACTCTAATTTTATAATACCATTTTATTTCTTTTAGTTATACATACTTAAAGTCTATGATTACATAAATAAAACCTTTATTATCAAATTTAGTTTAATATATTTACCTTACTGCTATTACATTAACATATGAAAAAATATATCATTGCGCTTTTCTGCGCAATTTCGCTTACATCAATTGCTCAAGAAAAAAATCAAAGTTTATTATGGGAAATATCAGGTAATGGTCTAACCAAACCATCCTATATTTATGGGACAATGCACGTTAGTAAAAAAGTAGCTTTTAGACTAGACGATGTTTTTTTTGAAGCTTTAGATAAAAGTGAAATTGTAGCTTTAGAGTCTGATCCGTCTTCTTGGTTACCTTTTAATTACCAAACCCTTACACTTTCTCCTCAAAATTATAGTTACAGAAATTATGACAAAAATTTTTACTCTAATTTAATGGGAATTGAACATCCTGAAGAAGTAGAAATTAGAGGAAGTATAAGAGCAGATAATCGTATGATTAACGGTTATTTATATCGTAAAGATGGATATTCTGACAACTTTGAAGAAGAAACTTATCTAGATATGTTTATTTACCAAGCTGGTAAGAAAAAAGGAAAAGATGTTTATAGTTTAGAAGATTTAGAAGAGTCACGATTTTTAGTTGGTAAAGCTCAACACAATGCCACAAAACCAAAAATAGATCCTTGGTTACAAAAAATCTACGAAAAAGAAAGTCCGTATTTGCTTCAAGAAAACACGTACAGAGACAGAAACCTAAAGCTTTTAGACTCTATTGGAGAAGCTACAAATACAGAGTTTTTTAGAGAACACATGCTATACAAGCGTAATGCAAATATGGTGCATGTTATGGATAGTTTAATGCAATCTAAAACCGTATTTGCAGGTGTTGGTGCCGCACATTTACCTGGCTCTAAAGGCATGCTAGAAATGTTTAGAAACAAAGGATACACGGTAAAACCATTATTATCTAAACAAACCGAGGTTGGCAAGGCTAAAAAAGATGCAATTGAGGATTATATCCTACCAGAAAAAACAACTTTAAATAGTACACCAGATCATTTTATAAGCCTAAATACTTTTACCAAATTATATGAGTTTGCTTACGGAAGTCAAAAATATTATATCTCTCCAGATATGACTAATGGTGCATATTTAACCATTAATCGCTTTAATTCTTTTAACTATTTACCTCATGAAAAAGACATTACTTTAGAACGTTTAAATGACTTTTTATTTGAAGACATTCCTGGAGACATCATTAAAAAGGAAAAAATAACATCACCTTATCCTGGCATAAGTATTTTAAATAAAACCAAAAAAGGCGATTATCAAAAATACCATATCTACAAAACACCTTTAGAGATAATTATTATAAAATTAGCTGGTCCAAAAAATTATGTTTTAAATCAAGAGGCAGATATTTTTGACTCTGTTACTTTTAAAACACAGACTTCAGAGTTTAAAAATTTCACTTCAAACTATAATAAATATGAAGTTGACTTTCCTGAATATATGATTACAGAAAACCTTGAAAATGCAGGACAAAAACTTATACAAGGTAAAGTTGATAATAACTACTACTTCTTAAAAGAAGGCGCTTTTAATGATACTTTTTACATAGAAGAAGATAAGTTTGAAGCTAAATTTATTGTCACTAACTTTTTTAAAGATTTAGATATTGACGACCATACTGGTAGCTTCGATAAAAAACCATATTACAGTTATACTGGTATTGCAAAAAAAGATTCGACCAACGCAGAAAACATACATCTTAAAAGCATTATAAAAGATGGTAGTTATTATCTGTTAGGTTACGTTGGTGAAGATACCCAAAAAGCAAAAGCATTTTTCGATTCGTTTAAATTTAAAGCTACCAAACATCACGGATTTAAAAAAACTATAGATACTACACTATATTTTTCGGTAATTACAAACACAAAAGCACCATCTTTTGATAATTACTACGGTTACAGCAGTAAGAAAAAAGATTATGAAGAAAAAACAAAAAGCACTACTTACTTCTCTAAAGCTAACGAGCAAATTAACATCACTAAAACCAAATTTCATGACTTGCAGATGTACAAAAACATTGATAGTTTATGGGACGAGATTGACAATAAATTAAATCCTTTTAAGGATTATAAAGACTACGGTAGTGATTATAAAAAATATATAATAACAGATAAGAAAAAGTATCAAAGAGATGATAAATATTACTATGATTTCACTATAAAAGACTCGTTAAGCGCTAAAGAAATCTTGGTAAAAAACATCCTTAAAAAAGGTGCTCTTTTTGAACTTAAAACTTTAACAGATTCTATTGCTGAACCTTCAGAATTTATCACTAAATTTTACGACACCTTTGAACCGTTAGATACACTTTTAGGTAAATCGGTATTTAACGATAAAACCATTCTATTCTTTGAAGCATTAAAAAATAATGACAGCATTGTCTTAAATGCAGAATCTAAAATTAAGTTTAGCAAAGCTAATGCTAGCACAATGATAGATTTGATTAAAAACTTCGAATTCCCACAGAATAAAGAAGATTTAAAAACCTTTTTAATTTCAGAATTAAATAACTTAGAAGATCCTCGTACCGATGCTTTTCTAAGACAATTATACTTAGATTCCTACTCAGAGCCAGACATACAAACAACCATTTTAAAATCTTTAATTAATAAAAAGACAAAAAAGTCTTATAGTCAGTTTTTAGAATTACTAAGTAAAGATTTACCTCTAGATAAATCTATCAATTACATGTTTTACAGCTATCAAGATTCTTTAGAATTAAAAAAGATGCTGTTTCCTAACATCATGCAATACACTACAATAAAAGAATACAAAGAACCTGTATACAAACTTTTAACTAGACTAAAAGATAGTAATGTAGTAAAAACTAAGATTTACAAAAAATACAAAAAACAGATCTTAACAGACGGTAAAATTGAGATAAAACGTAGTTTAAGTAATGGTAACAATTATGGTTACAAATCCTATAATAGTATCTTACCACAATATGTAAAACTACTATTTCCTTATAGAAACGAACAAAACGTAAAAATCTTTTTCGAAAAACTCTTAGACAGCGACAACAACCAAGCACTAACAACCTATTACGTACTGTTAGAAAAAGCTAAAGAAGATATCCCAGAAAAGCTTAAGAAAAAAACCATAGAAGAATTTAAAAATCAAGCTATATTAGTAGATAAAATGTATCGCCATAAGCTATTTAAGCCATACTTAAAAGAAAAAATAACTCAAGAGATGTATGCAAAATCTACTCTTTTTGAAAATAAAACAATTCAAGAAGAACGTGATTCTATTCAATTTATAGGCAAAAGAAAATTTACAACAGACAACAATAAAGAAGGTGAAATTTACTTTTACATGTTTATCAAAAAACGTGAAAAAGATGAAGATAAACGCTTCTACTACGCTGCATTTTTGAATCCAGAAGACCCTAAAAAACTACAAACAAAAGTATTCTACAAATCTGGTTATAGTGGTGATTATATTGACGACAATAAAGAAGACGATAAACTTATTGAAGACGTTCTAGATCAAGTCAAATACAAAAACAGAAAACGACTTAATGATTAATAATAAAAGAGGCGCTAAAAAGCGCCTCTTTTATTTTGATAAAATATATTTTTTTGGTGTTATGCCATACTTTTTCTTAAAAGCAGCTATAAAATGACTTGCTGTACTATAACCAACCCTTAATCCAACTTCATTCACATTATGCGCTCCAGACTCTAATAGTTTTCTAGCAACTTCCATTTTATAATCAAATAAAAAACTAAATACAGAATCTCCGTAAATTTGTTTAAAACCTTCTTTTAATTTTTTTAAAGGCAAACCTATTTCGTCAGAAAGCTCTTGTAAAGTTGGTGGTTCTGACATCCTTGTAATTATAACATCTTTAGCTTTTTTAATTTTTGCAACATTGCTTTCGTCTACTAAAAATGGACATTGCTCTATATCTGCATCTTCACCTTTATTAAAATAAAGACTTAAAAGCTCATAAGCTTTTCCCTTAAAGTATAGATTTTTGATAGACGAATTTAAATTATAATTCACAATTTGATTTAATGTAATAGCCATAGATGGCGAAATTTTTCCGTCCTTATAATATTTTTTATCACGATTATCTTCACTTAAAAAGGTGATATAATTTGCTTCTTGAGAAAATAAACCGTGAAATTTTTCTATTGAAATCAATAACGTCACCAACCAACAATTTGGGTTTACCTCTAGATGTATCGGTAAATCTCTTTCTGGATTGTAAAGCAATAAAGAAGATTCTTCCTTAATGTCCAAACGATAAGTTCCATTATTAAAAACAAAAGTACTTTCACCTTTTAAACAAAAATGAAACTGTATAAAACTACTATCTATAAAACGTTCAATAACTTGATTTTCAGAGGTTTCATTTTGATAAGTTAAAACAAAAACCTCATCATCAACTTGGGTTTCATTAAAAGAACCTTTAGCGTTATTTTTTTTAGCTATTGAAAGTGACATATTTATCTTTTATTTAGAATGATTCTAAACAAAAACGCTTAAAACCATTGTATTCACTGCTAATGTATGACATTTGTCATTGTTATAAAAAAAAGACGCTTAAAAAACGCTAATCGATATTAAAAGTTCCTTTAGCGTTATTTTTTATTTAGCTTACTATATAAATTTGTAGCCTAATAAAGTCCCAGTCAGGTAAACATGGAGCATTATCAAAAGTCTTTAGGCACGTATTTTTATGCCTTAGGTTTAAGTTATAAAAAAGCAGATGCAGAAATTAGAGGTCATTTTAGTTTAGATGAAACCTCTAAAAATGCGTTATTGCAACAAGCTAAAGCCAACGGAATAGAAAGTTTAGTAGTCACTTCAACTTGTAACAGAACCGAAATTTACGGTTTTGCACAACATCCATATCAGCTTATTCAATTACTTTGTGACAACTCAAAAGGTAATGTAGAAGAGTTTCAAAAATACGCTTACATTTATAAAGGTAATGATGCAGTCTCACATTTATTTAAGGTCGGATCTGGTTTAGATAGTCAAATTTTAGGTGATTTTGAAATTATTGGGCAACTTAAAAAGAGTGCTTCAGAATCAAAAAAATATAATTTACTAAACCCTTTTTTAGAGCGTTTACTTAACTCGGTTATACAAGCTAGCAAGCGTATAAAAACCGAAACCGATATTTCTACAGGTGCAACTAGTGTGTCTTTTGCATCTGTACATTATATTTTGAATAATGTAGATGATGTTTCAGAAAAGAACATTTTACTATTCGGAACCGGAAAAATTGGTCGTAACACGTGTGAAAACCTAGTAAAACACTCTAAAAATTCGCACATCACATTAATAAACCGTACAAAAGATAAAGCCGAAGCTATTGCAGGAAAATTTAATCTTATTGTAAAAGATTATGCAAACCTTCAAGAAGAAATTAACAAAGCAGATATCTTAATTGTAGCTACAGGTGCACAAAACCCAACGGTTGATAAACATCTTATTCAATCTAAAAAAGGGCTATTAATTTTAGACTTATCTATACCTAAAAATGTCAACGAAGATGTAACCGACTTAAAAAATGTAAAGCTCGTACATTTAGATGATTTATCACAAATTACCGATGAGACTCTAGAACGTAGAAAAAAACATATTCCTGTTGCAGAGTCTATCATTCAAGATATAAAAACCGAATTTGACGCGTGGTTAACAACACGCAAATTTGCACCCACAATAAAAGCTTTAAAAGATAAATTATTAGATTTTAAAACTGCTGAATTAGATACGCAACGCAAAAAAATGGCTAACTTTAACGAAGAACAAGCCGAATTAATTAGTAATAACATCATTCAAAAAATTACTAACCATTTTGCGCATCACTTAAAAGACGATTTAACCTCAACAGACGATAGTCTAGAACTTATAAAAAAAGTGTTTCAATTAGAAAACACCACAACCAATGTCTAAAACCATTAGAATAGGAACTCGCGATAGCGAGCTAGCTCTTTATCAAGCCAAAGTAGTACAAAAATTATTAGAAGAAAAAGGTCATAAAACCATATTAGTACCTTTAAAATCTACAGGAGATATTGTTTTAAACAAACCACTTTACGAGCTTGGTATTACCGGAATTTTTACCAGAACATTAGATATTGCAATGCTTAATCACGATATAGATATTGCTGTACATTCTTTAAAAGATGTTCCTACAATATTACCAAAAGGCATCGTGCAAGGAGCTGTTTTAAAACGTGGCAACATCCGTGATACATTGGTGTTTAAAAAAAATGAAGAGTTTTTAGCTTCAAAAAAAGGAACCATCGCTACAGGTAGCTTACGCAGACGCGCACAATGGTTAAACCGCTATCCAACCCATAACGTTGTAGATTTAAGAGGAAATGTAAACACACGTTTACAAAAGCTTGAAGATAACAATTGGGACGGCGCCATTTTTGCAGCAGCAGGAATAGGTCGTCTAAATTTAAGACCAGAAAACTCTGTAAATTTAGAATGGATGGTACCGGCACCAGCACAAGGTGCTATTATGGTTGCAGTTTTAGATGAAGACGAAGAAACTAAAAACATCATCTCTGAAATTAATCACGAAGAAACAGAAATCTGTACAACTATTGAACGTACATTTTTAAATAAATTAGAAGGTGGTTGTACTGCTCCAATAGGTGGATCTGCTTTTATAAAAAATGACGAAATTCACTTCCATGGTGTATTACTAAGTAAAGATGGCACTAAAAAAATTGAAGTTAAGCGCACAAAACCTGTTGGCGAGCATTATGATTTAGCCGAATGGGCTGCAGAATACATCATTGAACGTGGCGGAAAACGTTTAATGGACCAGTTAAAAGATGAAGACAAACAAGTTAACATCTACTCTACAAAATCATTTACAGAAGATCAACGCTTCTTATTTAATGAAAAAGTAACGCCAGAAAGTAGTGACTTTATCAAAATAAGCCTTAACCGCATTCATCCAAGATTTGTAAAAAACGAAATTGAAAACGTAGTTATTACTAGTAAAAATGCTGTCGAAGCTTTATTAACAAGCTTCTCTCCTATCGAGCTTCAATTTAAAAACATCTATTGCGTTGGAAGACGTACCAAAAAACTAATAGAAAAAAGAATTGGCAAGGTTAAACACAGCGAAAAAAACGCAAAAAAACTAGCCAATTATTTAGTTGAATATATGGAAGGTACAGAAGTAACTTATTTCTGTAGCAACTTACGCTTAGACGACTTACCTAGCATTTTAGAAAACAACAATATTAAGGTAAACGAAATTGAAGCCTATCAAACAAAATACGATAGTTTAAAAGTACCTGAGTCTGTAGAAGGTGTTATGTTTTATAGTCCTTCAACAGTACAGAGTTATAAAAAAGAAAACATTGCTAATGGTATTGCATTTTGCATTGGCGAAACTACAGCAAAAGAAGCAAGCAAACATTTTAAAGATGTACGTGTTGCCAAAGTACCAACTGTAGAAAGCGTTATAGAATTAGTAAACGAGTATTTTATAAAATAGCTATTAGCACTTAGCTTTTAGCCTTTAGCAGGGAAATGAGAGATTTTAAAAAGTTAGAAATTTGGAATAACGGGATAGAACTTGTTAAACAAGTTTATAAACTTAGTAGTTCTTTTCCTTCAGAAGAAAGATTTGGATTGACAAGTCAAATAACTAGAGCTGTAGTTTCAATTCCTTCAAACATTGCAGAAGGTTGCAGCAGAAATAGTGAAATTGAATTTAAACGATTTTTAGAAATAGCTATCGGTTCTTTATTTGAAGTTCAAACGCAATTAATTATAGCTAGAGAATTAAACTTTTTAGAAGAAAGCGATAGTTCTAAAATAGAAATTTTATTAGAAAAAGAAGCAAGAATGATTAACAGTTTAATTAGTAAAATAAAAAACAACTAATTATACAAAATATAAAGCCTAGCGCTAAAAGCAAATAGCCAGAAGCCAACATGAAAAACGATTTATTTTTAAGAGCATTAAAAGGAGAAACTGTAGAACGTCCACCAGTTTGGATGATGCGTCAAGCAGGTCGTTACCTTCCAGAATTTATGGAAATTAAAGCCAAATACGATTTCTTTACACGTTGTCAAACACCAGAATTAGCAAGCGAAATTACCGTACAACCTATACGTCGTTACGGTATGGATGCAGCTATTTTATTTAGTGATATTTTAGTAATTCCTCAAGCCATGAATATTGAGGTACAAATGAAACCTAATTTTGGTCCCTATTTACCAAATCCAATACGCACACAACAAGATGTAGACAATGTAATTGTACCAGACGTTACAGAAGCATTAGACTACGTATACCAAGCCATAAAAGCAACCAAAGAAAAACTTAATGACGAAATTCCGTTAATAGGTTTTGCAGGTTCACCATGGACAATTTTATGTTACTGTGTACAAGGACAAGGCAGCAAAAACTTTGACAAAGCCAAAAAATTCTGTTTTACAAATCCAGTTGCAGCGCATCAAATGCTTCAAAAGATAACAGACACAACCATTGCTTACTTAAAAGAAAAAGTAAAAGCAGGCTGTAACGCTGTACAAGTGTTTGATTCTTGGGGCGGAATGCTTTCTCCTGAAGATTATCAAGAGTTTTCATGGAAATACATTCAACAAATCATAGATGCCTTAAAAGACGATGCTCCAGTAATTGCATTTGGTAAAGGTTGTTGGTTTGCGTTAGACGTTATGGCAAAATCTGGCGCATCTGCATTAGGTGTAGATTGGACGTGCTCACCAAGAAACGCGCGTTATTTAACTGGTAATAACATTACTTTACAAGGTAATTTTGATCCAACACGATTATATTCTTCACCAGAAAAAATTAAAACTATGGTGACAGATATGATTAACCAGTTTGGAAAAGATAAATACATCGTTAATTTAGGTCATGGTATTTTACCAGACATACCTTTAGAAAACGCAAAAGCATTTATAGATGCTGTAAAAAACTATAAAGCTTAAAATTTTTAAGGCGTTACCTACTTTTTTAGTAACATTTAGTCATAAATTTCAACTAATAGATGTAAAAAAGTAGGTCGCGCTTTCACTACTCGCTCTCTGCGAGGAGCTCAAACAAACCGTTCAATCGCTAACGTGTCAAGGAGAGCGTAGTAAAAGCACAACTTTTAAACTAAAGTTATGATAAAACACATACTACAAGGATTACAAGGTTATGCAGGTGCTTTCGGCTTAATTTCAAAATTAAAACTCTGGAAATATTTTTTCATTCCCATCATCATTAGCTTTGTAACAGCAGTAATTATTAGTGTTTCAGCTTACGGATTATCAGATAATATTGGAAATTTTATCGCTAAAGTTTGGTTTTGGGATTGGGGAAAAGAAACCTTTACAACCATTTCTTCTTTTATTGGTGGTTTTGTAGTCGTTGCTTTAGGCTTAATTCTTTACAGACATATCATTATGGCACTTTCTGCACCATTTATGAGTCCAGTTTCAGAAAAAATTGAAGCACATTTAACAGGCGTTCAACAACACCAACATCGTAACACGTCGTTTTCAGAGCAATTATCAAGAGGTATCAAAATAAACCTAAGAAATTTAACTAGAGAATTATTACTAACCATACCAATATTACTAATTAGTTTTATTCCTATAATTGGCATAACATCAGGTATATTACTATTTTTAACACAAGCCTATTTTGCTGGTTTTGGTAATATGGATTACACCTTAGAAAGACATTTTAAGTATAACGAAAGTATAAGTTTTGTTAGACGTTATCGTGGTATTGCAATAGGTAATGGTATTGTTTTTATGTTACTACTTTTAATCCCTATTTTTGGTATCATACTAGTATTACCTTTGTCTGTTACTGCTGCGTCTTTAAAAACGGTACAACTGATTAAAGCAGATAAAAATTAAAAAATGAAACATAAATTTTACCAATACATACAAGACTTACAAAACACAATTACTGCTGGCTTAGAAGCTATAGACGGAAAAGCCAAATTTGAAGAAGATATTTGGGTTAGACCAGAAGGTGGCGGCGGACGTACACGCGTGATCCAAAACGGAAATGTGTTTGAAAAAGGCGGCGTCAATATTTCTGGAGTACACGGTAAATTACCAGATAGTATGCAAAAGTATTTTGGTGTAGAAGATGCCGATTTTTTTGCATGCGGTTTAAGTCTTGTTATTCACCCAAAAAGTCCAATGGTGCCAACGGTACACGCCAATTGGCGCTATTTTGAAATGTATGACCAAGATGGAAATATTGTAGACCAATGGTTTGGTGGCGGACAAGATTTAACGCCTTATTACCTTTTTGAAGAAGACGCAACACATTTTCATCAAGTGTGTAAAACCGCTTGCGATAAACACAATCCAGAGTTTTACCCAAAATACAAAGCACGTTGTGACGAGTATTTTTATAACACACATCGTAACGAAGCACGAGGTATTGGCGGATTATTTTTTGACTATTGCAAAGCAACCGAAGAGATGAGCATGGAAAATTGGTACAATTTTGTAACCGAAGTTGGTGATAGTTTCCTTGAAGCCTATCTTCCTATAGTAGAAAAACGTAAAGAATTACCATACACAAAAGCACAACGTGATTGGCAAGAAATACGTCGTGGTCGTTATGTAGAATTCAATTTAGTACATGATAAAGGCACTTTATTTGGTTTAAAAACTAACGGACGTATAGAAAGTATTTTAATGAGTTTGCCGCCACATGTACAATGGGTTTACGACCATAACCCAGAAGACGGTAGTGACGAAGCTAAATTGTTAGAGCTATTAAAAAACCCTAAAAACTGGGTGTAACTTATGGATTGCTATTGCGGATCACTAAAATCCTATAAAGATTGCTGCGAAATCTTTCATAAAAATGGAGGTAAAACAGAAACAGCAGAACAATTAATGCGATCAAGATATTCTGCTTTTGTATTAGCAAATGGCGATTATCTAATGCAAACACATCATAAAAGTACAAGACCTACAAAAGACAAGAAAAATATCGTAAAATGGGCAAAATCTGTTCAATGGATAAAATTAGAAGTATTAGAAACTACTGAAGATACCGTTAAATTTAATGCTTTCTTTTTTGAAAACGGAAAACCAGATGTTATCCATGAAAATTCTAAATTTGTAAAAGATAATAACCGTTGGTATTATCTAGGTTTTGCAAAATAAATCACTTAAGTTAAATACTTAAAAAACAAAATTACATGTATCCTTTAAAAAGAAATAGAAGACTAAGAACTAACGAAGCAATAAGAAGCTTGGTTAGAGAAACCATCATATCTCCAAACGATTTTTTAGTACCACTTTTTGTGGTAGAAGGTAAAGGCGTAAAAGAAGAAATTGCATCTATGCCAAACTATTATCGCTACAGTTTAGATTTATTAGAAAATGAAGTCAAAGAACTATGGAAATTAGGCTTAAAATCGGTATTACTATTTGTAAAAGTACCTGATAACTTAAAAGATAATAAAGGGTCAGAAGCCTTAAATCCAGACGGATTAATGCAACGGGCTATCAAAACAGTAAAAAATGCCTGTCCAGACATGTTAGTGATGACAGATGTGGCTTTAGATCCATTTTCGTCTTACGGTCATGATGGTATTGTAGACAACGGACAAATTATTAATGATGATACTGCTGAAGTTTTAGCAGAAATGAGCGTATCTCATGCAGAAGCTGGTGCCGATTTTGTAGCACCAAGCGATATGATGGACGGACGTATTTTAACCATTCGTGAAGCTTTGGAAGACGAAGGTTTTATCAACACAGGTATTATGAGTTATTCTGCTAAATATGCATCTGCATTTTATGGACCATTTCGTGATGCGTTAGACTCTGCTCCAGTAGACATGGTTGATGTTCCAAAAGACAAAAAAACCTACCAAATGGATTATGCTAACCGTTTTGAAGCCATAAGAGAAACCGAAATGGATATAGACGAAGGTGCAGATATTGTTATGGTAAAACCAGGGTTATGCTACTTAGATATTGTAAGAGAAATTAAAAACGAAGTCGATGTTCCTGTAGCAGTTTATCAAGTCTCTGGTGAGTATGCCATGCTTAAAGCTGCTGCCGAAAAAGGTTGGCTAGATCACGATGCAGTAATGCTAGAACAAGTTACTGCTATAAAACGTGCTGGTGCAGACATCATTGCTAGTTACTTTGCTAAAGATGTTGTAAAATTATTATCGTAACTTAGCATAAACTAAAACCAAAAACAACCTATGGGATTACTCCTATTTTACGCTTTTATATCTATTTTCTTTTCGTTTTTATGCTCTATTTTAGAAGCTGTTTTACTTAGTATTACGCCAACATTTATTAATGTAAAAAAACAAGAAGGTAAACATTATGCTGAAGATTTAGAATCATTAAAAAAAGACGTAGATCGTCCATTAATAGCTATTTTAACACTTAACACTATTGCACATACAGTTGGAGCAATATTAGTTGGTGTACAAGCAAAAGCAGCCTATGCAGAACTTTATGGTACTGAAGCAAAAACTATTTTAGGTGTAAGTTTCACAGAAGATTTAATGGTTGGTGTTGTTTCTTCTATTATGACGGTTTTAATATTAGTTGCATCAGAGATTATCCCAAAAACCATAGGCGCAACGTATTGGAAAAAGTTAGCTAACTTTACTACAAAAGCACTTCATATTTTAATATTTCCGCTAAAATGGACAGGTATTTTATGGATTTTACAACTTACAACAAAGTTAATTGGCGGTAAAGGTCATCATGGTAGCGTACTAAGTCGTGAAGATTTTCATGCGATGACAGATATGGCTCACGAAGAAGGTGTATTTCAAGAAAACGAAAGTAAAATCATAAAAAATCTTTTAACCTTTAAAGATGTAATGGCTAAAGATGTTATGACGCCTAGAACAGTTATAAAAACTGAAAGTGATACCACATCTGTAGAAGACTTTTTTAAGAAAAACCTAAACCTTCGTTTTTCAAGAATTCCTATTTATACCGATGCAGAAGATAACATTAAAGGATTAGTTTTAAAAGACGAAATCTTTAAAGAAATGGCTTTAGGTAATGGCACAAAAAAGCTAGCAGATTTAAGAAGAGATATTATAATTGTTCAAAGAAATTTACCAATACCAACCCTTTTTGAAAAACTAGTAGAAACCAGAAACCATATGGCGTTAGTAGTTGACGAATACGGAAGTGTTAGTGGTTTAGTAACTATGGAGGACGTTATAGAAACGCTTTTAGGACTAGAAATTATGGACGAAAGTGATAACGTTTCAGATCTTCAACATTTAGCAAGAAAAAGTTGGGAAGCACGTGCTAAAAAACTAGGTATTATAGAAAACGAAAATTAATGGAAAGCTGCTACATCAATTCGCCTTTAGGAGTCACTAAAATCGAAGGTGATGTAGATGGCATAATGTCTATTTCGGTATTAAATAATAATGAACTCGCCGAAACTAATGAAGGCGAAACCGATAGTTTGTCATTCCCACGAAAGTGGGAATCTAAAGAAAAACTAACCGATATCATTCCAGAAGTCTTACAAGACTGTGTTTATCAACTTAACGAGTATTTTGAGGGTAAACGACAAACCTTCAGTTTAAAATTAAATCCGCAAGGCACAGATTTTCAGCAAAAAGTTTGGGACGCTTTGCAAACTATACCTTACGGTACAACAACAACTTACCTTAAATTATCACAACAATTAGGCGATGTAAAAGCTATTAGAGCTGTTGCTAACGCCAATGGTAAAAATCCGCTATGGATTGTTATTCCATGTCATCGCGTTATTGGCAGTGATGGAAGTTTAACAGGTTATGCTGGTGGATTGCACCGCAAACAATGGTTGTTAGAGCACGAAAGTCCTTACAAACAACAAACTTTATTTAATGTATAAAACAGCGACACAGTTTTTAACCCGTTTTTTAAAACCTTCAACCATTTACAAATATGGCTTTAATTGGTCGCCAATGTATAGACGTACTACAGCAAAAATAATTTCTGTAAGTGATAATTTACATTACGTAAAAATCAAAATGTCTTTAAATTGGAAAAACCGAAATTATGCTGGTTCTATATTTGGAGGAAGCATGCTTGCAGCAACAGATCCAATTTATATGATTCAACTAATTCAAATACTTGGTAACGATTACGTTGTTTGGGATAAAGCTGTTACTGCACGATATAAACGACCGGGAAAAGGGACTATTTATGGCGAATTTATTTTTGATAAAAACGAAATCCTTGATTTAAAATCACAACTACAACAAACACCTCAAATAGACATTATAAAAACCATGCAATTAGTGAATGATAAAGGAGAAACGATTGCCGAATTTGATAAAACTCTTTACATCGCTACTAAGACTTTCTACAAAGAAAAAATTGCGTCTAGAAACGCAAAGAAAAAAACTAACTAGAATTTATTTATATTTAATTTATCTAAACTAACTTTCTAAAATGAGAATCTTAAAAAAAACTTTAAAAGTAATAATCATACTTTTTGCACTAATAATTGCAACCCTTTACATTACCGATACAGACTATTTAATAAAAGCAGTACGTACCATCTATCTACGTGGTTATACTACTGCATTTTTAGATGATTATAAGCGTTTTGATAATGCAATAATAGATATTAGCCAACCTCAACCATGGAATAATCATATAGACTATAATACAGTTAATCCCACCAAAAAGCTTGAGGAAATAAACAAACAAAATCAAACTATAGCTTATGTTATTATAAAAAATGACAGCATTTGGTTTGAAAAATACTATGATGGCTATGATGAAAACTCAAAATCAAACTCATTCTCTATGGCAAAAAGCTATGTGTCTGCTATGTTAGGTAAAGCTATTATGGAAGGTCATATAAAAAGTCTAGATCAACCAGTTTGTGATTTTTTACCAGCTTTTTGCGATGGTAAAGCAGCGCAAATGACGGTTGGAGATTTATCTTCAATGAGTTCTGGAACCAATTGGGATGAAGCTTACTACTCGCCTTTATCCATCACTACGCGTGCTTATTTTGATGACGATCTAGCAAAAGTAATTAATGGTTTAAAGGTTGTTAATCAACCAGGACAAGCCTTTAAATACGCAAGTGGCGACACTCAAATGCTAGCTATGGTTATAGAAAAAGCAACAGGTAAAAAACTGTACAACTATTTAGAAGAAAGCTTTTGGAAACCTTTAGGTAGCGAAAACCAAACCCTTTGGCAATTAGACAGCGAAGCACACGATTTGGTAAAAGCCTATTGCTGTATTGCAAGTAATGCTAAAGATTTTGCACGTTTAGGAAAACTATACAAAGATCACGGGAAATGGAACGGGCAACAAGTCTTGGATTCTGCATTTATTGCAAAATCGGTAACACCTAGATTTAAAGAAAGTCCAGAATACGGTTACGGTTGGTGGTTAAAAAAGGTAGGAGACAAATCCTTTTTTATGATGCGTGGTCATTTAGGACAATATGTAATTGTAGAGCCAGAAGACAACGTAATTATTGTTAGACTTGGACACAGTAAAGGACCTGGTGATGCTGTAGCTACTTTTACACCAGATATTTCAACATATATAGAAGAAGCTTATAAAATGCTAGATGAAAACTAATTAATAATCTTAGTAATGATTAGCAAACTAAACCTAGAACACATATTATTTTTAGATATTGAAACCGTTCCAGAAACGCAGAATTTTTCTGATTTAGACCCTACTAAACAAGCACTTTGGGAACACAAATCGCAATACCAACGTAAAGACGATTTTACCGCAGAAGAATTTTATGAACGTGCAGGTATTTGGGCAGAGTTTGGTAAAATTATATGTATTTCGGTTGGTTATTTTAAAATTCATGGTGATACAAGAGTGTTTAGAACAACTTCTTTTTTTGGTGAAGAACAACAATTGTTACAGGATTTTAAAAACCTGCTTACGACGCATTTTAGTCACGCAAAACATTTACTTTGTGCGCATAATGGAAAGGAATTTGACTTCCCGTACATTGCAAGACGTATGATTATAAATAATATAGAGTTACCATATAAACTAAATCTTTTTGGTAAAAAACCTTGGGAAGTACCTCATCTAGACACTTTAGAATTATGGAAGTTTGGCGACTATAAAACCTTTACTTCTCTTAAATTATTGACTAATGTTTTAGGTATACCTTCTCCAAAAGATGATATAGATGGTAGTGAAGTATGCAGAGTGTATTATGAAGAAAACAATATTGACAGAATAATTACCTATTGCGAAAAAGATACTATTGCTGTAGCACAAGTGTTATTGCGTTTAAGAGGCGATAATTTATTAGAAGAAAACGAAATACTTCATGTTTAAAATCTTTCAAAATTAAAGTGTCAGGTCGAGCACGTTGTCAGGTCGAGCGCAGTCGAGACCTAACTCTTTTTAATTCTAAACCACATTTGAGGTAACTGAAAATAAAAAATCCAGAGTTTTCACTCTGGATTTTCAAGTTTAATGGTTAAATGGTTAGTTAAGGGATTATTCTTTTATAAATCGTTTGACTTTGGTTTTTTCGCCAATATTCAATTGTAAAATATAAACTCCACTATTAAACTCAGAAACGTCTATACTAGACTTATAAGTACCTTTTAGTACTGTTTGTCCAAGCATATTTTTAATTTCAAAACTTTGCGCTTCAAAACCAACTAAATCTACATTAAGTATTTGCTTAACAGGGTTTGGGTATAGTTTAAACTGCTTATCAAAATCATCCTTTGTAGTTACTATACTAGTAAATGTTTTAACGTTATTTGTTAAACAGAAATTAGTCGTTTCGTTACTTGTAAACGATCCACCAGAAGCTAAAACAGCACCCGTATCTGTGTTTGTTAATGTGTACGATCCATTTCCGTATGAACAACAAATACCATCTCCGTAAGCATCTGTAATTGTAAAGTTATAACAACCATCTTCTAAACATCCAACAGGAATATTTAAAGTAGATCCATCTGCTTGCGAACCGTAAGTACCGCCAGACGCAACTGTTTGACCTGAATTGTTGGTTAATGTCCAAGCGGTTTCTTCTGGATAGTTATCAAAAGTAATTGATAATGTTACATTAGAACAACCTGCATTACCGCCACCAGAAGTAGATAGGTTAATAGCATCTACCGCCATATCGCCTTGCCAAGTTGTACCAGTTACACCATTAAAACGCAATTGAACAGTACCACCAACATAAGCACTTAAATCTACAGTAGCAGTTTGCCAAGAATTACCTTGGTTACCTGATTGACTCCAAACGTTAGTCCAAGTTGCTCCGTTATTATCACTTGCTTGTAACGCTAAACTTCCCATAGAAGTTGCGCCGTACATATGATAATCAAAACTAAAAGTTGCTTGAGATTCTGCACTTAAATCAAAACAAGGCGAGTTTAAAATCGCTCTTTTTGTCGAGTAATTAGGTGAAGAAGATTCCATGTACACATAATACGTACCAGCACTTGCGCTAGATGGTCCTGTATTACTAGAAGGCGTTCCGTTGGCATCAACAGTCCAGTTAAAATCATCTGACGTTGATTGCGTCCAAGCCCCTAAAGTATTTTCAAAGCTTTCAGAATAAGGGAAAGCACTAATACCGCCAGTACAAGATCCTGTTGTTGGTTGTGTAACAATTACTGTTCTTGTTACTTGTGTAGCAGCGTTTCCTGCTGAATCACTAACATTGTAAAATCTTGTGTATGTTCCTGCTGCGTTTGTATTAACAGTTCCTGTTATTACAATACTTGAAGAAATATCTCCATCTTCATTATCTGTCGCAGTTGCACCTAATTCAGTATAAGTGTCTCCAACTTCTAAATTAATTGTAGATGCTCCAGTTAATGTAATTACTGGTGGCGTTATATCTGGTGTTCCTGTTATAATATTAACCGTATAATCTTCAACTTCACCATAAGAGAATGCCTCACAAGACGTTGGTATACCGTTATATTTCATAGAAACTCTCATTCTAGTTGCTCCGTTTGTTGCAGAAGCTGGTACAGTAAAACTTCCACTAACTGGCGAGTTTTGTGTTGCTGCATTTGTCCAAACTTGCTCACCAGAATCTGTAAAATCTCCATCTTGGTTATAATCGATCCATACAGAATATTCTTCTGAATAAGTTGTTCCTGTCCAAATTGGTGTAACTGTTACTGTATAACCAGAACCTTTAGATAAGTCAGTAGATACACTTGTAAAATCTGAATACATTTGTGCACCAGAAGCATTATCAATACTTGCTAATTGTACTCTAGAAATATATTCGTCATTAACATTATTTCCTTGAGAAGCACAATATTGTGGACCTGTTTGACAAGGTGCGCAAGATCCGCCACAGTCTACACCAGTTTCATCTCCATTTTGTACACCATCGTTGCATGTTGGTTGTGGCACTGCACCACATTTGTCTGATAAAGCAAGACTTCTTCTTACTCCGCCAGCTTCTAAAACAGCACGCATACGGTTTTTTTGACCTTGTGTAAATAGGTTCATACAAGAATCGTCTGAGTAATCCATATAATTTTGTGGCATATCTGTAGATCCACAAGACGTTTGTCCAGTTGTACAACCATAATTAGCGGTTTGGTGCGTTGGTGTGTCACTTACAAAATCATTACCACAATTGGAATCTCCCCAAATGTGTCTTAAATTTAAGTAATGACCAACCTCATGAGTTGTAGTTCTACCACCATCAAAAGGAGCAGAAACACTACCTACACGACCAAAATAATTATATGCCATTACAACACCATCTGTTGCAGCATTACCACCTGGAAATTGTGCGTATCCTAATATTGTACTTCCTCCACTTGTCATTCTTGGAACAATCCACATATTAAGATATTCACTAGTATTCCAAGGATCTACACCACCAGTAGATGATCTTTTCATATCATCACTTGTTCCCCAATCTTGTCTAGTTACTTGTTTTCTGGTAATACCAGTTGTCGCATTTCCGTTAGGATCTACAGTTACTAGACAGAATTGAATCTCGGTATCTGCAGCTTGCGACCAAGTGTTATCTGCATCTGGATTTGTTCTTCTAAAATCTTCATTTAACACGTCTAATTGAGATTGTATCTGAGCTACACTAATATTTTCAGTAGAATTTCGATACAAAACATGTACTACAACAGGTATAGTAATTATACTACCATCTACCCTATTGGTGTTACTTTGCATTTGCTGAACTTTGGTTTTAGTAAACGCCTCAATTTGAGCCATTCTTTGCTCAAGTTTAGGATCTAACTGTTTTCTGTGTTCTAAGTTTTCCATAGTTGCACAATGACGTTGTTGTGCAAACGCAAAAACTACAAAAAACAAGCCTAAAATTGTTAAAGTAATTTTGTTTTTCATGTGTAATGATTAATAAATTAGTTAATAATTTGTGAAATATTTTCTGAATGTATCAATAAAACAATTAATTAAATAAGAAATATTTAAAATATTCGATAAAAAACACTTAAAAAGTTTTTATAAGACTTTACCTACGGTTTTAACCGTATCGCATTGAAAGAATTTGATTACTTTTACCTAAAATGAGCGAAAAATTACTTCAAATAAAAAACCTTTCTATTGGTTTTAAATCTGAAAATGGATTAAAACCAATTATTAAAAATATTTCATACAACATATTTGAAAATGAAATTGTTGGTGTCGTTGGCGAATCTGGTTCAGGAAAATCCGTTTCATCACTAGCAATAATGGGATTATTACCAAAAAAAATAAGTCAAATTACTTCTGGAGACATCATTTTTAATACTACCGAATTAACAACACTTAACGACAAACAATTTCAAAATATAAGAGGTAATGAGATTGCTATGATTTTTCAAGAACCTATGAGTTCTTTAAATCCTTCCATGCGTTGCGGTAAACAAGTAGAAGAAATTTTATTTAAACACACATCATTAAGCAAAAAAGAAGTTAAAGCAGAAGTGATTTCACTTTTTGAAAAGGTAAAATTACCAGATCCTAATCGTGCTTACTCAGCCTATCCTCATGAAATTTCTGGCGGACAAAAACAGCGTGTCATGATTGCTATGGCTATTGCCTGTAAACCAAAATTATTGATTGCAGACGAGCCAACAACCGCACTAGATGTTACCGTACAAAAGGATATTATTTTATTGTTGAAAGAACTTCAACAGGAAACAAAAATGAGCATTTTATTTATTACTCATGATTTGTCTTTAATCTCTGAAATTGCGCAACGTGTGTTAGTGATGTATCAAGGTAAAATTGTAGAACAAAACAAAACCGATCTTATTTTTAAACATCCAGAAAACGAATACACCAAAGCACTTATTAAAGCTAGACCGTCTTTAAAAGAAAGGCTTAAACGTCTACCAACCATAAAAGATGTGATGCAAAAGACAGTTTCTAAAGAAACTATTACTGCCGAATTAAGAGCCAAAACACACAAGGAAATTTACAGTAAAGCTCCTATTCTTGAAGTCGTTAATTTAGAAAAAGAGTACATTTCTAAATCAGGTCTTTTCTCTAAACCAGAAAGTTTCAAAGCAGTTAACAACGTTAGTTTTAAATTATATAAAGGTGAAACTTTAGGTTTGGTAGGCGAATCTGGTTGCGGTAAATCTACCTTAGGAAACGCTATTTTATTGCTTAACAGACCAACATCAGGTCACATTTTTTATAAAGGAAAGGATATTACAATTCTTAATAAAGCTGAAGAAAAAGCATTACGTAAAGACATTCAAATTATTTTTCAAGATCCATTTGCTTCTTTAAATCCGCGTTTAACCGTTGGACAAGCAATTATGGAACCTATGCAAGTACATAAGCTTTACAACTCAAAATCTAAAAGAACGGAAAAAGCAATTGACATCTTAAATCGTGTTGGCTTAGATAAAAGTGCTTTTAACCGTTATCCACATGAGTTTTCTGGCGGACAACGCCAGCGTATTGGTATAGCACGTACAGTTGCGCTTCAACCAAAACTAATTGTTTGTGACGAGTCTGTTTCTGCATTAGATATTTCTGTACAAGCACAAGTTTTAAATCTTCTTAATGAAATAAAAGAAAACTTTGGCTTTACCTATATTTTTATTTCTCATGATTTAGCAGTTGTTAAATACATGAGTGATCAATTATTAGTTATGAATAAGGGTAAAATGGAAGAACTAGATGATGCAGATGCCATTTATGAATCTCCTAAGAAAGAGTACACAAAAAAATTAATAGAAGCTATCCCTAAAGGATTATAGCATAAATAGTTTTTTGGTAAGTACTAAAAGATTTTTAGTTAATCTAAATGTATTTTTTAAACCAACATAAACTTTGCTTATAATTTGTAGGTTGTTCAGGTAGGTTTGAAGCGTAATACATAAGCAAAAGTTTATGGTAGATTCGGGATATCTATTTGGTATAATTTGGGATTGCTAATATGAGATTTATTTTAATTAAATCGGTTTAAAAACATAAAATTTCGATGAAATGCATTATTTTTTAACATTTCATCGAAATTTTATAAATATTCGTGTTATTTTTCTTACAAAAAAATATTATCTAAATATCCATTTCTGGTATATCGCCATTAATTATTAATGTGCCTTCTGTAGCATTTTTAATATCTTCAACTGAAACTCCTGGAGCACGTTCTAATAGTTTAAACCCTTGGTCTGTTACTTCTAAAACAGCCATATTAGTTACTATTTTTTTAACGCAACCAACACCTGTTAATGGTAAAGAGCATTTTTTAAGAAGTTTAGACTCTCCTGCTCTATTGGTATGCATCATAGCAACAATAATATTTTCTGCACTAGCTACAAGATCCATTGCTCCTCCCATACCTTTTACCATTTTTCCTGGTATTTTCCAGTTTGCAATATCTCCATTTTCCGCCACTTCCATTGCGCCTAAAATGGTTAAGTGTACGTGTTGACCACGAATCATAGAAAAACTCATGGCGCTATCAAAAAAACTAGCTCCTGGTAAGGTTGTTATGGTTTGTTTTCCTGCATTGATTATATCTGCATCTTCTTCACCTTCAAAAGGAAATGGTCCCATACCAAGCACTCCGTTTTCACTTTGAAATTCTACCTCAATATCGTCTCTTACAAAATTAGCCACTAAAGTTGGTATACCAATACCAAGGTTAACGTAATAACCATCTTTAACTTCTTTTGCAATGCGTTTTGCTATTCCGTTTTTATCTAACATTTTTAGTTGTAAGTTATAAGTGCCTTAAATACTTAAAGTTAGGCACAAAATTAATATTTAGAATATAAAGGACTTTCTGTTAATTGATTAAGATAACTTTAGACACTTTAAATACTTTTTAACTTTAGACTCCTATTTAACTTTTTGGTCTTACTGTACGTTGCTCTATACGCTTTTCAAAAGTTTCTCCTTTAAAGATACGTTGCACAAAAATACCTGGTATATGTATTTGATTAGGATCTAATTCTCCTGCCGGTACTAATTCTTCTACCTCAGCTACGGTAATTTTTGCTGCGCCACACATTACTGGATTAAAATTACGTGCTGTCCCTTTAAATATTAGGTTTCCTGCTTCGTCACCTTTCCAAGCTTTTATAAAAGCAAAGTCTGCTTTAAAGGCATGTTCTAAGACATACATTTTACCATCAAATTCTCTGGTTTCTTTACCTTCTGCAACTTCGGTACCATAACCTGCTGGTGTATAAATAGCAGGAAAACCAGCTTGAGCTGCTCGGCATCTTTCGGCTAATGTCCCTTGTGGAATAAGTTCTACGTCTAATTCTCCAGACAACATTTGTCTTTCAAATTCGTCGTTTTCTCCTACGTAAGAAGATACCATTTTTTTAATTTGCTTTTTTTGAAGTAATAGCCCTAAGCCAAAATCGTCTACTCCTGCATTATTAGAAATACATGTTACGTTTTTTACGTTTCGTTTTACTAATTCTGCTATTGCATTTTCAGGAATTCCGCTTAACCCAAAACCACCTAACATAAAAGTCATGTTATCTTCGACACCATCTAAAGCTTCCTGAACTGTATTAACGGTTTTTTTTATCATCATTTAGTTTTTTAGTGGTTTAAATTTAAGAATAAAAAAAACCATTCTGAAAAGAATGGCTTTTAAAATTTATCGTTGAAATATTTTAGAATTCTAATTCATCAGGAACATCTTCTTCTGGCATATCTAAATCGCCTGAATTTGAATTATTTCCTTCCTCATACTTATCGCAATCTACAATAATAGAAAGGTCTTTAGGTTTTTCAAATTGATCTTTTGATACATCTAATTCTTTATCTTCATAACAACTTTTCATGTACATACCCCAAATTGGTAACGCCATAGATGCACCTTGACCGTATGTAATCGATTTAAAGTGAGCTGCTCTATCTTCTGCACCAACCCAAACGCCAGTTACTAGATTTGGTACCATACCCATAAACCAACCGTCTGATTGGTTTTGTGTTGTTCCTGTTTTACCAGCTATTGGGTTTGTAAATCCATATGGATAACCTGTTATAATTTCTTTATAAACACCACTATTTGGCATCCAAGTACGACGTAATCTAGCTCCTGATCCTTCTGTGGTTACTCCTTCCATAAGTTTAACTGTAACATAGGCAGCTTCTTCACTTAAAACATCTCTAGTTTCTGGTACAAATTGGTATAAAACAGTATCGTTTTTATCTACAATAGTAGTAACCATTACTGGTTTTGTGTAAACTCCTTGATTTGCAAATGCAGAATATGCGCCTACCATTTCATATAAACTAATATCTGGTGTTCCTAATGCTATAGATGGTACTGCTGGTATTTCTGATTCTACACCCAAATCTCTTGCTAATTTAGATACTGGTTCTGGACCTACTTTATCCATTAACCTAGCTGTAATGGTGTTAACCGAGTTGGCTAATGCTGCCTTTAAGGTCATTTCTCCACTATAATCTCCATTTGAGTTTTTTGGTGCCCAAGCCTTTTGGTTTCCAAATTTACCAGCCTCAATAGTGTATGGTGCTTTAGGTAATTTATCACATGGCGACATGTGCAATTGATTAATTGCTGTTGCATAAACAAATGGCTTAAATGTAGACCCTACTTGGCGCTTACCTTGTTTTACGTGATCGTATTTAAAGTGTTTATAATTCATACCACCAACCCAAGCTTTAACATGTCCGGTTTGTGGATCCATACTCATTAAACCTGGTTGTAAAAAGTGTTTGTAGTAACGCATAGAATCCATTGGTTTCATAATGGTATCTATTTCTCCTCTTTCCCAAGAGAAAATGGTCATTTCTGTTGGCTTATTAAAAGATGCTATAATTTCTTTTTCAGATTTCTTCAAATCGTACTTCATGTGTCTCCAACGTTCTGATTGACGCATAGAACGCTGCATAAGACTTTCTATTTCATCTTTATCTAGATCTAAAAATGGTGCTGTTGGATTGCGATCTGGAGTATTTTGATGAAAAAATTCTGCTTGTAATTTTTTCATGTGTTTTACAACTGCGTCTTCTGCATATTTCTGCATACGCGAATCTATAGTTGTATACACTTTTAATCCATCTTGATATATATTATATTTAGATCCGTCTGCTTTATAATTTTTCTTATCGTTTGCCCAGTCTTTTAAAAATGCTCTAAGGTATTCTCTAAAATAGGTAGCTGTACCATCGTTATGAGATTCTGGATTAAAATTTAAATCCAACTCTGTTTTTTGAAGTGAATCTTTAATTTTTTGATCTAAAACACCATATTTAGTCATTTGTGCAAGAACAACATTACGTCTATTTTTAACACCTACTGGATTACGTCTTGGGTTGTATAACGATGAATTTTTAAACATACCTACCAACATGGCAGATTCTTTTACTGTTAGCTCTTTTGGCTCTTTACCAAAGTAAATTCTTGCTGCAGATCTAATACCGTCTGCATTGTTACCAAAATCATAGATATTAAAATACTGAGCAATGATTTCTTCTTTTGTATACTGACGTTCTAAACGAACTGCAATGATCCACTCTTTAATTTTTTGTATTAAACGCTCTGCAATATTTTTTGATCCTTCACCATGAAATAACTGTTTAGCTAACTGTTGAGAAATGGTACTTGCTCCTCCACTTCCTGGTTTTAAGACTGCACGTAATAAACCTCTTGCATCAATACCAGAATGGTCATAATATCTAGCATCTTCTGTAGCGACTAAAGCATCTATTAAGTTTTGAGGTAAGTCTTCGTAACGTACAGGTGTACGATTATCGTTTAAATAAAATTTAGCTAATGTTTTACCGTCTGAAGAAATAATTTCGGTAGCTAAATTGGTTTCTGGGTTTTCTAATTGTGTATGGTCTGGCATTTCACCAAAAGCACCAACAGATGCTAAAAAGAATATTAAAACGATTAAAAGAATGCCTCCTAAAAAAAGCATCCAAAACCATCTGATGTATTTTTCGAAACCTGTAGTTTCTTGTTTTTTAGTTTTTGCCATCTATGCCAATTTATTCTGTTTTTTCTATCCTAAAACCTACGTCTGTAATACCTTCTAAATTTACTACGCCATTTACATTTCCATTTTGGCGCATTGCGTGCTGTATGTTTACTTTATATTCTCCTTTTTCTTTAAAAATTACACCTTCTTTATACCACAACTTATTTTCTTTTACAGAAGATAATCCTTCACCAAGCCATTCTCCATTTGGTTTTGTCATTGCATATTGTAAAGTGTCTGTTATTGCTTTTCCGTGAGGAAATTTCATCTCAACAATTAAATATAAATTACTGAATTTATAAGCATTGGTGTTTCTTAAATTAACAAACAGGTTGTAAGGTTTTATAGAATCTGGTGGATTTATTTTAAAACTTACTACATCTTCTTTATTCCAAGCTGTAGACACACTTTTATACTCGTCATAAACAGCTTTAGAGTCGCAAGACATTGCTAAAACAAATAGTAATAAAACAATTATATTATTTGTTTTCATTATTGTTGTTTGGTTTGTTTTTGTTTGGTCGACGTTTTTTAGGTCTTCTTTTTTGATTGTTTGATTTGCTATTAGTGTTTGTATTACTTTTAGCTTCGACTTTATTTGGTCTATTACGCTTTCGGTTTTTATTAGTTTTACGTTTCTTATTGTGTTTTGGTTTATCAAAGCGTGTTAAACTATCTTGACCAACAACGTTTTCAAACTCGGTTTTAGTATCTACAGTTAAGTCTGCAGCGTATTCTTCTAAACTAGCAACTTTCTTTTTTTGTTTATTAATTTCTATAATTTCGTTGGCTTGTTCTGTGGTAATTAAGTGCCAATTCATCCATTCGCCTTCATAAGCGTACCACATATGTCCTTTAAAAATGTCTGTTTTTTGGCATACTGCAGTACCTTTTTCGGTATATAGTTTTGTATCTGTTTTAGGAAACGATTTTAAAGCATCTAAATACGCATCAAGCTCGTAATTTAAACAACATTTTAACTTACCACATTGACCTGCTAATTTTAACGGATTAAGCGATAATTGTTGGTAACGAGCTGCACTTGTACTTACCGATCTAAAGTCTGTTAACCAGGTAGAACAGCAAAGCTCACGACCACAAGAACCAATACCACCAAGTCTTGACGCTTCTTGACGAAAGCCAACTTGTTTCATCTCTATTCTTATTCTAAACTCTTTAGCGTATACTTTAATTAGCTCTCTAAAATCTACACGTTCTTCAGCAGTATAATAAAAGGTTGCTTTGCTTGCATCACCTTGAAATTCGATATCAGAGATTTTCATTTTAAGATTTAAATCTATAGCAAATTGACGTGCTTTAACCTTCATTGGTTCTTCGCGGTCTCTTGCTTCGCTCCAGATATCTATATCTTTTTGTGATGCTTTACGGTATATTTTTAAGACATCGTTTTTGGTATCTACTTTCTTGCGTTTTATTTGTACACGCACTAATTCGCCCGTAAGGGTAACCATACCGATATCGTGACCAGATTGTGCTTGAGTAGCAACAATATCTCCAATACTAAGTGTTAATTTTTCGGTATTTTTATAGTAGTGTTTACGTCCGTTTTTAAAACGTACTTCTACCCAATCAAAAGGTTCTTCTCCGTTAGGCAAAGACATGTTTGCTAACCAGTCAAAAACCGTTAATTTATTGCAACTATCTGTACCACACGTTCCGTTATTTTTACAACCTTTAGGCTGTCCATCCTTTCCTGTAGCGCAACTTTGACAAGCCATACTATTTTATGTATATATTGAATCTAAAGGAGTTAGCTTTAGATGACGATTAATAATTTGTGACTTTTCGCTTTTGCGGAAAATGAGCCACTTCAATTTGTAAAGATAAGATTATTCTTATGACTTTAAAATAATAAAATTTAGGTGTTTCTATACGTCTTTAACCGAAATTATATTTACTGGACATGCTTTTGAAGCTTCTGTACATGGTTCTAAAACCTCGTAATCGTTAGATTTTAGAGTAAAAAAACCTTTCCTATCGGTTGAATGTAGCAAGACAGTTTTACCGTCTTTTTTTGACATCCTAAACTGGTTTGGCGCCAACTCTACACAGTAATTACAGCCAATACACTTGTTTCTTTGTAAGGTAACAACAACCATTAGGCTTCAACTTTATTTTCTACAATTTTATAAAGTTTGTCTGATGGTCTTACTCTAAAGTCTAATGGAATAGTGATTGAGTCTCCTTTTGTTCCTTTTTCTAACGCTTGATCATTAACCAACATTTCTTTAAGCTCAAACTCTTTAGCACCTGTTGTTGGACCAGTAATTAGCAAAGTATCACCTAATGACAAATCGTAAGCCTCAATTTTAAATTCGCCAATTTTAGCTTTTGGATAAAAATGAACGCCTTTACCAATATACACCTTCTTTTGCGTTGCGTGCGAGCCTGAACCTTTACTCCATTCGCCTAATTTTTGTCCTAAATAATAACCACTCCAAAATCCACGATTATAGACTTTTTCTAGCTCTTGCATCCAACCAATAACTTTGTTTTTATCGTAAGTGCCATTTTCTACACTATCAATTGCATCTCGGTAACACTTGATGACTCTAGCCACATATTCTGGTGCACGACCACGACCTTCAATTTTTAAAACTTTGATTCCTGCATCTGCTACTTGGTCTAAAAAATCGATAGTACAAAGATCTTTTGGAGACATGATATACTCGTTATCCAATTCCATTTCAAAACCAGTTTCTTGGTCAATAACGGTATATTTTTTTCGGCAATTTTGTTTACATGCGCCACGATTTGCAGACGAGTTATGTGAGTGTAAACTCATATAACACTTACCAGAAACCGCCATACACAATGCACCATGACCAAAAATTTCGATCTCTACTAAACGACCTGATGGTCCTTTAATTTGTTCTTTTTCAATTTGCTCTGTTATGTGTTTTACTTGACGTAAACTAAGCTCGCGACTTAACACCATTGTATCTGCAAACATGGCGTAAAACTTAACCGTTTCTATGTTTGTGATATTAATTTGTGTTGAAATATGAACTTCCATACCCAACTCTCTAGCTACAGCAATTACAGCTTGATCCATTGCGATTACTGCGGTAATATTAGCCTCTTTAGCTCTTTTTACTAAGGTTTTTACGATAGATAAATCGTGATCGTAAATAATAGTATTAAGAGTTAGGTAAGTTCTTACATTTTTTGCTTGACAACGTTTAGAGATTTCTTCTAAGTCGTCTAAAGTGAAATTAATAGACGCACGAGCACGCATGTTAAGTTGCTCTACACCAAAATAAACCGAGTCTGCGCCATTATCTAAAGCAGCTTGCAAGGATTCAAAATTTCCTGCAGGCGCCATTAATTCTATCTTTTGCATCGCACTAGTCTTGTTTACTTTTTAAAGTTTCAAAAATATTACGCAAGTCTTTTTTATACGGCAAATGGTCTGCACGTCCTTTTTTGAAGATGTCATTACTGTTACCTTGTCCTTTACGTAGTGCTTTTTGCTCTTCGTAAGGCAATGCGTTTATTTCTTTACAAGTTGAAGAACAGCAATTGTCCATTTCAGCTTTACAATCTTCACACTGGATAAATAGTAAATGACAGGCATCATTTGCACAGTTTACGTGCGTATCACAAGGCTTTCCACATTGGTGACATTGTGCAATTACATCGTCACTAATTTTTTCTGCTCTTCTTTCGTCAAACACAAAATTCTTTCCTATAAACTTATTTTCTAAAGCTTTTTCGTTGACTTGTCGTGTGTATTCTATAATTCCTCCATCAAGTTGATAGACGTTTTTAAACCCTTTGTGTTTAAAATAAGCACTAGCTTTTTCGCAACGGATACCACCAGTACAATACATTACTAATTTTTTGTCTTCTTTGTGTGCTTTTAAATCGTCTTCAATAATATCTAAAGATTCTCTAAAGGTATCTACATCTGGCGTTACGGCATTTTTAAAGTGACCAATTTCGCTTTCGTAGTGATTACGCATATCTACTAATACCGTGTTTTCGTCTTCGATTAAATCGTTAAACATCTCGGCATTAACGTGCATTCCTTTGTTGGTAACATCAAAAGTTTTGTCGTTTAATCCATCTGCAACAATCTTATCTCGCACCTTAACTTTCAGTTTTAAAAAAGACATGTTGTCTTGCTCTACTGCAATGTTAAGTCTTACATTTTCTAAAAAATCAATGCTATCTAAATGCGTTTTGAAGTTTTCAAAATTATCTGCTGGAAGTGATAATTGTGCGTTAATACCTTCGGTAGCGACGTAAATTCGACCTAAAACATCTAAACTGTTCCATTTAATAAACAGTTGGTCTCTAAATTCCTGAGGATTGCTAATGCGCGCATATTTGTAAAAAGACAGAGTAAGACGTTCTTTACCCGCTTTTTCAATAAGTTCGGCACGTTCATTAGCACTTAATTTGTTGTACAGTTGCATGCTATACTTTCGTTTTAAGAGTTAATAAATGAGGTGCAAAGGTAGAATTTAAAATTAGTATTGCAAGATTAAAGGTTGCATTTTGATGTTATTTTAATGAAAAACAAACAGTTAACCTATAAAAAGAAAAAAGTCCTTTGTGTTTTACAAAGGACTTTTAACAGACTAACTCGTTAATAATTTTTTAATTTTTTTTATTAAAAAATGTTACGAGTTAACCTCCATCGGCTTTACAACTGCTATTTAAAAAAATAGAGATTGAAACGCCTAATGCATTAATCAAGATTATTTTTTTTAAATATTTCATTCCTTAGCAGTTTAGAATTAATATCTATAAAGAGGAATAAATTTTTTTCTTTTTCATAGCTATTTTTTCCCTCTTTTGTTAATTAGATGCAAAAAGTTTAAAAAGGTTGCGTGAGAAAAATAAAAATGGTTAAAAAAGTAGTATTTTAGCATTGAAATTTTATAAAAAGAACTGAAAATGAGCAAAGAAAACGAAGCAAAATTAAAAGCTTTACAACTAACACTAGACAAGCTAGATAAAGCCTACGGAAAAGGAACAGTAATGAAAATGAGTGATGCTGCTGTTGTAGATGTAGATGCTATACCTTCTGGATCTTTAGGTTTAGATATCGCTTTAGGTGTTGGTGGTTACCCAAGAGGAAGAGTTATAGAAATATATGGACCAGAAAGTTCTGGTAAAACAACTTTAACATTACATGCAATTGCTGAAGCACAAAAAGCAGGTGGTATTGCAGCATTTATTGATGCAGAACATGCTTTTGACCGTTTTTATGCTGAAAAACTAAATGTAGATATCGATAACTTAATTATTTCTCAACCAGATAATGGTGAGCAAGCTCTAGAAATTGCAGATAATTTAATCCGATCTGGAGCTATAGATATTGTTGTAGTCGATTCGGTCGCTGCATTAACTCCAAAAAGTGAAATTGAAGGAGAAATGGGTGATTCTAAAATGGGATTACACGCACGTTTAATGTCTCAAGCATTAAGAAAATTAACAGCTTCTATTAGTAAAACCAATTGTACCGTAATATTTATTAACCAATTACGTGAAAAAATTGGAGTTATGTTTGGTAACCCAGAAACTACTACTGGTGGTAATGCTCTTAAGTTTTATGCTTCTGTTAGATTAGATATTAGAAGATCTACACAAATTAAAGACTCTAACGGAGATGTTATGGGTAATAAAACAAGAGTTAAAGTGGTTAAAAACAAAGTAGCACCGCCATTTAAAACAGCAGAATTTGATATTATGTACGGTGAAGGTGTTAGTAAAGTTGGAGAAATTTTAGACGTAGCTGTAGATAAAGGCATTGTAAAGAAAAGCGGATCTTGGTTTAGCTACGAAGACACTAAATTAGGACAAGGTAGAGATGCTGTAAAACTAGTTATAAAAGATAATCCAGAATTGTTTGAAGAATTAGAAAGCAAAATAAAAGAAGAACAATAAAATAAAATCCCGATTAATTCGGGATTTTTTATTTTTATACGCAACCTTTTTACAACTAATGCATCTATTAAGTACTTAATAGCAATAAACATATATGAAAAAATTAATATTATTACTGATAAGCTTTAGCTTTATCATTACTTCTTGTAGTGTAGAGGATGATACACCAACAGAAAATTATCATATAGAAATACTACCTGTAGAGTCTGCTACTGTGCCAGAATCTTTTACCTATGGAGAAGATCATGAAATTACGGTTAGCTATATTAGACCTAGCACTTGTTACGAATTTAATGACATATATTTCTTAAAAAATAATAATGTAAGAAATGTTGCAGTAATGACCACAGTATGGGATAACGTAGTAAATTGTGTAGACTTACAAAGCGTAGAAGAAAAAACATTTACAGTTAAAGCAACTCAATTAGAAAACTATATTTTTAAGTTTTGGCAAGGTGTTGATGATAGCGGAGAAGATATTTACTTAACCGTTGAAGTACCTGTTGAGCAATAATTTTTTTTAATTAATAAAAATATGCATTGAGTTTAGACCAGCTCATATATAATTGTCAAAAAAATGACACAAAAGCGCAAAGTGAATTATATGAACTTTTTTCAAGTAAATTATTCTCAATCTGCTTAAAGTATTCTCGTAATTACGCAGAAGCAGAAGATAATTTACAAGACAGTTTTATTACCATATTTAACAAAATAAAACAGTATAAAAATAAAGGAAGTTTTGAAGGTTGGCTTAAAAGAATAACAATCAACACTGCATTACAGCGTTACAGACAACAAAAAGTATTTGACATTGTTAACGAAGATGCAATTGAAGAGGAAGAAGAAGTAGATATAGATGAAAATAACGTAAGCCTTGAGTTTTTATTAAACTGTATACAAGAGTTACCAGATAGATACAGGCTAGTTTTTAACTTATACGTTTTAGATGGTTATTCTCATAAAGAAATATCACAAATGCTAGACATAAATACAGGTACTAGCAAATCTAACCTAGCAAGAGCTAGGCTAATATTAAAAGAAAAAATAACAACATATACTAGCGGTAGCAATTCGCAAAGTTTATAGATGAGTAAAAAAAATTTAGATAGACTATTTCAAGAAAAGTTTAAAGATTTTGATGCTAAGCCAGATAAACATGTTTGGCAAAACATTAAAAAACAACTTGAAGAAGAAAAAAACGACAAGCCAGTGTTAATCATTCCACTATGGTTAAAACTTTCTGGCATAGCTGTTTCTTTATTATTAATGTTGTTTTTAGGCAACTCCTTATTTAATACTAATATAGAAAATCAGCCTATAATTGTAGATTCTCCACAAAAAATAGAGAGTGACACGACAACTAAAAAGCCTAAATCAGAGCTAAACAATAAAGAAACTAATATTACTACTACAGTAAAAAATAAAAACTCTGTTACAGAATCTAACTTACATAAAACAGAATCTTTTAATAAAAAAGAACCATTAAATAACCAAAACACAAATAACTTAACTACTTCTAGTGTAAAATCTGCTGTATCAGCAATAAATAACTCTGAGACAACGTCTACAAAAAAACAAAGTACTTCTAATAATAAAAAAGCTGTTTTAGAAGATAAATTAGATCAAACTGGTATTGCAAAATCTTCTAACAATACTGATAACAGCAAACTGCCATCAAATAATCTTAAAGGCATACAAAACAATAATTTAAAACTTGATAGCAGCAAAGCTTTAGCAGAAAACAGCTTAGAAAAAAATAATTTAGATAAAGAAGAAGAAAACCAAAAAGAAAACGCAATTGAAACTGCAATTGCAGAAAACGAAGAATCAAATAATGAAAAAGAAGAAGATTTTAACAGGTGGAGTATCTATGCTAATGCTGCACCTGTTTATTACAATAGTTTTGGTAATGGGTCTTCTATAGATGAGCAATTTATGGGTAATAATAAAACCGGCGAAATAAATGCTGCTTACGGACTTAAGTTTGGTTACGCAATTAACGATAAGGTTAAAATTAGAACAGGTATTAATAAACTAAATTTAAGTTATGATACCAATGATGTAATTGTTTATCAAAACGTAAGTAACAACCCTAAAGTTATGAGAAACGTTAGATTAAATAAAATTAACAACTTGGACATAAACGTTATTAGCGGAAACGAATCTTTTTTACAAGTACCAAATATAGGTTTTGTTAGAAATGTTTCTTTAAGTCAACGTATATCTTATTTCGAAGTTCCTTTAGAAGTAGAATATAATTTAATAAATAAAAAAATTAGTTTAAATATTATTGGTGGTGTTAGTTCTTTCTTTTTAGACGATAACGAGTTAATATCTGAATTTGAAGGAGATCAAACTAAAATAGGAGAAGCTAATAATTTAAATTCTGTGAGTTTTTCTACAAACTTCGGTGTTGGATTATATTACAATTTTTCTAGACATCTTCAGTTAAATTTAGAACCAACTTTTAAATATCAAATTAATGCTTACAATAATACATCTGGAGAGTTTAATCCTTATATCATAGGGTTATATTCTGGCTTAAGTTACAAATTCTAAGTTTTAGTTGTTCTTCTTCAAATAGAAGAAAAACTGCTATTACAAAAAGCTACTCTGTGCCAAGAGTAGCTTTTTTTTGGCACAATAGTTGATTAGAATAAATAATCAACATAAACCAGCTCATGAAAAAAATCAACTTACTAATCGCTCTATTAATTTCTATTCAATGTATATCTCAAAACATAGATCAACTTTATTCTAATTATTTTGAAAACACTAGAGAAATACCTTACCTACATCTTAATAAAACTTCCTTTATAAAAGGTGAAGAAATTTGGTTTCAATCTTACGTTATTGAACAAAACTCTAATAAACTTCACACAACAACATCAAATCTATATGTTTCTGTTTTTGATGAAGATGGACACCAAAAAGAACAACATTTAATACATATTAAAAATGGTATTGGCTATGGTAGTATCCCGATAGACTCTTCATTTACTCAAAATAACTATTACATTAAGGCGTCTACAAACTGGATGAGAAACTTTAGTGAAGATAATTCATTCACTCAAAAAATCTCTATCCTATCAGACCAAGATAATACCAGTAATAAATCTATCTCTCAAGACGATTTTTATGAATTTAAACTCATGCCTGAAGGTGGTCATTTACTTGAAAATACAGTTAATAATATTGCTGTATTAATTAAAAATCAAAACAATAAAGGTGTAAAAACTAAAACAGGTATTATTAAAGATAGTAACGGTAATAGTATTGGAGCATTTAATACTAACGCTCTAGGTTTTGCTAATGTAAACTTAGCTATTAAAAAGGGTGAAATTTATACTTTTGAAGCTACACTTAACAATGGGACTACTTTAACACAAAATACCAATGTGCCAAAACAAATTGGTGTTACGCTTAATACAAAAATATTAGATGATTATTTTGTATTAAATATTCTTACCAACATAAAATCTTTAAACATCCTTAATGGTAAAAAATATAGAGTCTTTATACACAATACCAGAAGCTTTAAAAACATTTTCTTTGACTTTAATAATACCGATAAAAACTACGTTTTATTACTTAAAAAACAAGAGCTCTTTAAAGGCATAAATATTATTACAATTTTTAACGAAAAAAACCAACCTGTCTTAGAAAGGTTGATTTATAACGATCTTGAAGATGTGTCTAATCAAATTAAAGTTACAACCTCTAAAGTAAAATATGATTCTATTCAGGCTACAGTAACTAACTACTCTAAAGAAAAAATATTTTTAAGCTCAAGCTTTTTACCTTCTAATACTAAAGCATATAACCCTAACAATAATATTAAGTCACAAATACTATTACAACCATATATTAATGGAGTTATAGAAAACGCTGATTATTATTTTAACGCTTCAAAAAATAAATCTAAAGATTTAGATCTATTATTGCTTACTCAAGGCTGGAGCAAATACAACTGGAGTAATATTTTTAATAATACGCCTACAGATAACTTTGATTTTGAAAACGGTATAGATGTAACTCTAACTTTTAAAGAAAAACTAAGCTCTAAACAGTCTATTTTAATCTTCTCTGATCAAAATAACCTAGTTAAAGAAATAAAAGACAATCAATCTGATGTAAAATTAACTAACCTTTATCTAAAGAAAGATAGTGACTTTAATTTTGGATTAAAACTTAACGGAAACACATTAAAAGTAACACCTTATATAAACTACTACAACTATAGTTTAAAAGATGTATTTGATAAAAAAAAATTAATACTTAATAAAAATTTTGAAATTAAAGTTTCAAACTTTAAAGATTTACCATCTAATGTTACGGTTCTTGAAGAAGTCATCCTTAAAGCTAATAAAAAAGATAAAGAAATTAAACCTTATGGTGCTGCTACTATCCTTACTAATGTTAAAATGAAAGATGTCTTAATCCCTTCTGGCGAAACAATTATTGAATTTTTAAAATTTAAAGGATATGGATATGCAAATGACAGCATTCACCCAAGAAGAAAGAAAAGTAGATTTGTCAGAGTTTACTTAGATAACAATGAAATAACTAATTCCCTTTGGATAATTGAAAGTATGTATACTAATACAGTCAAAGAAGTTTATTATGGCGCAAACCCAGGAAGAGTGAATGAGGAAATTCATATCTACACTCTTTCACCTCAAGAATATGCTTCTAAAAAAAATCAGTTTTCCACAGTCAAAATACCTATAGGCTTTAACCAAGAAAAAGAATACTACTCACCAAAATATCCATCTTTTTCAAACTCAACTTATAAAGAGTTTGGTGCAATTTATTGGAAACCAAACATCATATTAGAGCCTAATAAAACTATAACTTTTAGTGTCCCTAAAAACTATCAAAAAGAAGCTAAAATATTTATTGAAGGCATAACAGAGTCTGGTCAATTAGTATCTAAAAATCAATTATTAAACTTTGAATAAATTTAATTGTTTTAATATAATTGATCTAGCCTTTTCATTTAAAGACTTTGTATCATTAACGCTTAAATCTAATGTCGGTATAAAAGGATGCATGGTTGCTCTTAATACACCTGGTCCACCGCTAAAAAAGGTATAAGAAAAACGTTTTTTATTATCTGCAAACGTTAATGGCACAATCGGTATTTTGTGATTTATAGCTAGTCTAAAAGCTCCATCTTTAAACTCGGCTAAATCTATATGTTCTTCAGGCACCATACCTTCAGGAAAAATACAAATACTTAAACCTTGTTTTAATCGTCTTTGAGCTCTCATAAAAACACGTTTTCTGCTTTCTGCATCTCCACGATCAACCAAAATACACGTACGTTTATAGAAAAACCCAAACAACGGAATTTTTGCCAACTCTGCTTTACCAACAAAAACAAAAGGATTTTTTACTGCTACTAACATTAGCATAATGTCAATCATAGACGTATGATTAGCAATAAACATATAGCTTTTTTTGCGCTCGGTTTTTTGCAGATAATTAATTTTTGTTGGCATACCCATGCCAACTAAAATAAAACGCGCCCAAAAGCGGGCTAGTTTAAAAAAGTATGGATACCAAGATTCTTTAGAAATAGAAATTAAAAGCAACGGAAATAACACAATTATTGGTAAGGCTACCATAACGTAAAACCAAATACGGTAAAATGTCCAAAAAATGTACTTAAATATCTTCATTTGGATTCAAAACTAATTAAATTAATTGAGCTATTCTACTAAAAAAATTACCTTTGTCATTCAGAATTAAATTTAATCATGGCAAGAATACTTACAGGAATTCAAAGTACAGGAACACCACATTTAGGTAATATATTAGGTGCAATTTTACCTGCTATAAAATTATCCGAAAACAGTGATAATGAGTCTTATTTGTTTATAGCAAATTTGCACACTTTAACACAAATTAAAAATGCAGAAGAGTTAAGACATAACACCTACTCTGTTGCTGCAACCTGGTTAGCTTTTGGATTAGACATAGAAAAAACAGTGTTTTATAGACAAAGTGATATACCTCAAGTTACAGAACTTGCTTGGTATTTAAACTGTTTTTTTCCGTTTAAAAGAATGCAATTAGCCCATGGTTTTAAAGATAAAGCAGACCGTTTAGAAGATGTAAACTCTGGATTATTTATGTACCCAATGCTTATGGCTGCAGATATTTTATTGTATGATGCAGAGATTATTCCTGTAGGTAAAGACCAACTTCAGCATATCGAATTTACAAGAGATGTTGCCTCTCGTTTTCATGCAAAAATGGGTGAAGCTTTTGTTTTACCTGAAGAAAAATTGCAAGAAAACACCATGCTTATCCCAGGTACTGATGGCGAAAAAATGAGCAAGAGTAGAGACAACTACATCAACATCTTTTTACCAGAAAAACAACTTCGTAAAAAAATAATGAGTATTGAAACAGATAGTACACCGCTAGAAGAACCTAAAGACTGGAGTACGTGTAATTGTTTTGCTATTTACAGCTTATTAGCTAACGAAGAACAAATTGCAACAATGAAAGCTAATTACGAAAATGGTAATTACGGTTACGGTCATGCTAAGCAAGCGCTTTACGAGTTAATCTTAACCACTTTTGATGCTCAAAGAGAACGCTACAACTATTACATGCAAAACTTAGATAAAATAGACGAAGCTTTAGCTATTGGTGCAGAAAAAGCTAAAAAAGTAGCAGATAAAGTATTAGCTAGAGTTAGAGAAAAGGTTGGATATTAATTAAATAAGCTCAAACAATTTTCCTGGTAAAGGTCTAACAACACCTTTTAACTCCATATTAAGTAAAATACTTGCCATTTTGTAAGTTGGTAATTTGCAGTTTATAGCAATAACATCTAAAAGCTCTTTATCGTTATCTTTTAGGTAGTTATAAACTATTTTTTCATCTGCATCTAACTCTACAAATAACTGTTTTTGTACTGGCGGCTTTTTTAACGCTTCTAATTCCCAATTAAGCATATAAGGAATATCGAATGGTGTAGATAGCAAATGTGCTTTTTGCTGTTTAATTAGGTTATTACAACCAACACTTTGGCTATCTGTTATGCGACCTGGTACCGCAAAAACATCTCGGTTATAAGAATTAGCAATATCTGCAGTTACAAGGCTTCCGCCTTTTTCTGCAGATTCTATAACAATTGTAGCTTGACTTAAACCTGCAATAACACGATTTCTTTTTAAGAAGTTGTTGCGATCAAAAGTATCACTACTCCAAAAATCAGTATAAAAACCGCCATTATTTTCTACTTCAGCCACATATTTTTTATGCACTTTAGGATAAATTTGGTTTAATCCATGCGCTAAACAACCAATGGTTTGCAATTTGTTTTTTATTGCTGCTTTATGTGCAGTTATATCTGTACCATAAGCAAACCCAGAAATAATTATAGGCTTATATACCGCTAAATCTTCAATTAATTTTTCGCAAAAAGCCATACCAGATGTTGTAATTTTTCTAGTACCAACTATGCTAATAATGTGTTGATTATTTAAGTTGATATTTCCTGACGAGAACAATAAAATAGGACCATCTAAACAATGTTTTAATTTTTCAGGATACGTTTCATCTAAAAAATAATGACAATTTATACCTTCATCTCTTATGTATTTTAGTTCATTTTCTGCAGCTTCAAGATGATTTGATTTATGCAATTCACTCAATAAAACTTCACCAATACCGTCAATTTTTAAAAGATTACTTCTTTTTTCTTTAAAGACAGCTTCTGCACTTCCGCAGTGATTAATTAACTTTTTTGCAGTAGTATCTCCAATTTTTGATACGTGTTGTAAGGCTAAAATATGCAGTAATTGGCTATCTTTCATTTTATATTAATCTGATTTTTAAGCTACAAGAAAAGAAATTTATTGCTGTTAATAAATAATAGGGTCTAAATTTTATTCGCTTTTAAAAATTTATAACTTTGTTTTTATGCAATTAGAAACCTACATCAGCGATTTGTTATACCGTTACGATTGTGTGACTGTGCCAGAGTTTGGTGCTTTTTTAACACAACGTAAATCGGCTACAGTACACGATTCTACCAACGCGTTTTATCCGCCAAAAAAAGTATTATCGTTTAATGAACAAATACAAAACAACGACGGACTTTTAGCCCGTTACATTGCCGATGTAGAAAAAATACCTTTTGAAGTTGCTACGCAAAACATTGCAATGCGTGTCAAATCTTTAAAATCTTATTTAACCGAAGGTGAAACTTTAACCTTTGAAAATATTGGCGATTTAAAGTTAAATAATGAAGGTAAAATACAGTTTACACCATCTTATCACCTTAATTATTTAACAGATGCGTTTGGGTTATCGCAGTTTGTAAGTCCTTCTGTAACTAGAGAAGAATACAAAAAAGAGGTTGAAACTATTGAAAAAGAAGTACCAACCATTGCTATTACTAAAGAAAAACGTAAAAGCAGACCTTATCTTAAATATGCTGCAATTGCTATTATTGCTTTAGGTTTAAGTGGTTTTGGAGTAAATAATTACTACAAAAACATAGAAAACCATAACCAAATAGCTCAAGAAGAAGCAGACGCACAATTAGAAGACCAAATACAAGAAGCTACTTTTGTAATCAGTAATCCTTTGCCAGCTGTAACATTAAATGTAAATAAACAAATAGGTAATTATCATGTGATTGCTGGTGCTTTTAGATTAGAAGAAAATTCTGATAAAAAAGTAGAACAGTTAAAAGCTTTAGGTTTTAAAGCAAGAAAAATTGGTACAAATAAATACGGATTACACCAAGTTGCATACGGTAGTTATACGTCTAGAGAAGACGCTTTTAAGGCTTTAAATTCAATAAGAAAAGAAAATAATAAAGACGCTTGGTTGCTTATAAAAAAGTTAGACTAAGTAATGTTTAAAACAAATATTAAAAGCCTCACAATTATAATTGTGAGGCTTTTTGTTTTCATAATTATTTGTAAAAAGATAAACTAAAAATGTAAATCGTCTTACCTTTGCAAAAAAATAAATTTCATGACACCAAAAACTGCCGAAAGCTCTAAAACAACATTAACCGATTTAGTATTACCAAGCGAAACTAATCCGTTAAACAACCTTTTTGGTGGCGAGTTACTAGCACGTATGGATCGTGCAGCAAGTATTAGTGCAAGACGCCATAGTAGACGTATTGTAGTAACTGCTTCTGTTAATCACGTAGCATTTAACAGAGCTGTGCCTTTAGGTAGTGTTGTAACTGTAGAAGCTAAAGTATCTAGAGCCTTTAAAAGCTCTATGGAAATATTTATTGATGTTTGGATTGAAGATCGTGAGTCTGGAGAACGCACAAAAGCTAATGAAGCTATTTATACCTTTGTTGCTGTTGACGAAACGGGAAGACCTGTAAAAGTACCAGAACTTGTACCAGAAACAGACATTGAAAAAGAGCGTTATGCTGCTGCTTTAAGACGTAAGCAATTAAGTTTAGTTTTAGCAGGGAAAATGAAACCTCAAGACGCTACAGAACTAAAAGCTTTATTTGAATAATTACATTTTATAAACCCATTCCGCAGGGTTTTGTGATGCATTATTTTTATAAACGCTAAACTTTAATAAGGTTTGACCATCGCTGTCTGTAAAGACTTCGCCAATCTCTTGTTTTGTAGAAATCTGTTCGCCTTTTTTAACGTAAACTGTTTTTAAATTACCATAAGCTGTAATGTAATTACCATGTTGGATTAAAACCACAGGATTACTCTTTTTTTGCACCATTACAGCTAAGACTTTACCTTTAAAAACAGCTCTAACTTTAGCATCTTTTTCGGTAGCTATTCTTACACCGCTACTTTGTATTTCGACACTAGGATTTATAGGAGATCTTTGTTTTCCATAACGTAGTTTTACAATTCCCTTTTCTACTGGCCAAGGTAATTTTCCTTTATTACTTATAAAGTCTGCTGCTATTAATTTTGCTTCGGCTGTTAGTGCAAAACCAGATTTGTAAGTAGACGTTTTGCCTGCTTTTTTATTAGATTTTGCTATTTCGGCTTTAATAATTCGGTCTATTTCTTCATCTATTTTAGCAGCTTCACGCTGTTTTTCTTTTATTTGAGCAGCATACTTATTTAAGTCTTTTTTAATCTCTGCCATTATAGATTGATGTTGCTTTCTATCGGCTTCTAATTGATTTTGAATGACCTTATTTTCTGCAATTAACTTATCCTTTTCTTCTTTTTGCTTAACTAAATCTAAGTTTAAATCTTGAAGCTTTTTTGCTTTTACTTTTATGTCTTCGGCTTGTTGTTTCTGCACCTTTGCATATTGGTTCATGTACTGTAAACGCTTATAAGCTTGTCTAAAATTATCTGAAGACAATAAAAACATTACACGGCTTTGTTCGCTTTTATTTTTATAACTTTTTTGAATCGTTTTTGCGTAGTTTTCTTTTAAAATGGTAAGCTCGTCACGCAATTGCGAAATTTCTTTTTGATTATTATTTATAGATCTAGTTAATAAATTAGCTTGTTGATTGGTGACTTTAATTAAGTTATTAGTCACACTTAACTTATAGTTTAAGTCTTCTATTAAAGCGGTTTGATCCTTCTTTTTATTTTGGTTAGAAAAAAGAAGACTGTTTATTTTCTTAATTTCGTTTCTAAGCTCTATTCGTCTTGCTTCAAGCTGATCTTTTTTATTGTTTTGCGCTTGCGCGGAAGTGATGCCAAGCAACAAAAACATTAATGAAAGGGTTAGAAACTGATTGAATTTCATGGTTATAATTCTATTTTTTTATATCCTGAAGGAATGCTAAACGGAAAACGTACATCTTCATTCAAATCTACAGATTTTAATTCTAAATTAATCACTAGTTGATCTTCATTTTCTATAGCAAAAATCTTTGTTTCTGAAGGTAAAGTTAAGTTGTCTACTTTTTGATAAGATAAATAGTCTATTTGTAAAATTCTACGTTCTTTAGGTTGTGCAATTTGCTGAGAATCCATTTTAAAATGACTTGGGTTGAACATTAAAAAAAGCTCGAATAAATCGCGTTGTTTTTTTGGTTTTAATTGGTACGATTGGTCAAAAGTATCAATCTCATAATCTTTATCATTAAGTGCAAACATAGACTGACCTAATAGCATATTTTGTACTTTTTGAAAATCTAATTCTGTCCCTAAAAGATTACTTAAGTACGTAAAATCGCCATCAAAATAAGTGTTATCTAGTTTGTTATAAAACGCGACTCTTGTTGGTGTTATTAGCGCTTTAACTAACCCTAATTTACTCATCCAAATGGTTTTATCTTTTTCTATACGAAGACTAACGGTTGTTCCTTCAGATTTATTTTTTTCTATGTATTCAATTTTCATTTTACCGACTAAAGTCTTAAAATCTGACTCTACTTTTTCGGTTTGTTTAATTAATTGTTTTGCTGTTAATCTATTGTTTAGTTCGCCATTGGCAACAATAGTTTTGGCTGATTTACAACCAACAAATACAAATAAAAATAGTATTGTATATAGAGAAAATTGAGTTTTAATAGTCATTAATTAGATAATTGTAATTTTTTTGCTTTATCACTAAACGTTTTTGCTTTATTTAAATTGTTTGTTGCAGTATAAGCTTTGGCTAATTGATTATAAAAATCTGCTTCCATTGGTTTGTCATCAATAATGTAATCTAAGCCCATTTCTAAGCTTTCTATAGCTTCTTTTGGTCTGTTTAGATAGTTTAATGACACACCATGAGTAAGATATAAAACTGGTTGCGATGGGAAAATTTCTATACCTTCTTGGCTACGATCTGCTGCTTGTTTAAATTGTTTTAAATCTATGTGAAGAAGTATTATATTTCTTAATATCCCAAAGTTTTCTTCTTCTTTTTGAAGTGCTTGTTCGTAAAAACTTATTGCTTTTTGTTTTTCGCCTTTAAGTAAATAATATTGAGCTAACTCTACCAACGTTTTACCACTAGATTCAATTTTTGTTAGCATTGAAGTTACATCTACTAAGTCTTGCTCGTATTGTTGATTTTTACTGACAAATTTTACAAAATCTGCTAGTACTTTTATTTTAGATTCGGGATTAATTTTTGAGCTTTGTAAAGCAATTTTCATAGAATTAATTGCTTTATCGTGGCTACCTTCATCTAAATAAAATTTATATAATGCTAGATGAACAAGTTGGTTTTTTGGATTAATTTCTAATAGCTTTTTTGCTGTTTCAAATGCTTTTTTCTTGTCGTTATTTTCGCTGTAACGATAGATTAATCTTAAGTAAGTTTCTTCAGATTCTGGATTTTTATCTACGCGTTCTTCAAGATTTTCAATTTGATCTTTTTTTCTACCTGTTGCGTTGTAAATGCGGTTACGTAGTAAGTCTCTATCGTCTGTAATACCGTACTCTTCATCTAACTCGTCTAAGATTTTAAGTGCATCTTTAAAATTACCTGTTTGTACGTAAATATTGGCTAAATCCTCTTTATAATCTGGATGGTATTTTACCAATTGTCTTACGGTTTTTATGGCTTTGTTATATTCTTTTTGCTGAATGTAAACATGATACAGCTCGTCTAAAACCCATTCGTTATCAGGCTCTATTCTTAATGCATCTTTTAATGCATCTTCAGCTTCTCCAAAATTTTTAAGCTTGTTGTAGTTTTTTCCTAATTGATAATAAATAACCACATGAGAATCGTCTAATTCTAAGCATCGTTTTAAGTTATCTACAGCACGGTCATAATTTTCTATACCGTGTTGTTTCATGGCTTCGTAGAAATTATTTTGAAATTCGTCTTCAAAATTTCCTAAGTCGTCATTTGGTGTTTTATTAAAATCTACTTGGGCATAGTTAGTCTGCGGAATGCATAACATTCCGAAAAGGAAGTATAAGATGTAAAGCGTTTTTTTCATCTAAATAACCTTTTGACTAAGGTTTAAGTGACTTTTTATTTTAATTAGGTCAATAATTATACCAATTTATGTCTTTAAGATTTCTGCTTTCCCTTCGACTTCGCTCAGGGTAAAACTCAGAAATTTATTCCAAAACAGAATAATCGCCAATGCTAATTTTAGTAAACTTACCGTCGTACTTAACGTGGTTACCAATCATAGCTTCGTCTAAATTAGCATTTTTTATACTAGTTTGGTTTTGTATTAAACTATTTTTAACGGTTGCATTTTCGATAACACAATTATTACCAATAGAAACATATGGTCCAACCGTTGCGTTTTTAAGTACTACGTTTTCGCCGATATAACAAGGCGCTATAATTGTTGAATTTTCATTATTTACAGAGTCTGAAACTAATTGCTCTTCTCCATCTGCTTGTAAAAAGCCTAACATACGTTGGTTTGTGTCTAATGTTATGGTTTTGTTTCCGCAGTCCATCCACTCGCTAACTTCGCCTGTTTTAAAGACTTTTCCGTCTGCCATCATGCCTTTAATTCCGTCGTTAATTTGATATTCGCCACCATTAATAATATTATTATCTAATACTTTTTGAAGTTGATCTTTTAACTGACTTACTTCTTTAAAATAGTAAATACCTATAACTGCCAAATCGCTAACAAATTGTTGTGGCTTTTCTACAAGTTCTACAATTTCTTTATTATCGTTTAATTTAACAACACCGTAAGCTTCTGGTTGATCTACTTGCTTTACCCAAATTACTGAGTCTGCTTCTGGATCTAAATTAAAATCTGCACGAATTAAAGTATCTGCATAAGCGATTACTGCTGGTCCTGATAAACTGTCCTTTGCACACATGATAGCGTGACCTGTACCTAAAGGTTGATCTTGACGATAGATTGAGGCTTTTGCACCTAAACTTGTCGCTAAATCTGTTAAACTATCTACCACATCGTCTCCAAACCAAGCTGGATCACCTAAAACAAAAGCAACTTCGGTTATTGGTTGTTTTAAAACCTTTGCGATATCTTTTACTAATCTATGTACAATTGGTTGTCCAGCAACAGGAATTAATGGTTTTGGGACTGTTAAACTATGTGGTCTTAGACGAGATCCTCTTCCCGCCATAGGTACTATTATTTTCATTTTTTCATGCCTGCGTAAGCAGGTATCTTTTTTTAATTAAACTTATTTTTTGGGTTTGAGATTTCTGTTTTTACAGGAATTTATTATCTTATTTTATTAAAGTTAAGATTCCAATTCAGACTCAAATCTGTCCAGTTAGGATTTATTTCTTCTATTAACTCAATTTTCCAGTTTCTTTTCCATTTTTTAAATTGCTTTTCTCTTTTTTCAGCAATTAATCCATTTTCATATTCTTCAAAATAAACTAATTTATCACAATTGTATCTAGCTGTAAATGATTTAGGGTATGCTTTTAACTTATGCTCCTTAACTCTTTCGTCTATATTGTTAGTTACACCTATGTATAATATTCCATTAAGTTTATTTGTCATGATATAGACGTACCAAAGTTTCATTTTTACCTGCTTAGAGATTCCTGCTTTCGCAGGAATTATTTGACTCCTGTGCTGCCAAAACCTCCTTTTCCACGAGATGTTTCAGAAAGAGTTTCTACTTCAATCCATTCGGCACGTTCGTGCTTAGCAATTACTAATTGTGCAATACGCTCGCCGTTTTCTATCGTAAAATCTTCGTTAGAAAGGTTGACAAGGATAACACCTATTTCTCCTCTATAGTCTGCATCAACTGTTCCTGGTGCGTTTAAGACGGTTATTCCTTTTTTTGCAGCTAAACCACTTCTTGGTCTTACTTGCGCTTCAAAACCTATCGGTAACTCAATAAATAAACCTGTTTTAACTATAGTACGATCTAAAGGTTTTAAGGTTATTGCCTCATCTATATTTGCTCTTAAATCCATTCCAGCAGACGCAATAGTTTCATAATGCGGTAAAGCGTGATTGGATTTATTAATGATTTTTATTTGCATGAAATGTTATTTGAGTAGTTTTTTGATTTCATTTTTTTCAAGTTGAAAAACTATGCCTAAAAGTACAATTATTGCAGTAAAACCAATAAAATAATTACCTCTAAAATTATAAAAATAGATGAAAGAGAAACTAATCGACACCAATAAATAAATGACTATTTTCTTTAAATTGTAAGGAATTGGATAGTATTTTCTTCCATAAAAATAAGATAAAAACATCATTAAGCTATAAGCACAAAGCGTTGCAATTGCAGAGCCTTTAAATCCTATTTTAGGTATTAAAATGTAATTGATTAACAATGTAATTACTGCACCAAAAACCGAAATATAGGCACCATATTTAGTCCTGTCTGTAATTTTGTACCAAACGGATAGGTTATGATAAATACCAAGACAAAAGTTTGCTAATAGAATAAAAGGCACTATCCACATGGCGTCATAATAAGCTTCACTTCTAATAATTATAGGTTTTATTATATCTGCAAAAACAACAACTGTCACTAAGATTATTGCTCCAAATGCAATAAAAAACTCTAATATTTTGGCGTAATTTTTTTGTGGATCTTTAGTTTTTGAATGACTAAAAAAGTAAGGCTCTATCCCTAATCTAAAAGCTGTTGCAAAAAGCGTCATAAATAACGCTAGTTTATAACATGCAGAATACATACCTATTTGGTCATCTGCTATATTTTCTGGCAATAATTCTTTTAAAAGAATTCGGTCAAAGGTTTCATTTATAGAATACGCTACACCTGCAATAAGTACAGGTAAAGCATAGTTCATCATCTTTTTCCAAAGTTTAATATCTATTTTAAACTTCACTTTTCTATAAAATGGCAACAACCAAACCAACGTTAATGCGCTAGCAATGACGTTAGAAATGAAAATATAATTGATTTCAAATTTTGGTTTATAAATAGAATTGAAAATGGAGTTAGTTTCGGCTAAATCTTTTAAATAAACTAATAAAAACACATTAAGTCCTAAGTTTACAGCTACGTTTAAAATCTTAATTATTGCGTATTTCATAGGTTGACTTGTAGCTCTTAACCAAGCAAATGGTATAATTACTAATGCGTCTAAAAGCAATATTAGAAAGACTAAGTTTAAGTATTGTAAGTCAATTTCAATTAAAGATGAAATTTGATTTCTAAAAAGAAAAGCAATACCTAAAACAGCTAAACTACTTACTGTTAACGATGTTGCTGATGTATTTAAAACATTTTTTTGATTTTCTTCTTTATTAAAAAATCTAAAAAAGGCGGTTTCCATCCCGTAGGCTAAAACCACATTAAATAAAACGAAATAAGCAAAAATAAAAGATACTTCGCCATATTCAGCTCTTGATAACACTGAAGGATCTGTGTATAATGGCACAAGTATAAAGCTTAACATTCTGGGTAAAACTGTTGCTAAACCATAAATAAATGTTTGCTTAAAAAGAGATTTAAATCCGCTCAAAAGGTTGTTTATTTTGACCTAAATGTATTGAATTTGTTACAGTAATAAAAACATTAATTAATTGGTGGTCCTTCTGGATAGTAAACACCTTCTTTTTCTTCTATATTTGAAACCTTGTAATACTTAGTTGTACCATTTTCTATATAACTAATTATACATTCTCTATTTTCTAATTGAAAAGGAAAAAAACCTTTAGTTGTAAGAGCATTCCCTTCTTCGTTAGTTAATCTTTTAGTTAATCGAGAAAAATATTGACCTTTTAAAGGTGTTAGTTTTCCTTTCATTTTTCTAAAGTACACACTATCCATTTTAATACTTGAATGGTTTGGATAAAGGTTAGAAAAATAAAGGTTGACACCAGAGCTACCAATAGCTACACCTGTTGTCCAATGCTGTAAATACGTTTTAGTTAATTGAATTGGTGCTTGTTTTTGTAATGCGTATTTAGAAGGTGAACAATTACAAATACAAATAAATAACACAATTAGTGTTATTGATTTAAGGGCTTTCATAATGTAAGTAGGTTAATAATTAATTATTTTTTGGTGGCGCACTCGGAAAATACTCAGCTTGTTTTTCTTTTATATTATTAATTTTATAATACTTCTTTTTATCGTTTTCGGTATAAATGATAACTGCTTCATTTTCTTTTAAATCGAAAGGAATTTCTGCTTCTGTTTTAGGAGAGAAATCTTCATTTTGATTAGCTTCAGTTAAAATACGTCCTATAAACAGATTTGGATTATTTGGTTTAGTTTCTAGTAAAACTTTATGCCCTCTAAAATATAAACTGTCTAATGATGTATTAGTCTTTAAGTTAGTTACAGGAATAAATATATTAATACCTGATCCGCCATTTTTAACTCCTGCAACCCAGTTTTGATAATAAGATTGTTCTATTTTAAAACTCACACTATCTTGAAGTTTTTGGACACTAGAGCATTGTAAAAAAAATGCAAATACTAAAAATGTAAACGTGATGTATTTAAAAAAGTTAATCATGACCTTAGTTTTTATAAATATAACAATCAAATTGCATTCCATAAAAAAAAGCCTTATCAAAATTGATAAGGCTTTTTATTTATTATAATTACTTTTAGTTTAGCACAATTAATTATTTAATGCTTCTGCACCACCAACAATTTCTAATATTTCATTAGTAATTGCTGCTTGACGTGCTTTGTTGTAAGTTAATTTTAATTGATCTCTTAACTCTGTAGCATTATCTGTTGCTTTATGCATTGCTGTCATACGTGCTCCATGCTCGCTAGCAAAGCTATCTCTTATACCTTTATAAAGCTGAGTTTTTAAAGATTTAGGGATTAACTCTTCTACTATTTCGGCTTTAGAAGGCTCAAAAATGTAATCTAAATTAACGTTTTCATCCTGTTGTATTGGAACAATAGGTAAAAACTGTTCTGTCATTACTATTTGTGTTGCTGCATTCTTAAATTTGTTGTAAACGATTTCAATTTTATCAAATTCGCCTGTAACAAACTTATCCATTAGCATTTGTGCTATTTCTGCAACGTTATCAAAAGTTAGATCGTCATAAATATCACTTTTGTTAGCAATAACAATTCCTTTTTTTCCAAAAGCGTCATTAATCTTTTTTCCTATTGCTAAAACAGATACTTCTTTACCTGCGTAAACATTATCTATCAAATTGTTTGTTTGTTTGATAATGTTAGAGTTAAAAGCACCACATAATCCTCTATTTGAAGATATTGAAACTATTAATACTCTGTTTACTTCACGTTGGTCTGCAAATTTACTTCCTGCATCTGCTTCTAAAGTTGCACTTAAGCTTTGTAAAAGTTCTGTTAACTTGTCTGCATAAGGACGCATTGCTGTAATAGCGTCTTGGGCTTTCTTTAACTTTGCAGCAGATACCATTTTCATAGCACTGGTTATTTGCATTGTTGAAGATACCGAAGATATCCTATTACGTATTTCTTTAAGATTTGCCATTTTTTAGTAATTAGTATTGAGTATTCAGTAGTGAGAAAACTTTCTATCTCACTACTCAATACTAAAATCTATTATTATGCTTTATATTTAGCTGAAAGGTCTTTTGCTACTGCAGATAATGTATCTGTAACCTCATCAGTTAATTTTCCTGCTTTTAAAGTATCTAATACACCTCTGTGTTTAGCATTTAAGAACTCGATGTAATCTCTTTCAAATTCTTTTACTTTTTCAACAGGTACATCTCTTAATAAGTTTTTAGAACCAGCGTAGATAATTGCTACTTGGTCTTCTACTGTATAAGGATCGTTTTGTGCTTGCTTTAAGATTTCTACGTTACGCTTACCTTTTTCAATTACATTTAACGTTGCAGCATCTAAGTCTGAACCAAATTTAGCAAATGCTTCAAGCTCACGGAACTGTGCTTGGTCTAACTTTAATGTACCAGCTACTTTCTTCATTGACTTAATTTGCGCAGATCCACCTACACGTGATACCGAGATACCTACGTTAATTGCTGGACGTACACCAGAGTTAAATAAGTCTGACTCTAAGAAAATCTGACCGTCCGTAATAGAAATTACGTTAGTTGGAATATATGCAGAAACGTCTCCAGCTTGTGTTTCGATAATTGGTAAAGCTGTTAAAGATCCACCACCTTTTACTACTGGTTTTAACGATTCTGGTAAATCGTTCATGTTTTTAGCAATATCATCATCTGCAATTACTTTTGCAGCACGCTCTAATAATCTAGAGTGAAGGTAGAAAACGTCTCCTGGATACGCCTCACGTCCTGGTGGACGACGTAATAATAATGATACCTCACGGTAAGCAACTGCTTGTTTTGATAAATCATCAAATACAATTAAAGCTGGTCTACCAGTATCTCTAAAATACTCACCTATTGCAGCACCGGTAAATGGCGCGTAAACTTGCATTGCAGCAGGATCTGATGCATTTGCAGCTACAATAGTAGTATAAGCTAAAGCTCCTTTTTCTTCTAAAGTTTTAGCAATGTTTGCAACTGTAGACGCTTTTTGTCCTACTGCTACATATATACAATACACAGGCTCTCCTGCATCGTAAAATTCTTTTTGATTTAAGATGGTATCAATACAAACTGTTGTTTTACCAGTTTGACGGTCACCAATTACAAGCTCACGTTGCCCACGTCCTACAGGAATCATGGCATCTACAGATTTAATACCTGTTTGTAATGGCTCGTTTACTGGCTGACGGTAAATAACACCTGGCGCTTTACGCTCTAATGGCATTTCGTAAGTATCACCAGCGATAGGTCCTTTACCATCAATTGGATTTCCTAATGTATCTACTACACGACCAACAATACCTTCACCTACTTTAACAGAAGCAATACGGTTAGTACGTTTTACTGTAGAACCTTCTTTTACTCCAGTTGATCCTCCTAATAATACAATACCTACGTTGTCTTCTTCAAGGTTTAGTACAATACCTTCTAATCCTCCTTCAAATTCTACTAACTCTCCGTATTGAGCATTTGATAATCCGTAAGCACGTACAATACCATCTCCTACTGTTAATACTGTTCCAACTTCGTCTAATGAAGCACTTGCTTCAAAACCAGATAGTTGTTGTTTTAAGATTGCTGATACTTCAGCTGGTTTTACTTCTGCCATCTTATTTAGATATTAGATGTTAGATTTAAATCTAACTATATTTAATTTATTGTAAATTCTCTTTTTAATTTGTTTAGTTGGTTAGCAATACTTGCGTTGTATTGTGTATCTCCAACTCTTAAGATGAAACCTCCTAAAATGTTTTCATCTACTATATTTGTTATTGCTGCCTCTTTACCTGTAAGTTCTTTTACTTTTGCTAGTACTTTTTCTTCTAACTCTTTAGTTAAAGGTACTGCTGTAGTTACTTCTGCAATTTGATTTCCTTTTTGTTGTTCAAAAAGTGTTACAAAACTAGAAGCTACTTCTGGTAATAGAGATGTACGCTTGTTAGCAATAAGTACATCTATTAAATTAACTGTTGCTTTGTTAGCGTTTTTAAAGATTTCTAACAATGCTGCTTTTTTAACAGATGAACGTATTACAGGACTGTAAAGCATATCTTTTAAATCTTTACTCTCAGCAACAGTACTTTTTATTAGCTCCATATCTGTATTTACAGCATCTGCTGTATTACTTTCTGTAGCTAAACTTAATACTGCTTTTGCGTAACGTATTGCTGCTCTTTCTCCTGCCATTTTTTGACTAGTTTAATTTAGCGTCTCCTAACATAGACTCTACTAATTGTACTTGCTTGTCTTTGTTAGATAATTCTTGACGTACAACTTTTTCTGCTATCTCTAAAGATAATCCTGCTACTTGACCTTTTAGCTCAGCCATAGCAGATTTCTTTTCGCTTTCTATTGCTGCTTGAGCTTGCTCTATAATTGTATTAGCTTGCTCTTGTGCTTCTGTTTTAGCGTCTTCAATCATTTTTGTTTTTAACTCGCGTGCTTCTTTTAACATTGCTTCACGTTCTGCACGTGCTTCTTTTAATAACTTATCGTTATCTGCTTGAAGGTTTTGCATTTCTAACTTAGCATTTTCTGCTGCATCTAATGCATTTTGGATACCTTCTTCTCTTTTTTCTACTGCATCAAGAATTGGCTTCCATGCAAACTTTCTTAAAAGTAAGACTAATCCAACAAATAATACTAGTTGCCAGAAAAATAGTCCAATTGAAAACTCGTTAATTAACTTGTCCATTTATATCTATAGTTTTTTAATAAATATTTTTTAGTTTAAAAAACAGCTTTAACCAACCGTTAAAGCTGTTTTTATGTTTTTAAGCTGCGAATAACGCTGCGAATCCAATACCTTCAATAAGTGCTGCTGCAATAAGCATAGCAGTTTGGATTTTTCCTGAAGCTTCTGGTTGACGTGCAATAGCATCCATTGCTTGTCCACCGATTCTACCAATACCTAAACCAGCACCGATAACGATCAAACCAGCTCCTACGAAATTTAAACCTGTCATAATATATATATTAAAAATTAAACATTCTTATTTTAGTGGTCGTGGTGTTCTTCTACCGCAGAACCAAAGTATAGTGCAGATAACATTGTAAAAATATACGCTTGTAATGCTGCAACTAATAATTCTAATAATGATAAAGCAAATGCTAAACCAAATGATAATGAACTACCTAACCAGTTTTTAAATATAAACATTAAACCTATGATACTCATTAATACGATGTGTCCTGCGGTAATATTTGCATAAAGACGAATCATTAATGAAAAAGGTTTAATAATTGTTCCTAATAATTCTATTGGTGCTAAAATAATTTTCATTGGAACTGGCACACCAGGCATCCAGAAAATATGTCCCCAATAATTTTTATTAGCTGTAAATGTTGTTAAAAGATAAGTAATTAAAGCTAACGCTAAAGTTACTGCTATGTTATTTGTAACGTTTACTCCTAAAGGCGTTAATCCTAATAAATTTATAATCCAAACAAAGAAAAATACAGTTAATAGATATGGCATATACCTTTTGTATTTCTTTTTTCCAATATTTGGAAGTGCTATATCATCTCTAATGTAAAGTATAATTGGCTCTAAAAATCTACCCATACCTTTTGGCATGCTTCCCGTTTTATATTTTTTAGCCATACGACTAAACATAAAAAACATTAATAAGCCTACAATAAAAATTGTAAATACGTTTTTAGTGATCGAAAAATCTAAAGGCTTAGTATTTGTTGGATGATCGTGATCGTCTAAGTTAATTGTTCCTTCTGCATCGGTTTTGTAAATTTTACCGTGAAAAGATTTGTAGTAGTTACCATTAACTTCTGCTACAGCTTCTCCATGATGTAATTTTGATGAAGAAAACACCTGTAAACCATTATCCCAAAGAATTACAGGTAACGGAAATCCAATATATTTATGCTCTCCACTATCTGTTGTATATGACGTCAAGCTAAAATCATGAGAGTCAAGTAAGTGATGATTAATGTATTCTTTAATTTCAGTTTTTATACTTTTATCTACGTGCTCTTCAGTATATTCTTGAGCAAAAGAAAAAGATGATACAAAAAGTAATAGTAAACTAATTGTTTTTATAGAAATAATATTTTGCATATCACTTATTATAAATAGTGGCTTAAAAATCGGTGCAAAGGTATGCTTTTATATCAAAATCAAAAAACAAAATTTAATATTATTTAATAGGCTTATAATTAGGCTTTAATATTTATCTAAATTATTTAAAAATTTGGCTAAAATTATACACTCTATCGTTAGGCAAATTGCATACGGAATAAAGAAGGTAAAAAACTCAGGCTTAGTCATATCACCATCCATTTTATATGATGGATAAAAAAGAAGAAAAAAGAATACAAACTTTAATAAACTAGCTGCCATAAATATAAAACCTAATTGGTCTTTTAGTTTCTTTTTTAAAAGAAATAAAAGCACAATTACGCCACAGGCTAATAAATAATTTATGATGTATGAATAAATAATTTGTCTACTTGTAATTTCGGTATCAATATTTTTGTTGATATAAACATGTATTACAAAAAATACCAAAGCAACGAGACTTAGCTTTAGACAATTATTTATTATCCATTTAAGTGTCAAGGATTAAGTTTTTTGATTTGCCTTAAAGTTGCATAAAGAGAAATAGCTACTCCTGCTAAAGTACATATTATTAAAAAGGTTTTACCTGATTCTGTATATTTAGAGTCTAACCACTTACCAAGTAAAACAAACAAATAAATAGTCACACCCATTTGTATTGCAATACCCGTTAATGCAGCAAGTTGCTTAAGCTGTTTTTTGGGTTTTTGAGGTTCCATTTATATCTTTTACAGAAGATTTCATCTCACAAGTTACGTTAAATGTAGCTCCTGGTTCTACAGCTAATTTTTCGGTAATAACGTCGCCTTCAATATGCGCTGTAGACTTTAATGTTAATGTGCCGCTAAGCTCTAAAGTTCCAGTAAGTTTTCCTTCAAAATAAGCATTACTACATGATAGTTTTCCAGAGATTTCGCCGTCTTTTCCTACTACAACTTTTCCTGGTGTTTGTATGTTTCCTTCAATAATTCCATCTACACGTAAGTCGCCTTCACTAAAAAAATCGCCTACAATTTTTGTTCTTTTTGCTATTATATTTTGGATAGAAATATGTTCTTGATTTTTGCTCTTCTTCATAATTTAGGGGAGATTATTGATTTGCTATATATGTATCTAAGTTTTTATGTATTTGGATAATCTGGTAATTTTCTTGCGAAATCCCAAAAAATGGTCTATCTATTTTCTTTTTATCCTCTTCTTCTACAATATTAGCAAACCCTTTTGCACCATCTATACTTTTTATACCATGTACTACTAGAAATGTTTTGTCTTTATTATAAACATCTACAGAGGTTGATAAATCGTAGTAAGATATTTTTTCTATCACTTTATCTAGTGTTTCTTTAAATTCTTTCATTTCTTCAGATTGACTACTTTCAAACTGGTATACTACTTTAAAGTTTTTAGATACATCATTTGGCACAAATATTTGTTTACTTAAAGACTGTAAGCTATTAATTAGATTTTGTGCTTTTATACCTTCTTCTGTGTTAGCATAATCTAATGCTATTTGGTTTAAGGCATCCATGTAAGCTGTGTAACCATTTAATCTACCGTTTGCTGTTGCTTTTAGTAATTCAAATTTTGGCACAATTGGATCGCCGTCAAAGTAGTTTATATATTGGTCACTATCTTCTATAACAGATTGATATTGTTGCTCTTCAAGTTTTTTATAGGTTTGCTCGTAAAGATTTTCTGGGCTTCTTTCATTGTCTGCAACTGCTTGATTTGGATTCTGTAAAATAAAGGCATATCTAGAATCTGGATAATTACTTATTATATCTTGCTTAGTAATTTCAGCTTCATTTGTTTGTCCTAAAATTTCATAGATTTTATACAGATTATATTTTGAAGGTAATATTAAACGTTCTTCTGGAGCACTTTTTAAAAGCGTTTTAAATTTAGTTTTTGAAAGCTCGTATTCTTTAAATTTCTCTTTATAAATTAAACCTAATTGATAGTAAGCATAGTTTCTATCTTTCATTATACTATCAATTTCTTTATCTGTGCTTGGTAATTGTTTTAAATAATAATCTGGAGAGAATTTTTCGTTTTCAGAACTATTTTCTCCTGCAGAAGCAATTGCGTCTTGATTAGCAAATCCACTTCTACCGTTTGTTGACCAACGCCAATTATCTTCATTACTTCTTTCTCCCCAAAGTTGATCAAATTGGTTTTTACCGTAAGCTACAGTTTCTTGATTATAAAAATAGAAACTTGCTGCGTTACCTGCTGGCGAAGCACCACGTGGTGGACCAAAACCGCTTTTAGTATCTGGAGTATTTTGTTGAAAATCTTTTATGCGCTTTTCGGTTTCTAAACGCTCTTGCTCTTCTTCGGCTTTAGCTTTTAATTTATCTGTATATTCTACAAAAAACTGTTCTCTTTCTGCTATTGGCATAGCAACTAACTTTAAAATACTATCGTTAGTTTCTGCAATACCTTCGTAAAAGATAACATCTTCTAAATTTTCGTTTTTCTTTTTAATTACACGGTATGGTTTACTGTTTTCTACCATATTGATTAAAGTACTGTCGTAATAGGCACCAGCTAGTTTATACTCTGTATTGTCAAAATAGTAATTACCTAAAGTTTCGTAGTTTTTGGCTACTAAAATTTTGTCTTTAGAGTTGGTGCGAAGTGATTTATTGTAATATGCTATTGCTAAAGAATCGAATTTATTTTCTAAATGAAACTCGGCAATTTGATAATAAATTTTATCTAAAAACGGACGGTTTTCACGATTTTCTTCAAGCTTAGTTAGATGTTCTAAAAATTCAATTTTATTACCGTTTTCATAATCGAAATTTTTAGCTTTTTCCACTTCAGCAGCAATAAGATATTGACGTGGTATTTTTCTGTTTAAATCAATAACCTCATCAAAAGCTATGTTTGCGCTATCTTTATCTTCTAAAGCATTGTAAAGCTGACCTTTTATAAAGTTGAAACGACCTTTTTCTTCATTCTTTTTTGTAGCTTTAGACGCTGTTTTTATATGCACAATTGCACTATCTAACTGCTCTAAATTAATATAAGCTTGTGCCAAAGTAGATGTGGCATCTGCAAGTTGTTGGTCTTCTAGATCTTCTTGTTCTAATAGGCGTTTAAGGTTTTCAATAGCAATTTCGTTATTTTCTAATCGCATATTGGTTTTTTCTCGCCATACTTTTGCTGTGTTGATTTTATCAGAATCGCCATAACTTGATAAAATTTTATTAAAAGCGTTTAAGGCTGGTACAAAACGTTGGTCAAAATAACGGGCTTGACCCAATAGCAAATAAGCTTCATCTATTTGTGGATTGTGCTCTTTACCTTGAATATTCATACCGTGTTTTTGAACGGCTTTTACTGCTTTTTCTTCAGCTTTTGTAAAATCAGAATTTTTGGATTGACCTGGTAAAACAACTTCATCTGTAACTTGCATACGCTCTACAGGAAGTATTTCCCAATAATTATCAAAATAAGTGGCATTAAGACTATTACGTCCTTGCTCTAACGCGTTGTAACCGTTAAATAACGTATTATATTCTGCGGTTACTGCGTGAAAATTACGACTTATAAAACTGTCTTTTTTACGAGAGCAGCTGGTAATTGTTAGTACTATAACCGTAAAGGCTAAACTTATTTTAAATGCTAATTTCAATGCGGTTGTATTTTGTGTAATACATAACTGTTTACATGCAATTTTATTATATTTTTTGCATGTAAGAGCGTAAAAATAAGCATCTTTTTTTAAATAACTTAACGCATATCAATTTACAGAGAAAAAACTATAAAATATTACACTTCTGATATGCCCGAAAAATGCGCTTCTAATTCTTTTAAAGTCGCCTCGCTAGTTTTAATATCTTTTACAACTTGACCTTTATCTAAAACCACAATACGCTCGCAAACATCAGTAACGTGTAATAAATCGTGACTTGACACTAAAACAGTAACACCTTGTTTTTCGGCTAAATCTTTAATGATTTGTTTTAATCTAATTTGTGTTGTTGGGTCTAAGTTTGCAAAAGGTTCATCAAGAATAATGACTTCTGGATTACCTATTAATGCAGCAACAATTCCGGCTTTTTTCTGGTTTCCTTTACTTAAATCGCGTAAATATTTTTTCTGGTTTAAGATTTCACCATGAAAAAAATCTTCAAACTGTGCCAATAAGTTGTCTACGTCTTGTTTGTTTTGCCCACGTAAATCACCAATAAAATAAAAATATTCTTCTGGTGTCAAGTAACCAATTAAGAAGCTTTCGTCTATAAATGCAGAGGTAAATGGTTTCCAATCTTCACTTTCGCTAACAATAACGCCATTATTTTCTATCTGTCCTGTTGTTGGTTTTATTAAATCAAGAAGTAAACTAAAATAAGTTGTTTTACCTGCTCCGTTGTTTCCTACTAATCCAAAACTTTGTCCTTTTGGGATTTCTAAAGTTGAAATATTTAAAACTTCTTTACTATTATATTTTTTTGAAAGGTTTGTTGTCTTTATCATGATTAAAAGTGAATTAAGGTTAGCTGTCTTGACTAAATGCGTCTATCATTTTATATTTAGAGTCTAGGTATTTTTGTGTAATTAGTTTCATTAATTTTTGATGAAACACAATACCTAATAAACCTAAAAAGGCTAGTGCAAATAGACCGACTTGAAAATTGATAAAAAATGAAGTCAAGCCAAATATTGCTGCAGGTAAAATCATTAAAGGAATACCAATAATCCATTGTACTGCACCAGTACCTTGATAGTTAAATGCTGCACGTTGGTTTAAGTCTATTTTTTTGCGATTAAAGCTTCCGCCAAGCATAATTACATAACTATTAACACCAATGTTATAAATGGCTGCTGCAAAATGTGCTGCTAAAATTTTCCAACCAAAATACACATACGGAATACTAAGTACAAACATGATAATTACGCTTAAAATCATTAGCGTGTATTTAGATTTTAGGTATTGCTCGTATTTAATGTTTTGGCTCATTAACATTTTGTAGTAACCGCTATCCCAAGCAGGAATAAACTGCCCAAAATTGATTAAAAAAATACCTGTTACAAAAATACCTACAAAACCAAATATCATTGGCGAATCTTGAAATTGAGGATTAGGGTAAAAGAATAATCCATATAGTAAGCCAATAACTAAAATAAATACCGAAGATTTTGGTCTTTTATTACGCCATATTAAACGTAAGTCTAATTGCATAAAAGGTGCAATGTCCCCAAAGTTTTTTGTCCAGCCAAGGTTAGAAGCATTAACTTCTTTTATTTTAGTTTTTAAAGAATGGTCTAAATACAGTTTTTGTCTTAAAATCTTAAAATTAAACCAATAACAAACACCTAAGATAGCGACTAATATTAATAGATATATTGGGTTATTAGCTATAGCTAAAATGGATGCAGATAGTAATCCTGAAATATCTAAGATCTCAAAATAGTTTAAAGCAAATAATCCTCCAGCAACTACAATAATTGGTAGGTAAGATAATTCGGTTTCTGACGAGATACTTTCAATAATAAAATTTAAAAAATTACTGATTAACGATATCAAAACCATTGCTACTAACCATGTTAACACCATAGATTTTGAATATCCTTTTGACATTAAGACTATGCTAAAAGGTATTGTTGCAAAAAGCGGTAAAAAGTTAATAAACGCTAAAGTTGATTTACCCAAAACATAGTTAACCACTGTGTTTCTTTTAACAGGAAGCGTTAGCAAAGGTTTTACACTCATTACTGGTAATTTCTGAAAGAAAAAACGAATAAGAAGCTCCATTAAAACCCAGTAAAAAATAACTTGATTTACAATAATAAAAGGATCTTGATCTGGAAATGCTTTTTTTAAACCAGGATATAGTCCAACACCTAACGCTAAAAATGTAACAATAAAATAAAGCGCAAAAAAGCCCATTAAAATTTTTAGGGCTAAGCTTTTTCCGAAACTAGCAGAACGAAAAAATTGTTTCCACTCTAAACTTATAAACTTGCTTATCATAGATTAATATTTTGGTTTGGTTTATGTATTGGTAGCTAAGTTTATAGATTTGTTACAAACTAAATTCAGGATAGGTTGTTTTTAACAACTCTTCTGCTTTATCTGGTATAACTCTAAAGCTTATATAATTAACTAAATATAAGAGTGTAAAAATTGCTGCAGTTAATAAAACTAATTTGGTATTAGATATAAAAACATCACTCCACGTTGAGACATTATAAAATTGAGATAAAAAAATTATACCAATACTTCCTGCTTGTTTAAAAATAAGCTCTTCTAACAACCATTTTTTACTAGATATCTCTTTTCTTTTTCTAAACTCTCTATTAAGCTGTATACTTCTAAATAATGTCCAAATTGCTAATACACCAAATATTATAAAGAAAAAATATTTAGCATAACTTGTTTGAAGTAGTGTAAAAAAGGTAACAAATAAAGTTGCGGTTATTATTATTTTTGGGATAGAAAACCATTGTTTAAGTTCTGATAATAAATATTTGTAATAACGTTTATTCATTGCTTTTTGGCGTTGCTCTACCACATCCATAAAACCAAAAACACCAAACTTTTTAAAAGATTGGTCTCTTGCTTCTTCAAAAGACAGCTTAGGGTTTTCTTGCCAAATAGATTCTATATCATTAGCTAAATGGTCTACAAGCTCGGTTTGTAAATCGTAATGATATACATAATGATTTCTTGTAAAGGCGTATAAATCTTGTAATTGTGATGGTGTAACTTTCAAAATCTAATTTGTTAATTTAGAAAAAATATTTTTGTATTTATTATAATATTTAAAGTAAGTGTTTGTACTAGACCTCATGATAGGGTAAAGTAATATTGCTGTTATAAATAGTATATAATATGGTTTATTATCTTGGTCTTTATTAAGCATTACAAACAACTGAAAAACCATATTATATAAACTCCATGCCAACATTATAATACCAGAAGACATTGTAATATTTAAAGACCGTTTTGAAACCTTATCCTTTATTGAGTGTAAAGCGCTAAAAAATAATGGTAACATTAGTAGTCCTAAAACCAATGTACTTGACACTTTAGGATAAAAATTAAAACCATAGTAACTAATAATGCCAAAAGCTGTAAACTCTAATAAAAACTTAGGCGTAAACATTAAATTTTTCAATTCTTGCCAATGTGCTTTTCTTAGTTTTCGGCCTATACTTTTCTGTTTTTGTCTTTCAAATTTTTTAAAGCCATTATTATCTGCATACAATCCTTCTTTTAAAAGTTTACCATGATAAATCCCGTAAACCTCTGTACTATTTCCAAAACTTTGATGCACTTCTAATAAAGCTTCGTTAAATGAAATTCCTTCTTCTTCTATTTTTTCTTCTACTGCAGATGCAATATGATCTAATAGTTCTACACGTACATCCCAATACTTAACCTTAGATTTGATTAAGTAATTGTCTATATATTGTATTTCTTCTTTTGTAAGCTTCATTTATTAAATAAGATTTAGTCTATTACTGTAATATTGAAAGTTTTTAATAGTTATACTAATAAAATTAAACCACGTTACAATAAAGAACACTAATAATCCTAAATACAGGTAATCTTTATTATCATTTGTTACAAAACTCATACAAATATCAATAAAAGCACTTTTTGCGAAGTAAGTTAAAAGTAACATTGCAAGAAATAACTGCTCTATTGCTATAAATCTTGTTTTAGTTTTTGTATTACTATATAACCATAAAACAAAAACTAAAAGCGTTGTGAAAAACCAAAGCATAATAAAAACATCTTCATTTAAATATGTAACAATGTGTTCTTTAAAGAATAAACCTAAGCCCAATAAAACACAGGTTAAAAAAATAGATTTTAAAGTTAAAAATGATCTCAAAAGCTTTAATGTTAATTTGTTAAGCGTTTTACTTTTAAATGATTTATAATTGTTTAATAATGAGGCCTTATTATTAACCATGTAATCTTTAAATATGTAATAAAAATCTCTTTCATCTCCATTTTTCATAGAGTTTTCTATATCTGAGGCTATATGGTCTACCATTTCTAACCTAACATCTGCATAAACCACATCTGAGTTATCTAAATAAGTGTCTATAAACTGTATGTCTTCTTTAGTTAACTTCTTCATTACTCTAAACCAAATTTTGGATTAACTAAAATCTGCATGGTTTTTATATACTCTTGTAATTCATTTAGTTTATTAACCGTTTCTTTGTTTCCTTTTTCTGTAAGTTTATAGTATTTACGCAAACGATTATCAACTTTTTTTATCTCAACTTCCAACAAACCATCTGCTTCTAATTTATGAAGCGCAGGGTATAATGCGCCTTCTGTAATTTTAAGCTCTCCTTTTGTAATTTCTTTTACTTTTTGGGTAATTTCATATCCATACATTTTATCACTTTCATTTAAAAGCTTTAAAATAATTGTAGTTAAACTACCTTTATATAATTTAGAATTTGCCATGATTCAAATATACATAATTTTCTTATGCATAATAAACTTAGGTATTAATTTTTTATAAAACAGACCACTTTCCGTTTAGGCTTCATTATTTTTGCATTAAAATTTAAAACTATGTCTCAATTTCATACACTAAATATTAAAGATATTACACGTCAAACAGATCAATGTGTATCTATAACTTTTGATGTACCAGACCATTTAAAAGAAGATTACAAATTTAAAGCAGGACAATACATTACTTTAAAAACAGATATAGATGGTAAAGAAGTAAGACGCGATTACTCTTTGTGTACTTCTCCGTCAAGCGGAAATCTAACCGTTGCGGTTAAAGAAGTAGAAAATGGAACATTTTCTAAATATGCTAATCAAGTTTTAAAAGTTGGTGACACTTTAGACGTTGCGCAACCACAAGGTCGTTTTACCTTTACACCTGACACTTCAAAAACTAGAACCATAGCTGCATTTGCTGCAGGTAGCGGTATTACACCGGTTTTAAGTATTTTAAAAACAGTTTTAGAAGAAGAACCAAACAGTAAATTTGTCTTAGTTTATGGTAACAAGACATTAAAAGACACTATCTTTTTAAACGACCTTTTAGATATTCAAAATAAATATAGCGACCGATTAACTATCCAGTTTTTATACAGTCAATCTCAAGAAAAAGATGCGCTATTTGGTCGTATTGAAAAAAGCACAGTCAACTTTATTGTTAAGAATAAATACAAAGATGTAAATATTGACGCATTTTACCTTTGCGGACCAGAAGGTATGATTAATACCGTAAAAGATGTGTTAGCAGAAAATAACATAGAAGATAGTAAAGTCTTTTTTGAATTATTTACAACAACTTCTTCAGTCTCTGTAGAAGATTTAGAAGAAGTCACTGACGGCACAACATCTATAACCGTAATTGTTGATGACGAAGAAAAAACATTTACAATGTCACAACAACAATCTGTTTTAGAAGCTGCTTTAGAGCAGGATTTGGATGCTCCTTATTCTTGCCAAGGTGGTATTTGTAGCAGTTGTTTAGCAAGAGTCAAAGAAGGTAAAGCTACAATGAGACAAAACAATATTTTAACCGATAATGAAGTTGCCGAAGGATTAGTCTTAACATGCCAAGCACATCCTGTATCTTCAAAAATTATTGTTGATTATGATGATATTTAAGCGCTTTGTCGGTTTTTATTGTGTTTTATCGAACAATTCAAATCGTTGGATATCATTTTAAAGTTCTTAAACAAATCACTATAAATTAGCTAAAGATTAGAATGCTACAAATGTGTTAGTTTAAGGGATAATATTAATATGAATTAGTAGTAAAATCTAAAAAGCCTCAAGAAATTGAGGCTTTTTTTTATGCTTTTAAAATAGATTGAATTTTTTCTATAACTTCTTCTGAAGCAATACTTCCTGCAACATCCTTATAGTCTTCTGGGTATTTATTACCATAAATTGAGGTAGGAATTTTAGTAAATGTATTTCTATCTGGTAATAAATGATAATCTGATGGTTGATTAAACGCTGAAAAACCAGCATAAGGATGAGTTACGCCCCAAATTGTCAATACTTTTACTCCAAACATAGCTGCTAAATGAGCATTACCAGAATCCATAGCAACCATTAAATCTAAATTTGAAATTAAATCTAATTCGTCTTCAAAATTTAGTAATCCTGCAACATTTACAACATTTTTTGAACTTGACAATTCACTTAATTGTTGCTGTTCTGCTTTAGCTCCAAATAAAAATATATTGTATTGCTCTTCTAAAGCATTTACAACGTTTTTCATTTGTGACAAAGGGTATATTTTTGAAGGATATTGAGCAAATGGTGCAATACCTATCCATTGTTTTTTTGATGGTTGTACTTGCTCTATAATTAACTTAGGAAGCGTTTTTCTTTCAGGAAACCTTGGGTTTGATAAATCTAAAGAATAGCCTAATTTTTTAAACACGTCGGCGTATCTTTCATGGGTTGTTTTTAAGGGTTTAAAACTGTCACCATTTATCAATGCCTTCTTCTCTGCTCTACCTTTATCGATTTGTACAAACGTCTTTCCGAAAAAAAATAACTTTAAAATTTTGGTACGTAAAACGTTGTGTAAATCGGCAACTTTATCAATATTTAGCGCTTTTAGTTCTTTGTATAATTTATACAACCCAAAAACACCTTTATGCTTTTGCTTTTCGTCAAAAATAAAAACCGAAGTATTTGGTAGATTTTTAAAAAAAGGCGCAAAAAAAGGTCTAGTTAACACCGTTAACTTGACCTTTGGATGTTGTTGTGTAAATGCTCTCAACACAGGAACTGTCATAGCAACGTCACCCATTGCAGATAGACGTATAACTAAAATGTGTTGTGTTGTTTGCATTTCAACTTATAATTAAATTGAAATTATTTCTGATTTCTTAATACAGGATTAAGCTCATCATCGTTATACATTTTCATCTGCTTATACACTTTCATGTATTTATCACCTTTAGAAATATCGTCTAAAAGTGTATCTATTGCAGTACTTAAATCTACACGTTGCTCTAATAATACGTCTAGTTTTTTCTGGCAAGCTTCTTTGTGTGCATCCGTAGCATCTTCACGAGTTGCTTCTTCGTGCATGTGATAGATTTTTAATGCTAAGATTGATAATCTATCTATTCCCCAAGCTGGACTTTCTGTATTAATAGTTGCATCTGCTTTAGGTGTAACGTCTTTATATTTTTCTAAAAAATAACTATCAATATACTCTACCATATCCGTTCTATCTTGGTTAGAGGCATCGATTTGTCTTTTTAATTTTAAAGCTGCGACAGGATCTATTTGTGGATCTCTAATTATATCTTCATAATGCCATTGTACGGTATCAATCCAACATTTACGGTATAATAAGTGTTCTAAAAGGTTAGATTTTTTGTCATAAGGGTTTGTAAACGGTTGATCTACGGTATTGATAACGTGGTATTTTTCTATAACGTCTTGAAAAATTTTATTGGCTTTGTCTGTAAACATATTTTGTAATTTAAGACTGTAAAATTACGCATTTTAAAAATAAAAATGAGTCATACCTTAAAAGGCTTTACAAATAATAATAAATTTGTAATTCACATTAATAATTAAGTCATGATTGTTCATAATTTATCTGAAGAAAACTCTATCCTAAATCAATTTATAGCCGAACTTAGAGACGTTTCTGTTCAAAAAGACAGTATGCGTTTTAGACGAAATATTGAACGTATAGGTGAAATTTTAAGTTATGAAATGAGCAAAACCTTAGAGTTTTCTTCTAAAAAAATAACAACACCTTTAGCCGAAATGGAAGTTAAAACTCATGACAACAATATTGTTTTATGCTCTGTTTTACGTGCTGGCGTACCTTTACATAACGGATTACTTAATTATTTTGATGCTTCTGAAAATGCTTTTATTTCTGCATACAGACATCATTTAGATAACCCAGAATCTTTTGAAATTGTTGTTGAATATTTAGCCTGTCCTGATTTAAATAACAAAACATTAATCCTGGCAGATCCAATGCTAGCAACTGGACAATCTCTAGTTGCAACTTATAAAGCTTTACAACCTTTTGGAACACCAAAAAACTTACACATTTTTGCCGTTATTGGAGCTAAAGAAGGCGTTGAGTATTTAGAAAAACATCTACCTAAAGATGCCCATTTATGGATTGCTACTGTAGATGATAAACTAAATGATAAAGGCTATATTGTACCAGGTTTAGGAGATGCTGGCGACTTAGCTTTTGGAGAAAAACTACAAAACTAACAGCACAATTGGCGCTATGATTAGTAGTGCTAAAAATGAGTTTTTAAACCAATTGTCTGTAATCGTTTCAATGTAATTCATAATAATTACAGATAAAGGCGCGAATAAAAACAACATCTCACTACCGTTTTTATTTGGTGTAATTATAGCAATTGCAGTCGCTAACATACAAGCAACAAACATAATTTTATATGATGGTCTGTAACTTCTCATTTTCTTTTTTATATCTGCTAAATAAAACACAGAAGACCATAAACCAAAAGACAATAAGATTGTTATTGCACCAATGAGTTGAAACGAATTGTATGCTGTATAATTAAAGCTGAAGGCTACTTTCTGAGGAAAAATTGAAAAAATATCACCATAAAATATTACTGAAACTGCAGTCAAAATGACAACTAAAGTTGCTAAACCTAACACCGGAATAAAATAATATTTTGCTTTAGATTCAGAAAAAAACAATAGTGAAATTATGATTAACGGAAAGAATAATATGGACCAAAAATAAAACACACTTGCTAGTCCAATTAAAAATCCAGAATCGAATAATTTTTTAATAATTTCTTTTTTAGATCTAATGCTTATCATTCGGCGTAAAGCCATCAAAATAAACATATTAGAAACTATAATTTCATAAGATATAAATGTTTGTGGTACAGCTAAAACAAATAAAGCAAACACTAAAAGTTCTATATTACTTTGTTGTGATAGACCATTTTTTAAAACAATAAAGTGAAGCACTAATACTGAAAAAAATACTATTAAAAACATGCTTATTTTAGTACCTAAACCATAATTTACCGATAGGCCGTGTGCATACTTAAATTCCAATATTAAAAGTGAAGCAAGTAGCACACAAAACACTATTAAAAAATTAATTGGTTTGGATTTACTAAAAATTGTTGTAATCATTAACTCTTTTTGTATTTTTGCTGTATAAATATACAATCATGAAAGATTTTTTTTACGCAATACAAGATTTATTTGTTAACGTTTTATTTGCTCCATTAGACGCTTTAAGAGAATTAGAGTTAGAAAACTGGTGGGCAGCAAACATAATGAACTGGTTATTTGTGATCATTGGTTTTGTTGCATTTGTTTATTGGATGGGACAATTAAAAAAGTTTAATAACAACAACGAAGAAGATAAAAGTATTTCGTCTCATTCTTATTTATAAGTCGAAACCAATATCTTTTCTATAATACATCTTATCAAACTTTAGATTATTTTCTATAGTTTGGTAAGATTTTTTTATGGCCTCTTGGTACGTATCTCCATAACTAGTTACCGCCATAACACGTCCGCCAGACGTTACTATTTTACCATCTTTTTCTTGTGCTCCAGCATGAAATAAAATAGAATCTGTTGGTTTTTCTACTCCAAAAATTTCTTTTCCTTTTTCGTAAGCTTCAGGATATCCGCCAGACACTAACATGATTGTTGTTGCAGCTCTTTGATCTACTTCTAAAGTAACTTTATCTAATGTTTGATTTGCTATAGCATCCATTAAAACAACAAAGTCGTTTTTAAGTCTTGGTAGTACAACTTCTGTTTCTGGATCGCCCATACGCACGTTATATTCAATTACTTTTGGATCGTCACCAACTTTTATTAAGCCAATAAACACAAACCCTTTGTATGGTAAATTATCTTTTTGTAAACCTTCAATAGTTGGTTTTACAATTTGGTTTTCTATTTTATCTAAAAACGCTTGATCTGCAAAAGGTACTGGAGATACTGCTCCCATTCCGCCAGTGTTTAAACCTGTATCGCCTTCGCCAATACGCTTGTAATCTTTTGCTGTTGGAAGTATTTTATAGTTTTTACCATCGGTTAACACAAAACAACTTAATTCTATTCCGTCTAAAAACTCTTCGATAACTACTTTGGTACTCGCATCACCAAATTTAGCGTCTACAAGCATACTTTTTAGTTCGGCTTTAGCTTCATCTAAATCATTTAAAATCACAACACCTTTACCAGCTGCTAATCCGTCTGCTTTTAATACATACGGCGGATTTAAAGTCTCTAAAAACGCATAACCGTCTTCTACATTTTGCGCGTTAAAACTTTGGTATGCTGCAGTAGGAATATTGTGTCTAAATAAAAATTCTTTTGCAAACTCTTTACTACCTTCTAAGGTTGCTGCTGCTTTTTGAGGTCCGATTACAGCGACGTTTTTAAGTTCTTCGTCTGCTAAAAAGTAGTCATGAACACCTTGCACTAAAGGATCTTCTGGTCCAACAATAACCATTTCTATATTGTTGTTTAGTACTACGTCTTTTATTGCAGGAAAATCGGTTACCGAAACTGGTACATTTTTAGCAATTTTTGCTGTTCCAGAGTTTCCTGGTGCTACAAAAAGATTACCACATTTTTCGCTTTGCGCTAATTTCCAAGTTATTGTATGTTCTCTTCCGCCAGAGCCTAGTACTAAAATATTCATGAGTTGTTTGTTGTGTTGTTTGGCACAAAAATAATTATTTAAAAGAATTCTGTTAGGATTTAATCAGATAGTTTTAATATTTAAATTCGCTTTCAATTTGTAATTGAAATTTATCAAATATTGTCTATTTGAGTAATTTTGAAATATGAGAAATTGTATCGAGATCTATTTTAGTTAAAATTCTTGTTTTCGATACAAATTTTCACTCTTTCTAATCGTGAAAATTCACTCAAACTGACGAATTTCATTATAAAGTGTAATATATTTACAATATAAAATTCAACCTTTTGAAACGATTTGAATGGTCTTTACGTCTTAAAGGTTTCCCGATAAAGGAAGCTAAAAAAACCTTGCGCTTAATTGAAAGTTATGACGAGAAAGCGTATGCTAATTTTTTAAGCAGACAATTGCGAAGTATTGTGCAATTTCATTTAGAAAACACGCCATTTTATCAAGAGTTATGCAACGGTATTGACTCTAATAATTGGAACGAATTACCTGTCTTAACCAAAGCTAATTTACAGCAACCTTTAAAAGATCGTTTGTCTAACAAATACACCGAAAAAACGGTACATCAACATAAAACTTCTGGCTCTTCGGGTACGCCTTTTAGCTTTGCCAAAGACAACTTTGCACATGCGATGACTTGGGCTACGTTTATGCAACGTTATGCTTGGTATGATATTGATTTAAACACGTCTAAACAAGCGCGTTTTTATGGCATTCCGCTAGATAAAAAAAGCTATTACAAAGAGCGTTTAAAAGATTGGTTGGGTAATCGTTTTCGGTTTTCAGTGTTTGATTTAAGTGATGCTGCTTTAGAAACTGTATTGAAAAAGTTTAAGCATACTAAATTTGATTACATTAACGGTTATACCAGTAGTATTGTACAATTTGCGAAGTTTTTAGAGCAAAAAAATATCATTTTAAAAGAGGTTTGCCCAACGTTAAACGTATGTATTGTAACCTCTGAAATGCTTTTTGAAGCCGACAAAAAATTACTTGAAAGACAATTTAATATTCCAATTGTTAACGAATATGGCGCTGCAGAATTAGGTTTAATCGCTTTCCAAAATAAAGACAACCAATGGTTAGTTAATAGCAACCATTTATATGTTGAAATTTTAGACGAAAATAACCAATCTTTACCTTACGGAAACACAGGAAAAGTAGTAATTACAGATTTGTTTAATCGTGCGCATCCATTTATACGTTACGAGCTAGGTGACATTGGACGTTTATCTAAAGCTAGCACCTTACAACAACCCATTTTAGAACAATTAACAGGAAGAACTAGTGACATTATTAAATTGCCTAGCGGAAAAATGGCAGCAGGATTGACATTTTATTACGTCACTAAAACCGTGATGGATACAAAAGCCAACGTTAAAGAATTTGTCATAGAACAGACACAATTAGACATGTTTTTAATTAGTTATGTTGCTGAAAACGAATTAACCAATGATCAAAAACAAGCAGTACAACTTGCGGTTGATAAATACTTAGAACCAAATCTTAAGCTAGTTTTTGAGCAAAAAGAGGTATTACAACGTCAAAACAGTGGAAAGTTGAAGCAGTTTGTTAGTAGGCTATAACGAAAATTTCTTGCTAAACAATAATTGTCTAGGTCTAAGTCTAAAATTTGATTCTTTATTGTTAAAATTATCAATATTAATTGTTTTATTACTTTTAGTATTAAAAATCATAATTTGTTAGATTAGAATTCTAAACTCTTAGAAAGAATATGTAAAATTTACTAAAAAATATCTTTTTAATAAATTAATACGAAAGGAATTATTCGAAATATCTGTCGTATTTTCTTGAATAAAATAGTTTTGATTTAACAAATTAATCCCAGATATATTTAACATCCAATTTTTATTTTTGGGCTTAAAAATTATTTCAGAATTTAAGAACGAGAAATTGTTAATTTTATTCTTAAGTGAAGGAACGAAATAATCATAAGAAATTGTACCTGAAATTTCTTTATAAGGTTTAAAAATTAATTTTAAATTATTCTCTATGGACTTATTAAGAAATGTACTTGTATTCTTATTTTCTTGTAAAATATACGTAGTCTTATTCTCTAAATTAATGGGTAAATTAAATGCTGTTTTAAGAAAAAAACTATTAGAAGAAAAAACACTTTTATTGTTTCTTAATCCAGAATTATTTACTATGTTTTTAGAGTTAAAAATTGAATAGTTAGAACTAAGTTTTACGTTGGTTTTTAAAAAGGTTATTAATTTTGAAAAATTTAAATTAATAGCAATATTTTCTGTATTTTCTGGGAGAAAGAAATTTTCGATTTCTGTTGTGTTTTCAGTAATTGATACGTTATTAAAAATGTTCCCTTTTTGTTTAGTGTAACTTGCTCCTAAATATAATTCTAACTGATTAAATAGGTCGTTTTTTGAAAAAAAAAGATTTATAGTTTTGTTTTTTTGCAACGATATATTTGGTATGTTTTTTTTTACTAATCTATTATCAATTAATATTTGATTAGTAAAAAAATACTGTAAAGATGAAGTATTTCTGTTTAAACCTGAAGTTAAATTAAAATAAGAAGTTCTATCAACTTTATATGCTATGGTAATTGAAGGCTCAAAAACTAAATTGTGAGATTTTGATGAAGAGAATTCTTGTTCTAAAATTTGATCTATATATTTTAAAGAATAATTTGGTGTTATCGTAAATTTGCCTAAACGCCAATTATAAGAACCATTAGTATAAAATACATTCTTTTTATAATCCAAATTATTTGTACTATCTTCTATAGTTACTATTTGCGTGTTATTTTGACTGAACAAATTAGAGTTGAAGGATTCGTTATTTAATTTAAATCCAAAATCAATACTATATTTATTATTCTTTATTCCTTTACCAAGAAAAAGAGCTTTTAAAGACGTATTTTGCTTTTTGTTATTATTATTTTGAACATCATACCCGAAATCTAAGTCATTTAAAGTTGATGGTTGAATATTAAAGTTTTGACCTAAAATGTTTGTTGTATTTGTGATTTTAATTTGTAAGGCTTCTTTTTTTGATATTTTTTTAGTGTAATCAAGATTCTGTTTTAAAAACGTATTAGTTGATTCTAAATATGATCTAAAATCATTTTCTTGATTTGATAAGATAGAAGCGTTTGTATCAATAGATTCATCTCTTAAACTTAAATTATATTCGAGTAAAGAAGTTTCAGAAGTATTAAATTTTAATTCTATATCACCTCGATATTGAATAGGTTTTTTTTCAATTAAATTATTATCAAATGTGTTAAACTCTTGATTATTAATCCTAATGTTACTCTCAGAGAGTTGATCACTCCTAATTCTGTCAGAAATAAAATATAGATTAATTTTTGTTTTAATTTTTTCTGAAAATGTAAAAATACTATTTAAGTTTCCAAAAAATTGATTATTAATATTTGAAAGATTATTTTTTGTTACCAGAGGCAGGTATAATTCTGGTATAATTTGCTTAGCTAAATATTGGTTTTCTTTTAATTGTTCTAAATTAAATTGATTGCCTGAGTAGTTAAAAGGAGAAGAATTTTCACCAACGTTATTGTATGTGGTTATTAAAAATGATTTATGTTTTTTATTAATAGCTAATAGATTACTGGATAAATTTATAGGTGTTTTATTTACATCAGGAAAATCTCCAAACCCTATATCTGTAGTTACTGATAAATCAGTTTTATTTTCTTTTATCTTTAAATTTAATATTACTTTATCACTATTTTCAATACCCTTTAATAGCTTGTTTTCTGAATAATTCTCTATAGCTTCAATCTCTTTTACTAAATCAATATTAATATTCTTAGTACCTATACTGTAATTGTAATCAAATAAGTTGTCTCCCTCAATAGTAACAGTTTCAATACTTTTACCTCTATATTTAATTATGTTATTATCATCGCTAATTTCAATTCCAGGTAGTTTTTTTAATAAGTCCTCTACTTTTCTTTCTGTACCATCTTTATAAGATTCTACATTATAAACTACTGTGTCATTCTTTATTGAAAACGGTCTTTTTCTACTTTCTAAAAAAACTTCCTCAAGTTTTTCTACTTCTTCCTTTAATAGAATGATGTCAAAATTTATATTTTTTTTTAATTCAATAGCTTTGATAAGCTTTTCATATTTTTTATAACCAATAGCAGTGACTTCTAATAAAAGACCATTAGTACTATATTTTTTTTTAAGTTTATAATTAAAGATGCCTTTTTGGGCTATTACAAATTCGCTTACGTCCTCTTTTTTATTAGGATCCTTTATTAATATATTGGCTTTAATAGGATTGCCTTTACTGTCAGATACCGTTCCACTTATTGTTTGAGCATAACTATAATTTAGAAAAAAAAATAAGAGATAAATAAGTTTAGTTGTGCAGTTATTCAAAATTGAAAAAATCAATATGTTATTGTTGTGATTTATGTATTTTTTTTAAAGCTTTGTTATATTCCTCGTCATCTTCGTCGATATAGTTCTCAATACCTCCTCTGGAAGACTCTACACCAACTGCATTTTCATTTGGTTTATAACTAATAAGTTCTATAGCTTTTTTCTTATATAAAGCTTTAAATTCTTCCCAAGTAAGTACTTTTTTTGTGTTAAGTGGGTTTTCAATAGTCTCTAATTTAATTTTTGCATTTTTAACATTAAATGCTTTGAAAGCTATAAAATTATCTAATGATTTAATTTCCAAAATCATTCCTGGTAACCCATCATACTTCCATGGACCACCAACAGGAAGTTCTGTTGTAAACCACGCTTCATATTGTCTTCCTCTAAAAGACATAGTAGCTAACTGGCATTTAAAACCTAAAATCTCTTTACTATCGCTTAAAATAGTCCAATTATAGATGTTTAGACTGTCTTTGACTACAAAGTATTTATATGCAATCTCATGCTTGTTGTAAAAACAATTCTTATCATAATCTTTATATACTACACTCACATTTTTTTCTGATGGTGTATTTATAAAAACAGTATCATCGTCATCATCCACGACAAGTTTATTATTATTTTGATAGGCATTTTTTCTTTGAAAAAAAGATTTTTCAAACTCAATAAAAGTAGTTAACTCATAAACGCCATGCAAAGTGTTTTGAGTAGACTCTACGGTTAAAGTTCTATCATATTGTACTTGATAAACATTTATAGAGTCTTGCTGTGCGTAAATATTTGATTGAAATAGAATAATAATCGATAATAGAAATATTTTTTTTATCATAATCAATTTAATAAAAAAGTTTCGGAGGTTAGTTAATAATTATTAACTAACCTCCAAATTTAATTTAAATATAAAGGTTTGTTTTTATTGTAGACCATCAATAGTAGACTGTGCATTACTATATGCATTTGATCCACAATTAGACAATGCAGCACTTGGTGATGATCCAGAACCTATACCATAAACTTTTTTAGTTTCCCCAGTTTCAGCGTTTACTATAGTTACATAACAAAGTGCAATATATTGTTGGTCAACATTAGTTTTTTCTTTGTTAGGTGTAATAAGGTTTTTTAATTCAAGATTGTTAGTTTCGGATTTAATGTCTTCGTTTTTTAAAGAGTTATTTGCAAAACTAGTTAGAGCAAAAAACATCATAAGAACTACTAATAATTTTTTCATAATTTCTAAAATTTTAAACCAGTTATATGTTTTATACTGGTTGGTTAATAATTGTTTAATTAGCCGTAAATTTTAGTCGTTGGGTCTAGTCGTAATACTATTTTAATAATTTAGTCAGGCTATTAAAATAAAAAACAAGCGCTTGTTAAAGATTAATCTTGTTACCTATAAAAGAGAATGAATACGACTAAATTTTCATTCTAGTTTTAAAGGCAAGATAAAACTATAGGAAAAAACTTAATGTTATTTGTTTTTAATCGTTTTTTTTTTTGCGGTTTATCTAATATCTGTAATATTCATTCTTTTTTGTTGTGGTAAAAGCCGTAATTAGAAAATATTGCAGTGCATTTAATATTAGGGTTATTAGGTTCACTTCGACTACGCTCAGTGACCAAGATTAACATTTAAAAAACGGTAGTTGTTTATTTTAAAATTACAAATAGTTATATGGTTCTCGATACAAATTTGTTCACGCTTCACAAATTTACTCGAACTGACGCGTGAACTTATTTTGTAGAAACGATTTACCATTGTTGCTGTTTAATTAGTAATTTACCTAATGTGAGATGTCTCGCTATGCTAGACATGACAAAGACTATTTTATTTTGGTTATCAACTTAGATTTTACCATAAAATGTTCCCAAAGAAAAATAAGCATTCTGTAAAGCGATTTTATAGTACTAAATCCTAAGCCTTTTTTATAGACTAGGTAATTGTATTTAAGTAATTCTATTTTATTAGAAGACATTGAATTTTGCCTAACACGATAATACGCTAAAGATTCTTGAATACCTAACGCTGGTTTGCTTGACTTTTTAATTGCAGCTAACCATAATAACCAATCTTGTCTTTTTCTTAAATCTGGACTTGTTATTTTGCCTAAAGTTTTGGCATTATACATTCCTGTTAAGTTGCCGATGTAGTTTGTTTTTAGGTATTTATTATACGTAAGTTTTGGTATGGCTTGTACTAATTTGTGTAGTGGTTTACCGTTTTCATCAATTTGCTCGTAACTAGAAAAACTAACGTCACAATTATGGTTTTGCATAAATTGGATTTGTTGGTCTAGTTTGTTTGGTTTCCATAAATCGTCTGCGTCTAAAAACGCGATGTAATCACCTTTGGCTTCAAGTATACCTTTGTTTCTGGATTGTGCAGTACCTAAATTAGTTGGATTTTGAAGTAGTGTAATGTTAGAATATTTCTGCTTAAAATCTTCAACAATTTGAATGGTATTATCGGTTGAACCATCGTCTATAAGCATCAATTCCCAATTAGAATAGGTTTGATTTACAACGCTATTAATAGTTTTCAGAATAAATTTTTCTGAATTATACATTGGAGTAATAATGGACACTAACGGTTGCATTAATAGGCTTGTTTTTGTCCTTTAAAGATATTAATTGTTGTTTGAAAAATGATTTTTAAATCTAAAACTAGTGACCAATTTTCGATATAAAAATTATCGTATTTAACACGGTTTATAATGTCTTCATCATTTTTAACTTCTCCTCTATACCCTTTTATTTGCGCTAAACCGGTTACTCCTGGTTTTACATTATGTCTAAAAATGAAGTTATATTTATCTATTTTTTTCGAGTAATCTTCTGTGTAAGACAGCATATGTGGTCTTGGTCCTACAACGCTCATATCTCCTTTTAAAACGTTATAAAATTGAGGTATCTCGTCTATGCTTGTTTTCCTTAAAAACTTACCAATTGTGGTTAATCTGTTATCATCTTGTGTGACGTAAGTCCCTTTTACTTCTTTAGTTTCTCTTAAGGATCTAAACTTATAGCAATCAAATTCTTTATAATTAATTCCGTTACGTTTGTGTCTATAAAATAAAGGACCTTTAGATTCTAGTTTTATTAAAATGAATAATAGCGGCGTTAACCACGATAAAATAAAAACAATTACAAATAGAGAAAATAAGACGTCAAATGTGCGCTTAACCAGTTTATTAAAATTATTATTTAAAGCTACTTCCTGCATTGATAACACAGGTAAATAATTGTAATAATCGGTTTTTAATCGCTTAGTAATTAACTTATTTGTTTTAGGAATAAACTTGATGTTACAATGATGAAGATTAGCATACTTTACATACTCGTTTACTTGCTTTTCGGTAAGTTCGTCTATTGAGCAATAAATCTCATCAATGCCAGAATTTTCATTTAAAAATTGAAAGCTTTGCTCTATATTTCCTGTAAATTCATTTAGATTTTTAGAGTTAGCAAACATTCCTTTTAGCTGATAACCTAATTCTTTTTTTAGGTTAAATAGCTGTTTTAGCTCTAAAGCACCTTCACTTTTACCGATTATAATTACACGTCTTACGTTTCCGTTTAAATAGCTTCTAAAACTCTTCAAAACATAAAAACTAATTAGTTTAATAAAAGCTATACAAGCAAAACTGTAAACAAGGTATTTTAATGTTGTAAAAGCTTGGATATCTATACTTCTAAATATCCCTATAAAAGCAAATACAATGATAGCAAACACAAAAAATTGCTTGATTAAAAGTGAAATTATATTAAGAACAGAGGTATATCTATATACACCATAAAAGTTGATTAATGATGTAGACATTAACCAAGCGATAGTTGAGTAAAAGATGTATAATAAATGCTTATTATTTAATAACGCTGAAGAGAAAAAGTATAAATTTTCTTCATTAAAATTGAAAATATAAAACGCAAAAAGATTGATGACAAAAATGTCAAAAAGCACCAAAAATGGTCTTAACAACCAAGAATATCTACCGCGTTTAAACTCCATAAACTATTTATTTATGGTAATTAGTAAAGTCTTTGTGTTCGCTTTTGTAAAGCTCGTCTTCAGTAAGACTTTTAAAATATTCGAAAGTTTTTTTCATTCCTTCTGATCTACCTACTTTTGGTTCCCAACCTAAAATGTCTTTAGCTCTTGTAATGTCTGGTTGGCGCTGCATAGGATCGTCAACTGGTAAATCTTTATAAATTACTTTTTGATCTGTACCTGTTAATTGGATGATTTCTTCTGCAAAATCTTTGATTGAAATTTCATGCGGATTACCAATGTTTATAGGATTTGTGTAATCACTTAAAAGTAATCTATAAATACCATCTACTTGATCTGACACGTAACAAAACGAACGTGTTTGAGAGCCATCACCAAAAACGGTTAAATCTTCACCACGTAAGGCTTGTCCCATAAATGCAGGTATAACACGACCATCGTTAAGTCGCATACGTGGACCATAAGTATTAAAAATACGAACTATTCTAGTTTCTAAACCATGAAATCTGTGATACGCCATAGTAATGGCTTCTTGAAAACGTTTAGCTTCGTCATAAACACCTCTTGGACCAATGGTATTTACATTACCATAATAATCTTCTGTTTGAGGATGAACTAATGGATCACCATACACTTCTGATGTAGAAGCAATAAGCATTCTTGCACCTTTTGAGCGTGCTAATCCTAAACAGTTATGTGTACCTAAACTACCAACTTTTAAGGTTTGAATAGGAATTTTTAAATAATCTATAGGACTTGCAGGCGAAGCAAAATGAAGAATATAATCTAAATCACCTTCTATATTAATGTAATTGGTTACATCGTGCTCTACAAACTTGAAATTAGAGTTTCCTGTAAGATGTGCTATGTTTTTAGAATCGCCAGTAATAAAATTATCCATACCAATAACATAGTAACCTTCGCTTACAAATTTATCACATAGATGAGATCCTAAAAAACCTGCTGCACCTGTAATTAAAACTCTTTTTTGACTCATTATCTTCCTATTGAAATGTATTTAAAACCTTCGTTTTGTACTTCATTAACTTCGTATAAATTACGACCATCAAAAATAGTGTGACCTTTCATTAAGTCTTTCATTTTTGAAAAATTAGGTGTTCTAAAAATACTCCATTCAGTAGAAATAACTAAAGCATCTGCATTTTCTAAAGTATCGTACATGTTATCTGCAAAAGTAATTTTATCTCCTAATTTGCGCTTTACATTTGGCATTGCTTCTGGATCAAAAGCTTTGATGTTACATCCTTGAGATAAAAGTTGGTCAATCATGTATAATGAAGGTGCCTCACGAATATCATCTGTTTCTGGTTTAAAGGCCAATCCCCAAACTGCAATGTTTTTACCTTTTAAATCGTTATTAAAATGATTTTCTATTTTAGGAATTAACACTAATTTTTGTCTAGCATTGACATTAATTACTGCATCTAATATTTTAAAATTATAGTTATTTTCTTGTCCTGATTTATGTAATGCTTTTACATCTTTTGGAAAACAAGATCCACCATAACCTATACCCGGAAATAAGAAACGTTTACCAATACGAGAGTCTGTACCCATACCTATACGCACCTTATCTACATCTGCTCCAACTTTTTCACAGAAGTTAGCAATCTCGTTCATAAACGTTATTTTTGCTGCTAAAAAGGAATTTGAAGCGTATTTAGTAAGCTCGGCAGATTTTTCGTCCATTATAATAATTGGATTACCAGATCTAACGTATGGTTTGTATAGTTTCTCCATAAGTTTTGTTGCACGCTCACTACTAGATCCAACTACTATACGTTCTGGTTTTAGAAAGTCGTCTACAGCAAATCCTTCTCTTAAAAACTCAGGATTTGAGACTACATCAAATTCTACTTTCGCATGTTTTGCAATAGCAGCTTTTACTTTATCTGAAGTACCAACAGGCACAGTACTTTTATCTACGATGACTTTATAATCTTTGATTAGTTTACCAATATTATCTGCGACACCTAAAATATATTTTAGATCTGCAGATCCATCTTCATCTTCTGGTGTTGGTAATGCAAGAAAAATAATATCTCCATGCTCTAATCCTTCTTCTAGACTTGTTGAAAATCTTAGTCTATTTGCTTTAATGTTTCTTTCGAAAAGTACATCTAAATGTGGTTCGTAAATTGGAACTTCTCCATTTTGCATTTTATTAACCTTTTCTTGGTCAATATCAATACATAATACGTCGTTTCCTGTCTCTGCTAAGCATGTTCCTGTTACTAATCCTACATATCCGGTACCTACTACTGCTATTTTCATTTTATTACTTTTTATCAAAAATTTCATAGTCAGAATTCATACTAATAAACTCTGGAACTATGTCTTTCATTTTTTTAACGATTGCATTTTTATCTTCCTCTTTAGCAATCGTTATTAGTTCTTGAATGTGTTCGTTGATTACTAAGTGAGAGTAAGCCTCTACTTTAGCTATCATTATTTTCTCATTATATGTAGGTAGTGTTGTAGACTTGTCGCTTAACAATTCTTCATATAGTTTTTCTCCTGGTCTTAAACCTACTACTTTAATATCTATGTCTTTATAAGGTGTAAATCCTGCTAGTCTAATTATTTTTTTAGCTAGGTCTATAATCTTTACAGCCTTTCCCATATCAAATATAAAAATTTCGCCTCCATTGCCCATTGCTCCTGCTTCCAAAACTAACTGACAAGCTTCTGGAATAGTCATAAAGTATCTAATGATGTCTGGATGCGTTATTGTTAGTGGTCCACCTTCTTCAATTTGTCTTTTAAATAAAGGAACTACAGACCCATTACTACCTAAAACATTACCAAAACGTGTTGTCACAAAGTTTGTTGTGGCTTTGTTTTTTTTATTCACCTTTTGTTGAAGAGCTTGAACATAGATCTCGGCAATTCTTTTAGATGCACCCATAACGTTACTTGGGTTTACTGCTTTATCTGTTGAGACCATTACAAACTTTTCTGCTTTATACTTACAGGCTAAATCTGCAACATTTTTTGATCCAATGATATTGGCAAATACAGCTTCTGAAGGATGACATTCCATTAATGGGACATGCTTATAGGCTGCTGCATGATATATAACATCAGGTTTATATTTTTCAAAAACTGTTTCTAATACATCTGCTTTTCTTACATCTGCAATAACAGCCTCGTATTGTAGTTCTGGAAAATTATTTTTAATTTCTAACTGAATATTATATAAAGGCGATTCTGCTTGATCTAAAATTAATAGTTTTTTGGGCTTATAATTAGCTACTTGTCTAACTATTTCGCTACCAATTGAACCTGCTCCACCTGTGACTAAAATTGTTTTATTAAAAATTTCTTTAGCAACTAGTTTGTTATCTAGCTTAATAGGATCACGCTCTAAAATATCTTCAATTTGTATTTTTTGTATTTGAGAGGATAAGTTAGTTTTGTTTTCTATATCAGAAATTAATGGTGCTCTAAAAACTTTATAATTGTGCTCTAAACAGCTATCAACAATTTTAATACTTTCTTCTTTTGTAAGGCTGCTATCTGCAAGTATTAAAGCTTGTGCATTATAAATTCTTAAAATTACAGCTGTCTTGCGATTAATATGTATAATTGGTAAGCCTAATATCTCTTTGCTTTTATTTTTACCTTCTTTATCTATAAACCCTAACACATTATATCTTGCCGGCTTTTCAGATTTTAAAGCACTTGCAATTGCTATTGCATTTTCGCCTGTACCATATACTAATACATTTAATTTTGTATTAATATCACTGTAGCTTTGATAAATTTCAAAAATTTGTTTTACTAAAACTCTAAACAAAAATAAACCACAAAATGAAATAACTGCATAAATAAACAATTGTGGAATAAAGAAAACCTCTTCTGATGTAAACAAATAATACCCATAGTGAATAGCTAACACCGAAAATAATGTAGCAGCAGTAGCTATAAAAAACTTAGCCGCATCTATAAATGTAGAGTGTCTAATTAATCCTGCATAAGTCCTAAATAGTATAAAGAATAGTATATTAATTAGCAATAAGACAACCTCTTGTGAAGAAAAACCAAAATCTATAATTATTGTCTTTTGTATTTTGCTTACAACTAACCTTGTTATAAACAAAGAGATAAGTAATGTTATTATATCAAAACAAAGTATAGCCCATCTTGGTAAGTATCCAATATTTTTAAAATCTATCTTCTTACGACTAGATTCGATAACTTGACGGAAGGCTTGTTTTAATTGATTAAGCATTTAAGTTGTTTAAACAGATAGCAAATATCTTAAATATATCTACAATATAGAAATTATTGAGTTTAAAACGCTTTTATGATAAGATATTAACCTTATGCTAATAAACTATTTACCACATTTTTTATACGGTTAAGCTCATTCTTTGTTAAGTTTGAACCACTTGGTAAACAAACTCCTTTTTTAAATAATTTTTCGCTTATATTTTTTCCATAAAATGGTAAACCGTTAAATATAGGTTGAAGGTGCATTGGCTTCCATAGTGGTCTTGTTTCAATATTTTCTGCATCCATAGCTGCTTGAAATTGCGCTTTTGTAAATGGCGCATCATCATGAATTAATATACAACTTAACCAAAAATTAGAGTAGTAATCTTGGGTTGGTTGCTGTTGCACCTCAATACCCTTAACGTCTTTGAATAAGTCATTATAAAACTGATTATTAGCTCTTCTTAAGTTAATGTGTTTGTCTAAGACTTCCATTTGACCTCTTCCTATTCCTGCACTAATATTACTCATTCTATAGTTGTAACCTATTTTTGTGTGCTCGTAATGCGGTGCATTGTCTCTAGCTTGTGTTGCAAAAAAGATCGTTTGCTTCTTTTCTTGTTCTGTATTGCAAACTAATGCACCACCACCAGAAGTAGTAATAATTTTATTACCGTTAAAGGACAATATTGAATATGCGCCAAACGTACCGCATTTTTTTCCTTTATAAGTTGAACCTAAAGCTTCTGCAGCATCTTCAATTATTGGTATATTATATTTATTTGCAACTTCTAATAATTGATCTATTTGTGATGGCATACCATAAAGGTGAACTATTATAATTGCTTTTGGTGTTTTTCCTTTAGCTATTCTATCTTTTATGGCTTCTTCTAAATAGTTTGGACACATATTCCAAGTCTGTTCTTCACTATCTACAAAAATTGGTTTTGCTCCTAAGTAAGTAATCGGGTTTGCAGACCCACAAAAAGTAAATGTTTGACAAATTACCTCATCATCTCTTTTAACACCTAATTGCAATAAAGCTAAATGTATAGCTGCTGTACCAGATGATAGACAAGCTACATGTTTATCATTATTCAAGTAATTTTCTAAATCATTTTCAAAGCCAGTTACATTAGGTCCTAATGGAGCTATCCAATTGGTATCAAATGCTTCTTGCACATAGTTTTGTTCTGTTCCTCCCATATGCGGTGAGGATAGCCATATTTTTGGTTTCATAGTTATGCCCTATATAAAGGAAAAAAATTAGAGTCTAATTGACTCTTATCTGAAATTAGTTTTTCCGTTAATTTATAATATACTTCCTCGTTTACAACATAGTTAAATGTGTTAAACTCGCACTGAATTTTTGAAAACCCACGTTTAAATCTAAATAAAGGATCTTGATCTGATGAGGTTGTTCCTCCTCCTAAATGAAAACAATCATAACCTTTTTGGGTACCATATAATCGTATTTCATCTAATAAAAGTTTCATAGGCGTTATTTTCATATAATCACTTCTTGTTCCAGCAAGATGATATTGAATGATATTTTTACAAAATATAAATAATGCGGCTGCAATACGTACCCCATCCATTTCAACAAATACTAAACGAGTCTTAAAATCTTCACTTTTAAATAAAGTAGAGTAATATTCTTTTGAAAAAAAGTATCTTTCATGAGCATTAACCCTTTTCATTGTTTCTTCATAAATTTCAATAAATTCTTCAATGTCTTCTTCTTTATGATCAGACCAAATTACTTTTGAGTTTTTTCGTAATTTATTTATTTCGCTTTTATTAGATTTCCTGTAATGCTTACGTTGTTCTTCTAATGATTGTTTTAAATCTATTTGTATTGTATTACTGTTTTTTATTACATCTCCTATTTTTTTTAATAAAAAACCTTGATGTATTGTAGGATGTAATCTTGAAAACACCGAAATTATATTGTTATTATTACAATGCTCTTGAAATTGAGATCTAAAACTTAAACAATGTTGTTCTGTTATTTTTCCTTTAAAAATTGGACCAACATAACCGTATGCAGAAGTGTAATCGAATGCTATTATTTCTCCGTTTAAATTGGTTACTTTACGTTTTAAAAATGGAAATACAATTAAGTAATCTTCATCTTGTTTAACAATTAGCTCTGGTTCGCCTTCATTATTATCTTTACTGATTTTGTTATAGTCCCATGTGTGATAAAAATCAAAATCATCACATTGTGAAACATATTTTTTCCACTGCTCTTTTTGCGATATATCAATAATTTTTAACATGTAAGCTCCTTGAAATTAGACTTTAACCAAAGTTCAGCTTCTTTAAAGCCTTCATAATGTTGACCAAAATTTGTTGATTTATTTTCTATTATATCAACCCTTCTTTCATGGTCTAACTTTTTAATTAATTCTAAACCGGTTATTTTATTATAAGCATTTTCTAGTACAACACCTGTATTATTACATAGGTTAGAATACTCTATCACTAATTTATTTTTTGACGGTATATTTTTTAATTGCTTTTCGTATTCATAATTTAAAAAAAGTATTTGTCCTATAATTTGCCTGTAAATATTTTCATTTTTTAAGAATGAATATTGATGTGGTTTCATTGATGCCCAAATAGTTTCATTTCCAAACATTTTTTTTCTAAGCTTTAATATTGAAAACGCATTTGGATATAGATCTCTTTTTATATGAATAAAAAGAGTTTTAGGCATCATCTTTACAGCTTCTTCTATATGAAAACCATATAAAAAAGATTTATAAATAATCGGTTTATTGTAAGCTAATCCCATTTGATACAAAATTTGTCTTAACTGATCCCAATCTATTGTATGTATTGGATTATATGTTTGCTGTAAATGATCTTTGTATTGAAGATGGTGCTTCCAAAAATAGCCAAATTCGTGAGGCTCTTGTATATTATTTGTTCTTCCAAAATCTGATTTTAAATTAGATTTATAGTTATCACCTAATAATTTTTTTGAAAGGTGAATACCATATAATGGAGCATTCCAAAATGTTGCAATAAAGTTATTTACATATCCTAAATCAAAATTTGATATTAATAGTTGCATTAATAGTGTGGTACCTGATCGAGGTGAACCAATAACATGTATTGATGTTTGGTCTTTGATGTTTTTTTTAAACAACTCTTTTTGTGAAAGGCTTAATTGACTGTTTAATGAGTTGAGTACTGCCTCAAAAGAAGTTGCTTTTTTATATTGTTCTGTAAGTTTATCTTTACTCATTAGCTATTAATTTGTACCATTAAATGGCTCATTAATTTCAATACCTTTTTCCCCTACTCCTTCTCTTTTAATCACTTTTAATATTGTTAAATAAAGAATTTTTAAGTCAAGTTTAAATGATAGATTATTAACATACCATACATCTAATTCGAATTTTTTTGAGTGAGATATTGCGTTACGACCATTGACTTGCGCCCAACCTGTAATACCTGGCTTAACTAAGTGTCTTTTCTTTTGATCTTCAGAGTAAAGCTCTAAGTATTCAACTTTTAGTGGCCTAGGACCAACTAAAGTCATATCACCTTTCAATACATTTAATAATTGTGGTATTTCATCAATCGAGGATTTTCTGATAAACTTTCCTACTTTGGTTAATCTTTTTTCGTTAGGTAATAATTTACCATTTTCATCCTTTTTATCTGTCATACTTTTAAATTTAATGATATTAAAGATTTTTTCATTTTTACCTGGACGTTTTTGAAAGAAAAAGACAGAGCCATTATTATTTAAAAGTAATAATAATGTAACCAGCATAAATATTGGACTCAAAACAATAATGGCTATAAGTGATGCTATAAAATCTAGTATTCTTTTAAAAAAGGATTTATACATTCTGTTTTTTTGTGTTTTCAATAACTTTAACCACTTGTGGCACTAGGATAGACTTATCGTATTTAGTCTCTGCTAACTGTCTGGAATTAACAGAAAATATATTAAATAAGTTTTTGTCTTGTTGTAAAATTTGAATTTTATAGATTAACTGTTTAGGGATTAGTGGGTCAGCATAAAAACCACAGTTATGATCTTCTACCATAGTTTTAGTCCAACCAGCAGAGTTAACTATAATTGGCTTACCTGCAGATAAAGAATCAAATAGTTTGTTTGGAGAATTCGTTTTTAAAATCTCTATTTTAGCAAAACTCACAATTGATATATCACATGCATTTACAATTTCGGAGACTTCTTTTAATGCTTTCGTACCTAAAAACTTGACATTGTCTAGTGCATTATCTTGAACATATTTTTTAAATTTTTCATACATAGCACCTTCACCCAAAAAGATAAAATTAATAGTTGTAATGTTATTATCTTTTGCATATTTTGCTGCTTCTAAAAGGTGTTCTAAACCATTAGCTTTACCCATAGCACCAAAATGAATACAATTAAACTTTTGTGGATTTATACCCAAATTTGATTTTTGCTTGTCTGATACTTCTCTAGGATAAAACACGTCAATCTTAGACATATTTGGTATCATGCTAACTTTAGAGTGATTTGTAATAAATTTTAATACGCCTTTTTCCATACCTGGCGATAGGGCTATTATATGACTGGCATTTTTGTATATGATTTTTTCAAAACCTAATGCTAATTTTATTAAAAACTTGTTTTTTAAAGCTCCCATTTGTATTGGCACTTCTGGCCATAAATCTCTAACCTCAAAAATATAAGGAATCCCCTTAAACCATTTACCAATTAAAGCTGGTAAACCAACTGTTAAGGGTGTTGAAGTAGCAAATACTACATCTACCTCTTTTTCTTTTAATAAGTAATAACTTGACATGAACATAAATGATAAGAAAGACTTAAGTCTAGCAACAATTGAAAAATTATTAGAATATGGAACGTTTAAATATAACACTTTAATGCCGTCAACAGTTTCGTACCTTTTTAATGTATCCATGTTGTTTTTAGTACTAAAAACTAAAACATCGTGGTTTCTCTTAATTAACTCTTTAGCTATCCAATAGGATCTAGTGCCACCAGATTCTGTTGGTTTTCTAAAATATTGATGTATGTAAATTATTTTCATTTTTTTAGACTTTGATCTCTGTCGTATTTAATAAATAAAAAAGATATAAACATGATAACTATGGTATTAACACTTGTAAGTAAGTTCCCTGAGAATAACAATGCAAAAATAAAACTAAATATTATGAAATTAGAATACTTCGTTGAACTCACACAAAGATTTTTGAAGAACAATACATATGCAACAATACCTGTAAAACCAAAAAACAATATTAAATCAAAAAAACTCTAACTCAATTCGGCTATTTGCAAATTTTGGTCCTCCAAATATATAATTTAAAATCCGCCAATTTTCTTCAATATAAGGAATAATTTTTTTTGTAAAAGCACATTTCTATAAGAAGTGAAAGATGTAAAAAAACCTTCTTCTGAATACAGTTTTGCAAACAATGAAAATTGTTTAGTAAAAACATCTATAAATATATGTCTAAACAAAAAGGTGAAAATTAAAATACTTGCTAAAAAATAAGAGGTTAATCTTTTTTTTAGTAAATTGATATTATCAAAAAAAAGTACAACAAGAATATCAAAGATAAGAATGATGCTTTTTTTGTACCAAGTTTTGGTATAAGCTTATTTAATTTAAATGCATAAGAAGCTGTATTTAATATACGTCTCCAGTTATTAACTTTATAAGGAAATGTTTTAACCCAAATAAACTTAACTCCATTATTTATTTCTTCATAACAACCTTTGTTATTATATTCTACTACATGCTTAAGCAACGTATGATGATATCCAGAACAAAATATTGTTACATTAAAGCCTTTTTCCACTAATTCTATGCCTAAATCAAAATGTCTAGTACCTCCGGGAAGGTTAGCTCCTTGTGCATAGTGATTAAAAAGCCAAAGATTTTTATTTTACATTATTCTTTATATAAAATTTGTTAAATGTATTACCCTTGTGGGTTTTTAAAATTAAGCCTAAAAATAAAAATAACAGCCACAAATCTGTAATATTTCCTGTTTTCATTGCGCTTAGGAAAAGAAAAAAATAAATAGCCTTTAATGTTTTTGATGTGTTTTTAATAAACAGAACAGATGTAGTAATAAAGATAAGTAGAATTGCCCCTAATATACCCAATTCAAACCATGATTCCAAAAATATGTTATGAGGATAATTTCGAGCATCTATACCTTGAGATAAAATACCATAACTACCTATACCATTTCCAAAAGTAAAATTAATAGGTGAAGACAGAATAGTTTCAAAAGAATAATCATAATGATGAAGCCTTCCTAAACTTGATTGATCTTCAGTAAAATTTATTAAAGATTTAAATCGAGCTATTCCAATTGATATAATATTGAAAATCTTATTTCTAAAGTTAATAAATACACCTACAAAAATTATCATGAGCAATAATAATGATACTTTTTGACTACCTTTTAACTTCCTTATTTTTATTTTAAATATTTCATGATAATGAAAACAAATCAAAGTTATAATCGAAAAAAGTAAAGACCCTCTGCTTCCTAATGCCAAAATCATGAAAAGTAGTATAAAAACTTGCAACCAATTTTTTTTAAAACTTTCATAAATTAAGCTAATTGAAACTAAAACACCTAGTGCTAAATATACAGCGCTTAATTTAATGTAACTACTATCAGGACCTCTATATTCAGCATTTGAGGGTAACCAATAACTATATCTTTGATATATAAAAAAAACACTTAATACTATTGCGGTATATTTTACTATAGTCATTACTTTTTTTATGTTTACTTTATTGATAAAAAGAGGATAACATAAAGTAACACAATTCACAATAAAATTCATGCTCTTTATATATTTATATTTAGGTGATGGAGAGTAAAACAGAGTTATAATAATTAATAGATAAAAACAAAACATTAAACCAATAATTATAGCATAATTAGATGGTATTTTAATTTTCCGTCTTGATAAATTAAATATAATATCTATAATCACTATAACTAATACAAGGAAGGTTAAACTAAATTCAATAATGTAAGCGTTTAATAAGTTATTTAAAACTCCTGATACTATAATAAAAGAAAGTAGTCTGTTTTGAAATTTATTATAAAAGTTTTCCATTTAATTAATCATAATTAGCATATATATATACTATTACTATTCTTTTATATTCTTTTATATTCTTTTATATTCTTTTATATCTAGTTATTTATATTGAATTTTATGAGACAAAAAATTAAAAAGTAAGATATTGCTTTAAGATAATTAATATTAATTTGTTGTTTTAAATAACTTAAATAATCTATTTATTCTTGACAAACAAAATATTTTTAAAATTAAAATAATCTGTATTTTCTTGGTTCATGTACATCAACCCAATTGTTAAAAATAATGTCCATAAATCTGTAATATTTCCTGTTTTCAATGCACTCAAAACTAAAAAAAAATAGATAGCTTTTAATAAAAGTGATTTACTTTTTATAAAAAAAGGTATCAGAATAATTAATATCATTAAAACAAAACCAATAATACCTAACTCAAACCATGATTCTAAAAATATGTTATGAGGATACTTTCGTGCATCGATATTAACATATAAAACACCATAACTACCTATACCATATCCAAAAAGGATAGAATATAAAGAAGAAAAAATCATTTTTGTAGTATAAGTATAATAATCTATTCGACCAAGAACTGAAGCATCATTTAAAATATTTAAAAAAGAATTAAACCTAGATATACCAGCAGATGCTATATTATATTTTTTAATATCAATATAAGAAAGAAATATAGGTATCACTAAACCGATTATTATAAAACTTAAACCATTTGAAAACCATTTTTTTATTGAATATTTTTTTTTAAAATTAAATAATAATAAGACAAAGATTGAAAAAACAAACGACCCTCTACTACCCAAAGCTATTATTATAAATAATAGTAATAAAACTTGAATCCAATTTTTTTTAAAACTTTCGTTTAGCAAAGTTATTGAAATTAAGACACCTAATCCTAAATATGCAACACTTAACTGACGATGCTTTGCATAAAAAGTATCACGACCAACATTTGATGGTAAAAAATAGTTATATCGCTGGTAAATATAAAATAAGCTTAAAAAAAGACCTACAAACTTTATCAAGAATAAGGCCTTTTTTATATCTATTTTTCTTATGAAAAAAGGATAAATTAGGTAAATTATACTAACTATAAAATTTGCTGATTTAATATATTTATACTTTGGAGAAGGAGAGTAAATTAACGATAATAATATTACAGCATAAAAACCTAACACTATTAAAAAAAAATTAAAATAATTTTTAGGTATTTTAATTTTTTTTAAAGATAATAAATTATAAATGATATCTATTGTAACTACAAAAACAACTACAAATGAAAAACTAAACTCATATAAATATACATTTATAAAATTATTTAATACTCCTGAAAGGATTATTAATGACCACAATATATTTTGAAAACTGTAATATAATTTCTGCACTTATTTAGTGTTTTAAAAAGTTCTTTTTACTTACTTTTACAATTAAAATTTATGAAAACAATATTTAGAAAATTACTTCTTTTAATTTTCCCTTTTACACTTTCATTACCACTAATACCACTAAACATATCTTCTATAGCTTTAGGTTTGTTTTGTTTAGGTGCAATTATAAACGAAAAACCTTCTGTAAAAAGAAAAGTCAAAGATAGTTTTTTAGTTTTGTTTTTACTGTTTTTTTTATCTGACACTCTAAGTAATCTATTAAGGTTAGATTTCAATTCTCATTTTTTTAGAGAAATAAAATTATCTTTCTTAATCTTTCCTATAATTTTCATAGCATACTCTAAAACTATTATTGAAAATTTTAAACCAATTTGCTATTCTTTTGTTTTTGGTGTTTTAGTTTATGTAATATACTCATGGTGGTTTGTTTATGATTTTTACTACATTACTAATCGCGGATATAGACTTTTTTCTTTAACTGATGGTTATATTCGTTATATGCTTTACAATTATCTTCCAGGTGCCATTCATCATTCTTATATAGGAATATATATTGTTTTTTCGATTTCTCTGATACTACATGACATTATTACTTTAAAAAAAAGAATTATTATAAAGTCTTTATTATTACTTATTTTATTTGTTAGTCTGTTTTTCATTGGAAGTAAGTTTTCAATCATTATGCTAATTTTTTTCATATTCAGTTATTTACTGATACTTAAAAAATGGATAGTAAATTTTATATTTATAGCCTCTTCTTTATCTGGTTTATATTTAATTAAAATGTGGATTCTAGGAGTAGGATTAAATAGTAGTTTTTATTCAAGAATTGAGTATTATAAATGCTGTATTATTATTATAAAGAATAATTTTATTTCGGGAGTTGGAGCAGGAAATTTATCAAAGGCTTCTTCATTACTATGTGATAACGACATACTAATACCTCACAATATATATTTAAGATCTTTCGCTGAAAATGGTATTTTAGGCTTTTTGATTCTTGTAGCTATTTCCTTTTATTTAATAAAACACTCATTAAAAAGTAAAGATTATTTATATCTAAATATAGTTTTATTATTAATTTTAGGAGGATTAATAGAAGATTTTATTTTTTTACAGAGAGGCGTGCTATTTTTTATGCTTTTTCTATCCCTTTTTTATGTTAAAAATAAATACAATACTTTACAGCAAATTTAAGCTATATTGTATGATTGAAAAAAACATCTTACGTTTGCTTTTTTTTATAAAAAGCGAGAAAACACAAAGATAGTTTATAGAATATTTAAAATACCTTTATATATTTTACAATATATATTAGCAATTGCTTCCCAATTAAAAGTTTTACTTTCAACAATAGCTGTATTAGATATTTTAGAATAATTATTAAGTAATGCCCTTATTTTACTTGTCTCTAATTTTAAGTCTAATATGTTTATTGGTGCTCCAACATGACCTTCTTTAAAATAACCATCTACGCCTTGGTTTTTAGTATATATAATTGGTAAACCTTGAGACATTGCTTCTATATATACTAAACCAAAAGTTTCTTTTTTAGATAACATTATAAAAAAATCTGATTTATTGAACTCTTTTTTAAGAGTTTCCTTTTCATAAACAGGACCTAAATAATCAATCCAATTATTGGTCTTAATTAATTTTAAAATATTTGAAGACTTTTTTGTTTCTGGACCAATTATAGTAAACTTTACCTTTAATCTATATGTTTTCTCTATATTCTTTAAAAAGCTAATAGCACCTTCTATATTTTTATTACTATTTAAAACTCCAATAAATAAAAATCTAATTTCTTCTTTATTTAAATCTCTAGGTTCTACAGTTGTGTTAAGCCAGAAAGTATCTATACCGTTGGGGATTACTTTAGTTTTTTTTGTAAATTCATTTTCATAGCCACGAAACGTACTTTTTTTTAAAAAATTTTGATAAGAAGGAGATATGAAAATAATGCTTTCTGAAGCTTTTAATATTTCTTTTGCATATAATCTAAGGTTAATGAAATATTTATAGAAAATATTTACATCGGTATTTCTAATTGCCGAAATATAAGGGATATTATACTTCTTTTTTATTTCAAAAGCGACACCTCCATTTGAATACAAAAAATGAGAATGAACTATGTCTATCATGGATAAATCTATTTTAGATTCTATATCATTTAAAATCGTTTTTATTTTTAAATGATATAATACTCTCATGGACTTTTTTAAAATTACAGAATATACTAAGGTAGTATTTTCAAATGCTTTAAATTGTTTTTCAATCTCTTGTAATTTATCATAATTTTCTCCATATTTAAGTGGAACATATATGATTTGATTTACACCTAACTTATCTAGAGATCTAACTAAATTAACATATAAATTGGTATTAAAAAATGCAGAACAAATATGAAGTACTGTGGGCATTATATTTTTACGTTATTAGAGATTGTTATAAATGAAAGCAAAATTTAGTTATTAAAAAATTGTTTTTAACAACAATTAAAAAGGTAACTTTTCTTTATCAAACTTAGAGTTTAAAACCCTAATAGCATCACCTATAGTCTTTATATTGCTTTCTTGAATAATTCTATTGAAACTACTTCTGTTATATAAAAAAATATAGACTCTATTTATAAATATTTTAACACAACTAAAAATAAATTTAAAATTAAATAGACTAAAACGAAAATCTTTAAAAATTTGATTTCGCTTATTATAATCAAAAACAAATAATTTAGCGTACAAGTATTTAAAATTAAAATCCTCTATTTTATTTTCCTGATTGCATGCTCTCAATGCATCTAATACAGATTGAGCCCAAATAGTTGGTCCTGTCCAATATCTAGGGATTCTTTTATCCCAATTTTCTTTAGTTTTATTTGGCAAATGACCAACATCTTCTATCCTAGCAATATGTTGATGTAAAACACCTCTACCTCCAATACTACTAGATGATTTTCCACTTATTACAACAGGAAAATCTAAGTATTTAAAATTGTTTGTATAAAAACATAATGCTATAGCGTTAGCCATATCTGGACTAGGTCCAGGAAAAAAAGAACCAGTTTTTTTGTATATTTTATTTAAAACAGATCTTTCAGCAATTCCATGGTATAAGCACGGTAATTCATTAATATTGGTACCACCTTTTTTCAAGGCATTATTCAGAACTTTAGGTAAGTTTACATCTATAATTTTAAAAGTCCCTTCTTTAAACTTTAAAACACCACTCTTATTGTTTTCTAAAATATTAGACTGTAAGCCTGGCCAAGTATACATTGGCTTGTATGATTTAATAACATCTACTGTATTGTTTTTCATCCATTTAACAACATCAATTATGTAAGGCATTACACCATCGTCATCACCAATAAAACAGACATATTCGCCCGTTGACTTTAATACAGCTTGGTCTGAGTTTCCTGTTTGTGATAGCTTTTCGAGTGTATGGTAATATGAAATTCGCTTATCGTTAACTTCTTTTAGATGTTTTAGTATTTTTTCATTATTATCACTATTATCATGAACTACAAATTCTACTTCTTGAGAGTCTATTGTTACCAAAAAATCCAACAATGGTAAAAGTGTAGAATATCTATTCTTGGTTGGAATTATTATACTAAGCAAATAGTTCATATTTTATAAATTTTAATATATTTTTTGGTTTTATTTTAAAAGAAAAACAGGTTGAGACTATAAATATTAAAACAGATGAAATAATAATATATATAAGAATTAACAATTGATTATTGATTAATTTCTGTTGAATTAAATAAAAAAAGTAGTTTCCTAAAAATATTAGTAAAAGAGGTTTTAAAAAATTTATTATTATCCAATCCTTAGTTTTCATACTAATGTATTTTTTTAATACGATTATAATAAAAATTGGAGTTATAAAACAACTGTATAAAAACCATCCCATTGCCGCTCCTTTAAGTCCATGATATTTTGACAACAAAATAACCAATGGAAAGAGTAAAAATAAACCTAAAATACCCATTTTAATATTGACTTTCGTGTTTCCTTTTGCCAAAAGTATATTAAATGGTATTACTTGAAAAGATAACATCATTTGACCCAATAGTAAATAAAACGCAGGTATACTTGCTTGAAGTGCTAATGTTTCATTCTGAGTCCATAAGGCGAGAAAAAAACTAGAATAAAAAGCTAATACAAATCCTGCTGAACTAGTCAAAAGTAAAACCATTTTAAATGAATTTTTAAATAGCTTTTCTAAATTTGGCACATCATCATTATCATGATAATTTACTAGTTTAGGGAAAATTGCAGTAGCTATAGGACCAGACAATATTACAGGAATCATTGCTAAAGAATAGGCTAATGTATATATTCCTAATTCAGAAACAGAAAAATATTTGCTTATTAATATTTTATCAAATTGAGAATTTAATGCAGCGATAATAGATATTATTAGCATGCCTAAAGCATATTTCCAAACTTTATTTAAAACTTTAAAGTCTCTTTTAAATTTCCAGTGAAACTTATTTTTTTTGTATAATAGTTTCAATAATAAGAATCTTAAGGCTAAAACATATGCTAAATTAACAACTAGTTGCCACCCAAAAAATATCTCAAGCGTATTGTTTAGATAATAAATAGCTAATACTACACCTCCATTTTTTAATAACCCCCATAAGAATTGAAGTAAATTTGAAAGCACTTGTTTTTCCATTCCTATCAAAGCGCCTTGATATGGTTTTGATAAAAAATTGAGACCTAAAGCGAAAGCCATTATTTTAATACCATTAACTGTTGCTTCTTTATCTAAATCTTCAATATTTAACCAACTATCTACTATGTAGTTAGATCCAAAAAATATTAAGCTTGTAATAACAAATACTATTAATAGGTATATTAATTCTATAGACCTAAGAATCTTAAATTTATATTCTCTACTTTCTTCAGAATTATTTCCTTTGGCTAGTTCTCTTTTTAAGGTTGCTGTTAAACCTGCGTCTGCAAAAATCAAAATACCTTGTAAAATAGCATAGAAACTTACTACACCATATATCTTAACTCCAAGAATAGTAATGTATAAAGGAATAAAAATAAAAACAGACAAAATACTCCAGATTCTTCCCAGAATGTTTGCTAAAATGTTCTTATTAACTAAACTCATTTTAAATCTTATACCTTACGTTATAATTAAAATCTAATTTATACTTGTTCATAAACTCATATTGTTCAATTAACATTTGTTTATATGATTTTGAAACAATAAAATCAGGATGTAAGGTATTAATGAAACTTTTATCTTTAAAGAAGTTATCTTTTTTAGTTATTTGAATTTTTTCTTTTTTCCAAATATCTTTAAATAGGCATAGAAGATCGTATTTGGAAATTTTATTATTATTCGTTAAATGATATATCCCTGTTATATTATTTTTTAAAACTGTTACTATACCATAAGCTAATTCTAATGTAGTAACACCACTCCAATAGACCTTTGTAAAACCATTAATTTCACCATCTTGAGACATAAACCAATGAAATAAACCTTCTCCATTATCTTTTAATTCTGGTCCAATTATTGACGTCCTTATTGTAACACTATTTTTGGTATTTATTTCTCCAAGTGCTTTTGACCTTCCATAAACATCATCGGCATCTCTAAAGCTATCTTCCTTATACCCTCCATGACCATTACCAGAAAATACACAATCCGTACTTATATGAATAAATTTAGAACCTTGATTAAAACAAATTCTTTCGAGAAAATGAGGTAGGTAACTATTAATAAGAATCGCATTATCTGATGCTGATTGTGATCCTTTTATTAAAACTCCAACAGCATTAATAACATAATCTGGTTTTAGTTCTTTTATTGTTTTCTCAACCTCATTAAAATTAGTAACGTTCAGAAGAATATGCTCCTTTTGATTTTTTAATTCTCTATGAGATGAGCCTATAACTTCAAATTTATTTAATTCAGTAAGGGTTTTATATATAACATGCCCAGCCATACCAGCCATGCCTAAAAGTAAAACTTTTTTTTTATGCTTCATACTCTTCTAATTCTCTTTTCACATAATCAATTGTTAACAACAACTCTTTCAGTTCTTTAACATTTAACTGTTTTGTGTTGTCAGAATTATACTCATCACCTTGTAATTTAGTGCCATCTGATTGTACATATTTAGTATAATTTAAATCTCTCATATCTGCAGGAACACGATAATATTTTTCCATATTCTCTGATTTCGAAATTTCTTCCTTACTGCATAATGTTTCAAACATTTTCTCACCATGTCTTGCTCCAATAATGCTAATTTCGTTATTAGCGTGAAATAATTCTTTCAATGCTTTAGCTAATGTTAAAACAGTAGCAGCTGGGGATTTTTGGACAAAAATATCTCCAGGATTTGCATTTTTGAAAGCAAACATTACAAGATCTACAGAATCTGTTAATGACATCATAAATCGTGTCATATTTGGATTAGTAATTGTTAAGTTTTTTTCTTCTTTTATCTGTTTTATAAATAAAGGAATTATAGATCCTCTAGAAGCCATCACGTTGCCATATCTAGTAGAACAGATAACTCCATTATTTTCTTGAACTCTAGTATCTCTAGCTTTTGATATTGCTAATTTTTCCATTAATGCCTTGGTCATACCCATTGTATTTATTGGATAAACCGCTTTATCTGTACTTAATACTACTGCTTTTTTTACATTATTTTGAGCTGCTGCTTCTAATACATTTTCTGCGCCTAAGATATTTGTTTGAATAGCCTGCATTGGATAAAATTCACAAGATGGAACTTGTTTTAAAGCAGCTGCATGAAATAGGTAATCGACTCCTTTCATGGCCTTGTTTATACTATTAAAATCACGAATATCCCCAACAATAAAGTTTAATTTATCATTCTTGTAGTTAATTCGCATATCTTCTTGCTTTTTCTCATCTCTGCTAAAAATTCTAATTTCTCTAAGATCAGATCCTAAAAATTTTTCTAAAACTGCGTTACCAAAAGAACCTGTTCCGCCTGTTATCAATAATACTTTATCTTTAAACATATTATTTATTATTTAGTGGTTTTATATGTAACGTTTCGAACATATATTCTCTTTTTACTTATTTCGTTTGTATTATCATTTAATAATTGCAAAATTATTTTATCGAATTCACCTCCGCTTTCTGACAAGTTAACTACAAAAAAAATATCACCATTATTTTCTATTTCATTAATTTTCGAATACCATGAATCATACTTTAAATTGCGTTTTTCAGTATCTTCTCTTAAATCGTCTAAATAAGTCGGAAACGTTCTTACAATAATTCTATAGTTTTCTTTGATATCATTTTCTATTCGTTCGCTTAATTTGAAAACAAGAAAAGTTTTCTTTTGAATTTTATCTTTGAATACGGAGATATTCTCAATTTTAACAGACTCTCCAAGGAGATCATTTACTTCTACTACATTTTCTTTATTGTCTAATTGAATATAGTCTTCTATTGTTTCAATTTTTTTTTCTGGCTTTTTCTTAAAATTATCTTTCTCATTTGAATCTTTACAAGATATCGAAAGAAGGATAATAAAAATAAATACTATCTTATTCATGATTTTTTGTTTTAAATTTTATTAAAGACGTTTATCTACGGTTTTAAATTCTAAAGTTCCTTTAACATCATAAACAATTCCTTTATTAGATTTTAATTTTTTTAAATCTAAATCTAAAAATTCTTTATGTGATACAACATGTACAATTGCATCATAGTTTGTTGCTAATGTTTGAATTGTAGATATGTTATACTCATCCTTAACCTCTTCTTGATCTGCCCAAGGATCATAAACATCCACATCCATATTAAAGCCTTTTAGTGCTTTATAAACATCTATAGCTTTTGTGTTTCTAATATCTGGACAGTTTTCTTTAAAGGTAATACCTAACATTAACACTGTAGCATCCTTAATAGTAATGTCATTTTTTACCATTAATTTTAAGACTTCAGTTGCTACATATTCTCCCATAGAATCATTTAAACGTCGTCCTGCTAAAATTATTTCGGGATGATAGCCTACTTCTTGTGCTTTTTGTGCCAAATAAAAAGGATCTACGCCTATGCAATGTCCGCCTACTAAACCTGGTTTAAATGGTAAAAAATTCCATTTTGTTGCAGCTGCTTCTAAAACCGCATGTGTGTCTATATCTAATTTATTGAAGATTTTAGCTAATTCATTTACAAAAGCAATATTTATATCACGTTGTGCATTTTCTATTACTTTGGCTGCTTCTGCAACTTTAATGGTTGGTGCTAAATGTGTACCTGCTATAATAATAGATGCGTATAAATTATTAATTTCTTCTCCTATTTCTGGTGTAGACCCTGAAGTAACTTTTAAAATATTAGCTACTGTATGTTGTTTATCACCAGGATTAATACGTTCTGGAGAATAACCACAATAAAAATCTTGATTAAATTTTAAACCACTTGTTTTCTCTAAAACAGGAACACATTCGTCTTCTGTTACTCCAGGGTAAACTGTTGATTCGTAAATAACAATATCCCCTTGTTTAAGTACTTTACCTATAGTTTCTGAAGCTTTAATAAGCGGTGTTAAAATAGGTCTATTATTTTTATCTACCGGTGTTGGAACTGTAACTATGTAAACGTTACATGAAGAAATATCTTGAGCTTTATCTGTTAGTTTTAAACCTTTATTTTCATTCTGATTTAAAACAGCTTTTAAATTTTCGTCACTAACTTCTAAAGTATCGTCATGACCGCTGTTTAACTTATCTACACGAGAAGTGTTAATGTCAAAGCCTGTAACTTTATGTTTTTTTGCAAACTCTACTGCTAGAGGTAAACCAACATAGCCTAAACCTATTATTGCAATTGAATAGTTTTTGTTTTCAATCATTTTATTGGCTTTAAATTATACAACCATACCAGCAGCTACAGTCTCATTAGTAGTATCATCTACCAAAATAATACTTCCTGTTGTTCTATTTTCTCTGTATGAGTCTATCATTAACGGTTTTGTAGTTCTTATTTTTACTTTAGAGATATCGTTCATCTTTAAGTCTTTATCCTCGCTGTTACGCTCTAAAGTATTAATATCTATTTTATAAACCACTTCTTTTATCATTGCTTTTTGATCATTAGAAGTATGTTTTATAGTATATTTTGCTCTAGGCTTTGCTGGACTATTATTTAACCAACAGAGCATCACCTCGATATCCTGAGAGGCTTCTGGTTTGTTGTTAGAACGTACAATCATATCTCCTCGGCTAATATCAATATCATCTTCTAATGTTATTGATACAGACATTGGTGCGTAGGCTTCACTAACTTCTCCTTCAAAGGTGTCTATACTTTTTATTTTTGAAGTAAATCCAGAAGGCATTACTGTAACCTTATCATCTTTTCTAAAAATACCACTAGCAACACGACCTGCATAACCACGATAGTCTCTAAAATCTTCACTTTGTGGTCTTAAAACAGTTTGCACAGGAAAACGTGCATCTACTTTATTTACATCGCTACTAATATGCATCGTCTCTAAAGTATGTAATAATGGTGCACCTTGATACCAAGACATATGTTGTGAACGGTTAACCACATTATCTCCTAATAATGCTGAAATTGGTATAAATCTTACATCCTTAACTAACATTTTAGATGAAATACTCTCAAACTGAGAAACAATGTTATTATAAGCATCTTCAGAAAAATCTACTAAATCCATCTTATTAATACATACGATAATATGTGGAATTTGTAGTAATGAAGCTATAAAAGCATGTCTTTTAGTCTGTTCAATAACACCATGTCTTGCGTCTACTAAAATTATAGCCACATTTGCTGTTGATGCACCTGTAACCATATTACGTGTATATTGAATATGTCCTGGTGTATCTGCTATGATAAACTTACGTTTTGGCGTTGTAAAATACCTGTAAGCAACATCTATGGTAATTCCTTGCTCTCTTTCATCTCTTAATCCATCTGTAAACAAAGCTAAGTCTACACCATCATGTCCTTTTTTCTTACTTGTACTTTCTATGGCTTCTAATTGATCTTCAAAAATAGATTTTGAATCGTATAATAATCGACCGATTAGTGTGCTTTTTCCGTCATCTACACTTCCTGCTGTTGTAAATCTTAATAATTGATTATTGTCTAACATGCTTTGCTTTCTTTTTAAAAGTAACCTTCTCTTTTTCTATCTTCCATTGCAGATTCTGAACGCTTATCGTCACTTCTGTTACCTCTTTCGGTTTGCCTCATTGCTGCTACTTCTGTAGCTATCTTCTCTACAGTATCTGCGTCAGATTCTATTCCTCCTGTAATGGTAATGTCTCCTAACGTTCTAAAACGTATTTTTTTTGTTACGACTTCTTCACCTTCATCTAAAATTAAAAATTCAGATTTTGGTATCCATGAGTTACTTCTCCAAACCACTTCTCTTTCGTGAGCAAAGTATAGTGATGGAATTGAGATGTTTTCTCTTTTAATATAATTCCACACATCCATTTCTGTCCAGTTACTTATTGGGAATGCTCTAAAGTGCTCGCCTTCAAAATGCTTTCCGTTAAAGATGTTCCATAGTTCTGGTCGTTGGTTTTTTGGATCCCATTGTCCAAAATCGTCTCGATGTGAGAAAAAACGTTCTTTAGCTCTCGCTTTTTCTTCATCACGTCTTCCTCCTCCTATTGCACAATCTATTTTATTAGCTTCAATAGCATCTAAAAGTGTTGTAATTTGTAGTGCGTTACGAGTTGCATTTTTTCCTTTTTCTTCTGCTACTCTACCTTGGTCAATAGATTCTTGTACAGATCCAACTATTAAATTAGCACCTAATTCTTTAATTAAATTATCTCTAAATTGAATAGTTTCAGGGAAATTATGTCCTGTATCTACATGCATTAAAGAAAATGGTATTTTGCTTGGGTAAAACGCTTTTCTAGCTAAATGAGTAACGACTATTGAGTCTTTACCACCAGAAAAGAGAATGACTGGATTTTCAAACTGTGCCCAAACTTCTCGCAATACAAATATTGCTTCACTTTCTAATTCATCTAAATAGTTTAAGTAATACTTACTCATTGTCCAGTTTTAATTTTGGTGTTATGTGGTTAATAATTTTATTAACCGCTTCTTTTACAGATACTTCTTCTGTTTTAATTTCTATATCAGGTTGTTCTGGTGCTTCGTAAGGCGCCGATATACCTGTCATGTTTTTTATCTCTCCTGCACGTGCTTTTTTATAAAGTCCTTTAACGTCTCTACGTTCACATTCTTCAACACTAGTGTTGATAAAAACCTCGACAAAATTACTGTTTTTAACGATATTCTTGACGTTTTCTCTATCTTTTTTATAAGGTGAAACAAATGCTGCTAAGACAACTAAACCTGCATCAATCATTAGGTTTGCGATTTCTGCAATCCTTCTTATATTTTCTGTTCTATCTTCAGGTGAAAAGGTTAAATCATTATTGATGCCTTTTCTAATATTATCACCATCAAGTGTGTAGGTTTTTATTCCTTTTTCAAAAAGTTGCTGCTCTACAAGGTTTGCTATTGTCGATTTACCAGATCCTGATAGACCAGTAAACCAAATCAAAAACGAATTGTGGTTGTTTTTATATTTTCTGTCCTCACGACTTACTTGATAATCGTGTTGTATAATGTTTTTACTTATATCTGATTTATTTCCTTCTTTCATCTAATCCATAATTTATTTTATACCATGTTCTTTCATGTAAATAGTATAATAGCATTTTTGTAATTACTTCTGCAAAACCTATTTTAAGTCCTGTTAATGGGTCACCTGATATAATCCATGCTAAAATTATTGTGTCTAATGTCCCTATAAAGCGCCATGTTAATGTTTTTGCAATGTGTCTTTTTCTACTTTCTAGTATTTTACCGTCTTTTGATAGGTTAATTTTAAACCATGTTCTTTCATGAAGATAATACAAAACCATTTTTGTAATCACTTCGGAGAAACCAATCTTTAACCCAGTAAACGGATTACCAGATATGATACATGATAGTACAATAGTATCTATTGTACCAACAATACGCCATGTAATAGTTTTGGCAAGGTGCCTTTTATATGAGCTATCTTTCATTTTATTTAGACACTAAAAACCAAGGGTTTAATAAATCTTCTTTGTTATAAAGTAGTGGTTTATTGGTTTCTTTTGAAATTACTGAAATACCAACAGCATTACATATAGCTTGTCCTGCAGCGGTATCCCATTCCATAGTTGGTGCAAAACGTGGGTAAACATCTGCTTTACCTTCTGCAACTAAACAGAATTTTAAAGAACTTCCTTTTGATACTATTTGTACCTCTTTTCCTTGTTGTTTTAAATCTTCTACATAATCAAGTGTTTCTTGACTCATATGAGAACGACTTCCAACAACTTCCACTAATGATGAATCATCTTGTTTTGGTGTCAGTTGAGTTGCTGAACTTAAAACTACATCTATTGAAACATCATGAACATTTAATTCTGATTTAAAAGCTAATTTATTTTCTACATCTGCAACATAAATGGTTTTAATTGCAGGTACATAAATGACTCCTAATTTTGGAATACCATCTTCGGCTAATGCTATGTTTACAGTAAACTCACCATTTCTTTTTATAAACTCTTTGGTACCATCTACAGGATCTACAATCCAGCATTGATTCCAGTGTTTTCTTTCGTTATAATCTGTTTGTTTATTTTCTTCTGAAATAATTGGAATTTCTGTGGGAATTAAAAACGAATTAATAATGTCATTCGCTCTTTTATCTGCTTCTGTTAATGGCGATTTATCGTCTTTGTATTCTACTTCAATTTCAGAATTATACACCTTCATTATTTCCTTTCCGGCATGTAATGAAGCTTTTATTACTGTTTCTAAGTTTTTTGAAATGCTAAATGCTTTCATTATTATCTATATAATATTTTATCGTGTGTTTTATACCTTCTGAAAAGGAAAACTCAGGATTGTAATCAAAATTTGTTTTGGCTTTAGATATATCTGCCAAAGAGTGTTTTACATCGCCTTGCCTTTCTGGTCCGTTAGTTACTTTGGAGGACGTTGAAATGTTTAACGCTGAAAGTCCGTTTTTAATGGCTTCAACCAATTCATTTAAATTAGTGTTATCTCCAAAAGCAACGTTATATACTTGATTAACTGCGTTTGGGTTATCTGTTAAAGCTGCTTTTATATTGGCTTGTACTACATTTTCTATGTATGTAAAATCTCTTGAGTGTTTTCCGTCCCCGTTGATAATAACCTCTTCATTATTTAAAAAACGACCGATAAATTTTGGGATTACTGCAGCGTAAGCTCCGTTTGGATCTTGTCTTTGTCCAAAAACATTGAAATATCTTAAGCCAATAGTTTCTAATCCATAAGTTTTGTAAAAAACATCTGCATACAGTTCATTAACATATTTAGTGACTGCATATGGTGATAATGGTTTACCTATGTTGTCTTCTACCTTTGGAAGTTGTTTACTATCGCCGTATGTACTAGACGAAGCGGCGTACACAATTCGTTTTACGGTTGAAGAGTCTTTAGCCGCCACCAACATGTTTAAAAAACCAGAAATGTTGACTTCGTTAGAAGTTATTGGATCATTAATTGATCGTGGTACAGAACCTAAAGCCGCTTGATGTAAGACGTAATCTACACCTTGCATTGCTTTTTTACAAGTGTACAAATCTCTAATATCGCCTTCTAAAAACTCGCAATTAGATTGTTTGATAAAAGTGCTAATATTAGAAAGTTTTCCTGTTGCAAGATTATCTAAAATAACAACTCTTTTCGCCTGATTTTTTAGTAAATATTCAACTAAATTTGAGCCAATAAAACCTGCGCCACCTGTGATTAAAAAGGTGAGATTTTTTAATTCTTTATTATGAAAATTAGAGCTGTACATCTTAAATTTGTAATTAATTAATTTCTTTCAAACACTTTTCTAAACTTTTCTCCCATTGTATTGGTTCTAAATTTAGAAGAGAATGTATTTTACTAGTATTTAATACACTATACTTTGGTCGTGTTGCAAGTGTTTTAAATGTATTTGAGTCAGTTTTGTAAAGATTAATATCTGCATTTGATTGCTTAAAGATTTCTTTTGCTAAATCATACCAAGTGATTTGTCCTTGGTTTGAATAATGGTATATTCCAAAGTGCTGAGATTTACTATCTATGATTTTTAATATAACTACTGCTAGATCTTTTGCGTAGGTAGGACAACCCGTTTGATCATCAACAACACTTAATTCTTTTCTTTCTTTAGACAACCTCAACATAGTTTTTACAAAATTATTCCCAAATTCTGAATATAACCAAGATGTACGAATAATAAAGTGTTGTGGTAGGTTAGATATTATTGCTAATTCTCCATCTCGTTTTGTTTTTCCGTATACAGATATTGGATTTGTAGTATCTTCTTCGGTATAAGGTAATTTTGCTGTTCCATCAAAAACAAAATCCGTTGAAATATGTATCAAAGTCACGCTATTTTTAAAACAAGCATGCGCTAAGTTTTTAGCTCCAATTTCATTGATCTGTTTAGCTTTTTCTGTCTCTTCTTCTGCTTTATCTACTGCTGTGTATGCTGCGCAATTAATACAATAGTCAAAAGTATTATTTTTAAAATAAGCTTCTACTCCTATGTTATTAGAAATATCTAAATCGTTGCTGCCTAAAAACACAAAATCTAACGTTTTAAAGTCGTTAGATATAGATTGCAAACATTGTCCTAATTGCCCTTTTCCTCCTGTTACTAAAACTTTTATCATTGAGAAAATTGCTTTATTGTTGGTAGTACTTTATCTTTTTCTGATATCATCAATTGGTCTTCATTTAACAACCAGTCTATGTTTAAATCTGAGTCATTATATATAATTCCTTCTTCGGCTTCTTTGTTATATAAATTATCACATTTATAGTTGAAAACTGCTGTTTCACTTAAAACTACGAAACCATGTAAAAATCCTCTTGGAACAAATAATTGCTTCTTGTTTTCTGAAGATAATTTTACTGATACATGTTGTAAATATGTGGGTGAATCTTTTCTAAAATCTACAGCTACATCTAGTACTTCGCCTTGTGTTACTCTTACTAATTTAGCTTGAGCAAACTCACCTTTTTGACTGTGTAATCCTCTTAAAACTCCACGAGAAGAAAAAGACTCATTGTCTTGTACAAAATTTATATTTTGGTTTATCAGCTTATCAAACATTTGTTTGTTGTAGCTTTCAAAAAAATAGCCTCTTGAATCACCAAAAACAGTTGGTTCTAGAATATAACAATCTTTTAATTTTGTCTCTAATGCAACCATTATTCTTCTTTTACTAAGCTTATTAAATGTTTACCATATCCGCTTTTTAAAAGTGGTGTTGCAAGGTCTATTAATTGTTGTTTAGAGATAAAACCACTTGTATAGGCAGCTTCTTCTATTGCACCTATTTTTAATCCTTGTCGTTCTTCAATAACTTGAACAAATTGAGAAGCTTGCATTAAAGATTTAAAAGTACCTGTATCTAACCATGCAGTACCTTTGTCTAATATACTTACTTGCAGCTTTCCTTGTTCTAAATAAGCTTTATTAACGTCGGTAATTTCTAATTCACCTCTATGACTTGGTTTGATATTTTTTGCAATTTTTACTACCTCATTATCATAGAAGTATATACCAGGAACCGCGTAATTTGATTTAGGATATTCTGGCTTTTCTTCAATAGAAAGTGCTTTTCCTTCTTTATCAAAATTAACTACGCCATAGCGTTCTGGATCTGTGACGTGATAAGCGTAAACAATACCTCCATCTGGATTATTATTTGCTTTTAATAAATCTGCAAGTCCTGTTCCGTAAAAAATATTATCTCCTAATATTAAAGCTACTTTATCTTCTCCTATAAATTCTTCTCCTATAATAAATGCTTCTGCTAACCCGTTTGGCGCATCTTGTACGGCATATTGAAAAGTACAGCCTAAATTTGATCCATCTCCTAAAAGCTGTTTAAAAAGAGGAAGATGTTCTGGTGTTGATATGATTAAAATTTCACTTATTCCCGCTTGCATTAATGTTGATAGCGGATAATAAATCATTGGTTTGTCATAAATAGGCATTAACTGCTTACTTAAAACTTTTGTTAATGGGTGAAGTCTGGTTCCTGATCCGCCTGCTAAAATTATTCCTTTCATTAATCAGTATATTTTTTGAGGTACCAATCTATAGTTTTTTTAATACCTGTTTCAAAGTTTTCGTCTGCTTTCCACCCTAATTCATTTTCAATTTTTGAAGCATCTATTGCGTATCTAAAATCATGACCTGGTCTGTCTGTTACAAAAGTAATTTGATCTTTATACGATTTGTCTGCAGGTTTTATTTCATCTAAAATAGAACAGATTGTATCTACAATGTAAAGGTTATTCCTTTCATTTCTTCCTCCAATATTGTAAGTTTCTCCAGCTTTTCCTGTATTAAAAACTAGGTCTATACCTTTACAGTGATCTAATACATATAACCAATCTCTAATATTTTTTCCATCACCATAAATAGGAATGTTTTCTCCTGAAAGAGCTTTTCTGATAATGGTTGGTATAAGCTTCTCATCATGCTGTTTTGGACCGTAATTGTTAGAGCAGTTTGTGGTTACTACATTCATTCCATACGTATGAAAATAACTTCTAACAATAAAATCTGAAGACGCTTTTGAAGCGCTATACGGACTATTTGGCGCGTAAGGTGTGTTTTCTGTAAATAAACCAATCTCGCCTAAGGTACCATAAACCTCATCTGTAGATATATGGTGAAATCTATTGTTTTCACAACCTGCTTTAAATGTAAATGGCGCATCCATCCAATAGGATTTTGCAACATCTATTAAGTTAAAAGTACCTGTTATATTTGTATCTATAAAAGCACCTGGGTTTTTTATTGAATTATCTACGTGTGACTCTGCAGCAAAGTGAATAACCCCATCAAATTGATATTTATCAAACAAAGACTCGATTAATTTTCTATCACAAATATCACCTTCTACAAATGTGTAATTAGGGTTATTTACAACTTCTTGTAAATTAGAAAGTTCTCCTGCATAGGTCAGTTTATCTATATTAACAACCTTAGTGTTGGGATTAGCTTCTATAAAATAAGGGACAAAATTTGAACCTATAAAACCTGCGCCTCCTGTAATAAGAATAGATTTATTCTTCATAATTTAATGTAAATATTATAACTTTTTTAGCTATAAATAAAATGATTAGCAGTATAAATGCTAAAACTGGGAATATAATAGAATATTTTTCTAACCAACTAGAAGACGCATTTCCAACTCTTTGAAAACTTGATATGACTTCAAATATAACATCTTGCTCTATTTTTTCTTCTTCTAATTTTTTTATTTCGTTTCTTATCTTTTGTTCTTCTTTTAACAAGTCAAATTCTCTAGTTTTAGAGCTTTCATTTGAAGTAATTGAAAACTCGCCTAGTCTAACATTCTGTTTTTTGTTATCGGCTTCGGCTCTAACAACATCTATATAAAATTGTTTTAAAGAATCTACTTGCTTTAATTGATCATAAAGATTTTGCTTCTGAATTTCAATTAAAGTATCTCTTCTTTTCATCTCCTTATTAGTATAATCGTTGGTAAAAGAGTTTAAAATACCTCCTTCTAAATCTTTAAATATGTTAGACTTATACGCATTAGCTTTTATTAAAAAATATCTTCCTGCATACACACTCCTGTTTTCTAAAAACTCTTCATAAGAATAATCTTGAGCTCTAACAGAATCTAGTTTACTAATAAACTCCTCATACTGCAATAATTTATCATTTTCAGTTTCTGGTCCTGGTTCTATTTCAAAACTTTTAACTTCGTTTATAACATCATCTCCAACTTTAAATATGTCTTTTAAGGTTTCTTTCTCGTTATTGGAAATTAATGCGTTAAAATAATTTATGTTAGTTACTAATTGATATTTTGAATTAAAATATGGCTCTACCAACATTTCTGTAGTATAAATTGTTGGTCTTGATTTTTCTAAAGCATAACCTACTATAGCTGCTATAAGCAAAACTCCTAAAACTATTTTCCAACTTTTAAAAAGTGTCTTTAAGGTATAAATAATTGAAGAGAAAATTGTTTTAAGAATGCCTTTAAAGAAATCTAAAACTTTGTTTATTGCATTTCCAATAAGATTAAAAAAAACAATTAAGTCTACTTCTTCGTTTTGTTTTTGATTGTTTGGTAATTCTTTACTCATAGCTTTTAAGCAAATATTTGTTGTAATATTTTACGTGTTATTAAATATGTTGGCTTTACTCCAGAAGTACCTAAACCTCCTGAAGCTAACGTGCTTCCTGTTTCTAACGGATTATCGCTTGCGTAATAAGCGTATCTTACCTTTACATCTGGATTAATACTTCGTCTTACTTTAGATGCTGCTTGTATAGCTTTTTGATAATGCGCACCTTCCATTTCTAATCCAATAACATTCCATGTTGAATTAAAAAAGAATTTAAGTATATCTTTATTTTGAAGTGATGTTCCTAAAACAGTTATCATAGAGCCTTCATAAACATCTACACCTTGACCTTCTAAATCTGCTTTAGATAATTCATTTGTAAAAGGATAGTTGTCTGCTGTACCTTCAAAAATATGAGCAGAAGGTATCATAATATCTCCTTTTCCTCCTTCTAATATTCCTGCTTTACCCATTATTGATACAGACTCAATATTTAAAAACACTTTTTCTCCTTCGTTAGTGTAGGGTTTTAAAAACTCGTCAATGGTTTCGTATGCTTGCTCACCAAACGCATAATCCATTACAAATAAAACTGGTGCTTCCTTGTCTTTAGAAGGTTTAGGTAAATTTAAATCTGTTTTAGAAAGATCTATTTTAGATGTGTCAAAAATCTGAACGTCTATGTTTGTTCCCGACTCATCTTCTATAAAAATCATTCCTTGCTGTAACGCCTTTTGCTTTACTTTATTGCGAAGCGATGTATTGTTACTTTGACTTAAACTTTCGTAAACTTTAAAAATGTCGTTTTTAGAAGTTTCTGATTTTAATGCGATTGGTGCAAAAAGTGTATTCATAACACTGTGTAAATTTGCACTAATTATATGGATTGGCCTTTCTAAAAGCTTATGTTTTTGAAGTGTTTCTTTTATTCTATTTGCCCAGATTTCTCCATGTAAATGGTGCCCTAATCGCTCTCTTAATACAGGACTAAAAGTAACTGTTCTTTTATTGTTATGAACAACTTCGTCTATTGCAAGATTACCTAGCCAATAGACTATTTCTAATAAACGTTCTGGTTTATTTGGTAAAGCAAAAGCGTTGTAAACTTTAGTAAGTTCTTTAAACGTTCTTCCTAGTATATTAGCAGTGTGTGTTATTGCTATTTCTCGTTCTTTTTGAGTAAGCTTTTTTGTCTTTAAGACTGCTTGTTCTAACTTTTGCCAATCTCTTGTTGTTGCTCCGTTTTCATCAATAAGAACACGCTTACTTATTTTATGAGACTCTACAAACAAAAAGGTTAGATGGGTTAATATATCGTATATTTCTGATCTTCCTCTTGTTATTTCAATATTCATCTGCTCATCATCAATACGATAACAGTTACGACGTCTTTTAGGAGGTATTATAACCTCAAAATGTGAATCCTTATAACCTTCGTCGCTTGTTAAATTGATAAATCGGCATTGTTCTATACCGTATGGTAAACGGTCTATAACATAAAGCAAGCCTTCTAATTCTGCTTTTTCTTCTGATATAGAACCATAAATTTCTGGTCGTAAAACCAATAATGCTTCTCTTAATGTTTCTCCAGAAACACCCATTGGCTTATAAAACCCACGATTAAACAAGTGTCGCATGGTAATATACATGCGTTCAATTGCATTTGAGCTTTCTTGAGCTCTAGTTCTTTCATGTGGTTTTTTTATACTCATTATCTAGTTTTGTTGAGGCAAATATAATATTATTTAACCAATAAGAATGCTTTTAGGGCTTCAGCTATCTTTCTATCATTAGACAGTCTTGGCATTTTATTTTGTCCACCTAATTTACCTATAGATTTCATGTAGTTTTGAAATCCATTTTTTTCAATTTTTGTGATTTTTAATGGTTGAAGTACTTTTCCTTCAATTAAATCAAAATAATAACTGTTTTGCTTTTGCAAGGAAGCATCTAATTTTTGCGCTAAAGCGGAAAGATTATCTGGTTCATTTTCAAATTCTATAAACCATTCGTGATACGGTAATCCTGTATCTGGATTTATTTGCGGTGCTACAGTAAATTCATTTATTCTAATTGAAGTATTTGTTGTTGCATCTTTCATTGCTTGCTCTACTTCTTTACCAATTACATGCTCTCCAAACGCAGATATAAAATGTTTAATCCTTCCAGAAACAATAACTCTGTAAGGCTTTGTATTTGTAAACTGAATGGTATCGCCAATGTTATAAGCCCAAAGTCCTGCAGTTGTTGATATAATCATAACATAATTTACACCAACCTCAACATCTTTTAAAGTGATTCGTTTAGGATTTTCGTTGAAAAAATCTTCTGCTTTTACAAACTCATAAAACATACCTGAGTCTAGTTGTAAAAGCATTCCCTTTTCATCTTGCTTGTCTTGAAAAGCAAAAAAACCTTCACTTGCAGGATACAATTCTATACTATCTACTTTTCTTCCTATTAAGTTTTCAAATTTAGCGCGATAAGGTTCGTAATTCACACCACCAAAAATGAATAGATTGAAATTTTTAAACACATCTCCAACCTTTTTGCCGGTCTTTTGTTGCAGTTTTTCAAAATACATTTGTACCCATGACGGAATACCTGATATTACTGTCATGTTTTCTGGCAATGTTTCTTCTACAATAGCGTCTACTTTGGTTTCCCAGTCTTCAATACAGTTAGTTTCCCAAGATGGCATACGATTTTTTTGAAGGTATTTTGGAACATAATGTGCTACAATACCTGATAATCTACCTAATTGTACTCCGTTTTTTTCTTGAAGTACTGGACTACCTTGTAAGAAAATCATTTTTCCGTTAACAAAATCTGCATTACCAGTTTCGTGTATGTACATTAAAATAGCGTTTCTAGCTGCATTTACATGTGTTGGCATACTATCTTTGGTAAGCGGAATGTATTTTGCGCCAGATGTTGTCCCAGATGTTTTTGCAAAGTATAACGGTTTGCCTTTCCAAAGTACATCTTCTTCACCGTCAACAACACGATCTACGTATGGTTTTAAATCTTCGTAATCTCTTATAGGTACACGTTTTACAAAGTCTTCGTAAGTGTTGATACTTATAAAATCGTGGTCTTTACCAAATGCGGTTTCTGTAGCTTCTGAGATAAGGTTTTTAAAAACTTTTTCTTGAGTTTCTATGGGATTATTTGCCCATTTTTGAACTTTCTTGTAAATACGTTTTGCAAATGGTTTTGCTAATATGGATTTAAATGAAGGCATTACTTAAAATCTATAAAATTAGTTGGGTTTACAGGGTATCCGTCGCTCCAAAGTTCAAAATGAAGATGTGGTCCAGTGGTTAATTCTCCTGTATTTCCTGCTGTTGCAATAACCTCACCAGCTTTAACTAAATCTCCTTGAGATTTGGTTAATGACGCATTGTGTTTGTATACAGAAATTAATCCTGAGCTATGTTCTATTAAAATTACATAACCTGTTTGTGCAGTCCATTCTGCAAAAATAACCGTTCCGTCTGCAGTTGCCTTTATTGGCGTGTTTTCTTCTACAACAATATCTACAGCATAATGTTTACTTTTTACATCATAAGACTCACTAATGGTACCGTTTACTGGAGGAAAAAGTACAAAGTTTGTTTTTGCTGTAGCGGTTTCGAATAAGCTATATTTATCTTCTTTATCTACTTTTTCTCTTAATAAAGAGTCTTCTTTTATTGGTGATAAATCTACCTCACTAACTTCTTGCTTTACTGCTTGGATAATGGAATCTTTATCAAAATCTGCAACACTAACTTCTCCTTGTAAAACTTGCTTTATTGACGCAAAATATTTTTCGTTGAAATCTATAACGCGTTGTAAGGAATCTGTTTTAAAACTTAGCGCTATAGCTTTCTTTTTTAAAGATGTTGACGAATAACCAGGTATGTATTCTTTTAAAGGCGTAAATGCAATTAATAGTGTTGTAAATGCAATTAAAAATATAGCCGATAATGTACCTATTACAAATACATTTAATCGGTTTAAGTTTAAAGATAAACGCTCTTCAAAAGTATCTTCATTTAAAATAACTAAACGGTACTTGTGTAGTAGTTTCTTCTTTATTTTTTTTGATTTCTTTTCGCTTTTTGCCATAGTAAAAAACAAAAGTAATTAAAATATTATGTTAAGCACTTTAAGCAAATGCTAAAGTTAGTGTTTAAACGTTATTATTAAAGTTTAATTATTAACTTTGTAGCCTAAATTAAAAAGTTATGATTTCTAATAGTATATTTTTAGGTGTAGTAGGACCTTGGCAAATTGCCGTAATTGTTATTTTGGTTTTACTTTTATTTGGAGGTAAAAAAATACCAGAATTAATGCGTGGTCTAGGAAGTGGAATTAAAGAGTTTAAAGACGCAAGTAAAGAAGATAATAAAGAGGAAAACAAATAATCTTTCTCATTCTTATAAAAAAAACCCAATGCAAATGCGTTGGGTTTTTTTATGCTTTAAATCTAACTGTTATTTAACTTTAAGCGACTTTATAATCGCTTCAAGCTCTAAAACAAAGTCTCTTTTGTTTACAGATGGTGCAAAAGTAAACCCTTCTGCAACTATGTACCTATTGTTTGGTTTATCCTCTATCATATAATTTACAAAAGGACCAGCATTAAAAGTACCTTCTATATCCCAAGTACTTCTTACCTCGTAAGTTGGTTTATTGTCAATTGTTGTATTGAATAAGAATGGCGAGTAAGCCTCTTCTGTCTTCATATAGCTACCGTCTAAAGGTCCTGGTATATACTTTTTACCCAAACTATCTCTATGTTTAATAACTTGCTCTATGATGTCTCCTTCTTTATTGATAGAATCATAAGGAATGGTATATAGCATAACGTTGTTTGTTCCTGTGCTTAGGTTTTTTCTTATCCAGAAAAAGTTATCGTCCTTTTTAGCAAATCTGTAAATAGAAGGAAAGCTAATAGTTACGCCTAATTCTTTCTCTACTTCATCTGTATTTAATACAGATTTTTTTATTTGATCTTGGCGCCATTTTACTTCTTGCGCTTTAAAAGCACTAATTATTTTATCCTTATTAGCTTTTAAAATTTCGATAATTTGATCGTTGTTTTGTCCTGTTACAAATACTACTTTCTGTGGTTTTGCATATACATTATTTGCAATTTTTAAACCTGCTTCTTTTCCTTTGCTAACTCTTAAAACGGTTCTGTTTTTTGTTGCAAAATCTTTAAAAACTTGAGGTGGAATTTGATTTACATCAAACATAGGCTCGTTTTGTGGTAAGCCAGGTACATTTGTAGTGACTACATCTCTTACAGCATCTCCTACACGACCTTTCCATAAATCACTATCAATAACGACAGACAGGTTATTTAAAACTCCTGATGAGTCTTGTACGTATCTTTGTTCTTTTTTATTCTTATCATTACACGCAATAGTAAGTGTAGCTGCTAAGACCAATAAAATTATTTTTTTCATTATATAACGATGTTTTAATTTGAAGTTTAGCCTTTAGACAGTTTTAATGTCATACCTGGCTTTAAATTAGTACCACTAATACCATTCCATTCTTTAATATTTTCAACAGAAATTCCTGAAAATTTTTGAGAAATACTCCACAAGCTATCTCCTTTTTGAACGGTATAGGTTTTTCCTTTATAGTTTTTTAGATTTGAACTATTTGAATTTGAAGCTGTTGATTGCCTTATTGCTGCACCATTACGTGGGTAAATAGTTAAGCGTTGACCAATTCTTAAATTATTACTTCTTAAACCATTCCAACGTTTTATTTGACTTACTCTTACTCCAAATTTTCGTGCAATTTTACCTAAATAATCACCTTGCTTAACACGGTATCTAGTTTTTGTATCTGTATTAAAAAATTGAGGTAACGGTTTTTCGCGTTTATCAAATTCTGCTTTAGCATAAGCATACATTTGGTCTTCGTTATTTACAAAAGCGCCAATAATATTTCTTGGCAATCTTAAAGTGTAATTTTTTCCTTCGATGTGAGGAATAATATCTAGTTTGTACGATGGATTTAAAAACTGAAGCGTTTCTATCTTAACACCTGTAAACTCTGATACTTGATCCAAAGTAATCATTTGCTTAACGCGAATCGTGTCAGTATCTATGTAATTAAATTCTGGTTTATGTTGAATGAAACCATGCTCTTCTGCATATTCAAAAATATACATAGTGGCTAGAAATGCTGGAACGTATCCTGCTGTTTCACGTGGAAGATGTGGACGGATATTCCAATAGTTTTGATAACCGCCAGAACGTCTAATGGCTTTACTTACATTACCTGGTCCAGAATTGTAAGCCGCTAACGCTAAGTCCCAATCGCCAAAAAGCTCATAAAGTTTTGCTAAGTATTTTGCAGCAGATTCTGTTGATTTTATTGGGTCACTACGCTCATCTACATAACTGCTTACGTCCAAACCGTATTGTTTACCTGTTGCAAACATAAACTGCCATAACCCTGTGGCACCAACACGAGATCTAGCTCGTGGTTTTAAAGCAGACTCTACAATTGCTAGATATTTCATCTCTAAAGGAATATCGTAGTTGTCAAATTCGCGTTCAAACATTGGGAAGTAGTAATTACTTAATCCCATTAAACGCTCAAAAGATTGATGTCTATTCTTTAAGAACATTTTTATCACACTTTCTAACGCAGGATTATATTCTACATTAAAAGGTGTTTTTGCATTTAACCTTTTAAGTCTTGCTTTTAGTGTATCTGTGGTTAATTCTGGATAGTAAACTGCTTTATAGCTAAGTCCTTTAACATCTCTGTAAATGGTATCAAAAAGTGTTGTACTATATAACTCTTCTAACCATTTTTTATCAATTTCTGCAGCGTATTCATCATCTAAAAGTTGTTCTGGAATTTCTGCAGAAATTGCTTTAATTGACTTTTTATAATACGTCTGACCATCAATAATTGTGTCTATCTCATAACTTTCTCCAGAAATTAATTGGTCTTGTTTTAGCCTAGTTGAATTGGTTTGCAAGGAATCTTGCGCCAATAACCAGCTACAACAAAGTGATAAAATTAAAACTATTAAAAATGATTTTTTTAAAGACATATAAAGCGTTTATTGCTTAACGTTAATTATTTATATTTTATTCTAAGATAGCAGCGATACCTGGTAAAGTTTTTCCTTCTAAACTTTCTAACATTGCGCCTCCGCCGGTACTTACGTAGCTTACTTTATCTTCAAAACCAAACTGTTTTACTGCTGCAACAGAATCGCCACCACCAACAAGTGAAAATGCACCGTTTTTAGTTGCTTCTGCAATAAAATTACCTAATTCTATAGTACCGTTAGCAAAGTTTTCCATTTCAAAAACACCTAAAGGTCCGTTCCATAAAATGGTTTTAGATTCTAAAACAACATCTTTAAATTGCTCTAAAGATTTTGGTCCAGCGTCCAAACCTTGCCAACCATCTGGAATATTATTTATATCACAGATTTGAGTATTTGCATTATTATCAAACTTATCTGCAGCTTTAACATCTACAGGTAAATGTATTTGTACATGTTTCTCTTTTGCTTGTTTTAATATATCTAATGCTAATGGTATTTTATCATCTTCGCAAATAGAATCTCCTACTTTTCCACCATTAGCTTTGGCGAATGTAAAAGACATACCGCCACCAATAATTAAATGGTCTACTTTATCTAAAATGTTTTCTATAATTGTAATTTTAGAAGACACTTTTGCACCACCAAGTACTGCTAAAACTGGTTTTTCGCCAGTTTTCATTACTTTTTCTATACTTTTAATTTCTTGTTCTAAAAGGTATCCAAAGCATTTGTTTTCTTTAAAAAATTGTGCAACTACAGTTGTAGATGCGTGTGCACGATGCGCAGTACCAAAAGCATCATTTACATAAATGTCACCTAATTTTGATAATTGTTCTGCAAAACCTTTATCGCCTTTAGTTTCTTCTTCATGAAAACGTAAATTTTCTAAAATTAAGATTTTTCCAGGTTCTAGATTTGATACTGCTTGCTCTACGTCTTCTCCAACACAATTGTTTACAAACTGAGTTTCTACACCAATAATATCTTCTACTTTAGATACAATATGCTTAAGAGAAAATTCTTCTTGCACACCTTTAGGACGACCTAAATGAGACATTAATACACAACTACCACCATCTTCAAGTATTTTGATTATTGTTGGTTTAGCTGCTTGTATACGAGTTGCGTCTGTAACCTTAAAATTAGCATCTAAAGGCACATTAAAATCTACTCTGATTAAAGCTTTTTTGTTTTTAAAATTGAAATCGTTAAGCGTTTTCATTAGTTTTTAATTTTGTTGTTAATCGAGATTGGCTTTAAAAATCCAAGCATCTCTATATCTATAATTTGTTCTTAATTCTTCCATAAGCTTAAAAGCTTCTTCTGCGGTATCGCTTCTAAGTACGTAAACGTAGTTCCAATTATTTTTTGGGTTTACAAATACGTCTGCATCAAATCCTTTTTTTATTAATGATGCTGTCCATTTTCCTGCTCTTTGTGCTTCTGAAAACACATTAGTAACCACATAATAACCTCCTTCTATACCTATAACAGATGTAGATTTTTTTCGTTTTAAATATCTAAAAGCATTAGAGTTTAACCCTTTTTTGTAATATACGTAAGGTGCTCTTTTTGTGTCTTTAGGATCTTTACTTGCTATAGTAGAAGCGTTAGATCTTACTACTTCTGGTTCTACTTCGGCTTTTTTGCTTACTGGTGTTGTTTCTTGTACTACATCTTCAAAAAATGTTTGTGCAATCTCGGTTTGAAATGCGGTAAAGTATAAGTAAAAACGATCTGATTTTGTTTTTAATCTCATCGTTGTTTCATTTATATCATTACTAATTATTGTGTTATTATAATTAGGGATTTTTAATTGAGCAATGTCAAAACCTAAAGTATTTTCGCTATTAGGGTAACGATCTCTATTGACCATAGAGTTATTGGTTATTGTACTATTAAAAAAGTTTTGCTGGTATCTTGCACCATTACTTAAGGATTGAAATTGATTGCTATTTGCTTTTAAAATGGCACACTCGTCTAAATCTAAATTATTATCTCCTTCTAAAGCAGATACAACTAAAGAAGTGTTTACTTTACCTTGATTAATAGATTTAAAATTTTTAAAGTTTATATCTACCGGTCTACTATTTACTAATGCAAAACCATTGTAAGTTGAAATGTACTTTGGATTATCTGTAGGTGATTGATAAATAACATACAACATCCAACCTGCTGCACTACCACCAGACAAATAACCTTCTGTTGCTTTAACATTTGCAACAGTGTAGTTACCTGCTTTATCTTCTGTGTTTTGAAGTAATTTTGTAACATCTGCATAACAAACATATGGCGAGTTTATTGCATGCGTTACATTAGTTGATCCGTCATAAATAATATCTCCTGTAATGTCTTGATAATCTTGATTTGGAAGCTTAAGTTTTATTTGATTTATTACTGGTGATCGCTCTCCATTACCTCTAAAGATATAATTATCCTTTTTAGCTTTTCTTGTGCCTTTTTCGTACGCGTAAGTTGCTGTCCAATATAAACCTGCATAAACAATTTTTTTAAAATCATCAGGTAATGTTAATTTTGCTTGACTAGAAGAAAACGTTTCTGGATTATCATCAATATCAACATATTTCATTTTAATATTGTCGTTGTCTTCTTGTCTATTGTTGTATGGTTTTTTATTGTCTTCACTTAAAAGATTGTTACCAATAACAGCAGCATCACCAAAGATATAAAACTCGTTAACCGGTTTAAAAGAAACACCATCAGAAAGCGTACTATCTATAGCTACTTTTAATTCTTGAGCTACTGATATATTTATACTTAAAAAAGCAATAAAAAATACAGATAGATATTTCATTTAATTTTAATGATTAAGTAATTTTCAAATATAGACATTTAGAGTGATACAAAACAGTGTAATTATTAAAATCAAGCGGTAAGATATTCGCTTTTATTTTAGAAGAAAACTATATTTGCTTTATGCTTTTTAGTGATATTTTAGGACTTCAACATATAAAAAAACACCTTACAACTAGTGCAGACCATGGTCGTATACCACATGCACAGTTATTTGTAGGACCAGAAGGGTCTGGTACATTACCTATGGCTATTGCCTATGCACAATACATTTTGTGTGGTAACAGCAATGCAGAAAACGATGGTAATAATCAAGCTTGCAACTTAAAGTTTAATAATTATTCGCATCCAGATTTACATTTTGCCTTCCCGGTAACTACAACAGATAAGGTAAAAAAACATCCTGTTAGTAGTGCTTTTTTAGAAGAATGGAGGCAATTACTAACCCAACAACCTTACGGAAATTTATTTGACTGGTACAGACTTTTAGGTGTAGATAATAAACAAGGACAAATTGGTGTAGATGAAGCCCAAGATATAGTTAAATCTCTTAGCCTTAAAGCTTATGAAGGTGGCTATAAAATTATGCTAATTTGGATGGCAGAAAAGCTTAACACGCAAGCAGCAAACAAGCTTCTTAAGTTAATTGAAGAACCGCCAAATAAGACCATTTTTTTATTAATTGCCGAAGACGAAGAGCAAATTATAAATACCATTAGATCACGTTGCCAAATTATACATTTTCCGCCATTAGCAGAAGAAGATATAAAAAACGGATTGATAAAACAGTTTGATATTAATGAAGCTGATGCTACTAAAATTGCACATCAAGCCGAAGGTAATTATAACAAAGCATGCGATTTAGTCTATCATGATAGCGAAGACACTCAGTTTGAAAAATGGTTTGTCTTTTGGATTAGATCTGCTTTTAAAGCTAAAGGAAACAAAGCTGCTATACACGATTTAATAGGTTGGAGCGAAGAAATTGCAAAAACAGGTAGAGAGACACAAAAGCAATTTTTAAACTTCTGTTTAGACTTTTTTAGACAAGCCTTACTGCTTAATTACGGTGCTGAGGATTTGGTGTTTTTTGAAGCTAAAGCTGAAAAATTTGACTTGTCAAAATTTGCTCCTTTTGTACACAATAATAATATTTTAGATATTTCTAACGAGTTACAAGATGCAATTTATCATATAGAGCGTAACGGAAATTCTAAAATCATACTAACCGATTTATCTATAAAACTAACTAGACTTTTACACGCTAAGCAAGAGTAGTTTTAAGCTAAAATTTCCTTTATAATTTTAATATCTTTGAATATAAACTAATTAACTATGATTTCTATTTTAGACCACATTACCGAAATAATTTTATTACTTTTTTTAGCCATCACTTTTTTACAATCTGGATTAGATAAAATTTTAGATTGGAAAGGAAATATTGGCTGGTTAAAAGAACATTTTTCTAAAACTTTTATGGGAAAGATAGTAGAAATAAATGTTGCTATTATCCTAATAATAGAAGTTATTGCAGGGATTTTGGCAGTTTTAGGTATATACCAACTTGTAGTTAATGATAACTCTACTTTAGGATTTTATGCTGCTATTTTAAGCGCTATTACATTACTTTTATTATTGTTTGGGCAGCGTGTAGCTAAAGATTATGACGGTGCAAGAACTATTGTTATCTATTTAATTCCTACTCTTTTTGCTTTGTATTTAATGCAATAGATTAAAAGTCTGTCATATTTACCTTAAATACCCAGTTATCCTTAAAAAGATTTTGCTCTAAAAACGATTTATGTTGCATGTAAGCATCATAAAAGTTTTCTGTATGAAAGATATAAACATAGTAAAGTTTATTTTTTTCATCTATTAAAAAGTCGCTATTATACCCTTTTTCTTTTAAGTCTTTTTGCCAATTAAAAGCATTTTGAGGCGAAGAAAAAAACTTTGTAATAACGTAATATCCCTTTTTAGCACCATCAATCTCTGCTGCATTTTTTTCTAAGACAAGTTTAAATTGTTGAGTTTCTAAAGGCTTTTCTTTAATCTTTAAAGCTTCAACATAAGTAGAAGAACTAATAATAACATTGCTTTGCTTTATTTGTTGTTGCTGGTAACCAGATGTAGCTACTTTTGGGCTTAAAGAATTTTTATCCTCTTGTTCTTGGATAACTTCTGGTTTTTTAAGCACAACATTTTCTGCTTTAACTTCATTATTTACAACTGTTGATTTAATCTTTGTTTCTGCTTTAATTTCTATTTTTTCCTCAACTACTTTTGGCTGTTCTTCTTCTCTTGTTGTAGATTTTATAACCATAGCTTTTTCGGGTAAATTTGCTTCTATTTCATTGAAAAAAGATTTGCTGATTTCAGTTTCAAAAGCAGTAAAAAACAAGTAAAACCGGTCTTCTTTTGTATTAAAAAGTAATTCTACATTATCGGTATTATTATCTATTACTATTTCTTTATTTTTTGGTACTTCTAGACGTGTAATATCAAAACCTAAAGTATTTTTACTGTCCGGAAAACGCTTAATATTACTATCTATACTGCTATTAAAAAAGTTTTTTTCTTGTCTGTTTATTGTACTTAATCGTATTGCTGTTTTAAGATTAGGATTTGCTATTATACACTCGTCTTCAGTAATATCTGCATCACCTTCTAACGTTGCTAAAGTTAGATTTGTATTTATTTCTCCTTGTTCTGGCGATTTAAAATCTTTCAAATTTATAACAACAGGCTCTGTACCAACATGAGCAAAACCATTAAATGTTGTGATGTATTTTGGTTGTTCGGTTGGTGCTTCATAAACAATATAAAGCATCCAACCTGCTGAGCTTCCACCAGCAACAAAACCTTCTGTAGCGTGAATGTTTGCAACTGTAATTTCGCCATTTTTTTCTTCGGCATTTTGTAATAAACTAGTTACATCTACATAACAAGCGTAAGGAGAATTAAGATGAAAACCGCTTTTTTTATAGCCATCAAATATAACTGTTCCTGTTATGGTTTGATAAGATTGGTTTGGCAGTTTTAATTTAATATTTCTTATTAAAGAACGGTTTTTCTGTCTTTTTCCAGAGAAGAAATGTTGTCCGTTTTGAGACCGTCTTTCTCCCTTAATATAACTATACGTTGCCGTCCAATAAAGCGCTGCATAAACTATATTATTTTGATTTTCAGGTAGTTGAATATAAGAAGAACTAGAATTAAATGTAGAATCATCATTATCAACATCTACAAATGTCATTGGTATATCATCGTTAGCAATTGATGATTCATTAAATGGTGTGGTTTTTTCTTTACTTAAACTATTATTACCAATAACCATTGCATCTCCATATACATAAAACGATTTTTCCGTTTTAAATGAAGTTGCAACTTGGGCGTTAATTTGATAAAAAAAAGTAAAGAAAATGATTAAATGCGTTAGCAATTTTCTCATAGTCTTTTATAAATGATTAATAGCACGATAAATATAATTAAAACTATGAAAACAACTGATAAATAACAGTTTATAAATAAAAAAAAGCGTTAAACCGAAGTCTAATGCTTTTTTTATAAGTAAATATCTAATTACTTTTTGTAATTATTATCTAAGTCTTTTATAATTGTTTCTGTAAGGTCATATTCATCTTTTGCATACATAACGCTTGGAGAAGACTCTACAGTACCTAAAATAACATCAAAACCATTTGTTTTACCGTATTTTTTAACATAATCCTTAACCTTAGTAATTAAAGAATCCATTTCTTCTTGGTAAGGTTTAGATATTTGTTGTTGCTCCATTTGAAATTGTTGTTGCAACATTTGCTGTTTTTGACCAAGCTCTTCATATTTAGCTTGAGCTTTAGATTGACTCATTTTTTGAGCTTCCATCTGGAATTTTTGAGCTTCCATTTGAAAAGCTCTTCCTATACTATCCTTTTTAGCATTAAAAGCATTAAGCTTTGTTTCGTATTTTTTTTCTAAATCAACTTTCTCTTGCATTTCGTTAATTACTTTTCCGTTGTCAACATATCCTATTTTCTGTTTTTGACAAGAAGTAATAAAAATTGCAATAGATAAAACCGCTAATATTTTTTTCATCTTAATTTTTGTTTTAATGAATTTTCGCAAATGTATAAAAATTAAAAAGTGATAAACACATTTTATGTAAATATTGTACTAATAAGCAAAATCTATTTTAATTTAATTTTAAAATAATTATTAGCTATGAAAAACAACTTCAAATAAAGCGATTTAAGACACTTTCTAAAAAAGGTAAGGTTATCTGTTGTTTAAGACTAAAAATTAACCTTATGCTTTTTTAAAATAAGTTTTAACTGTTTTTAAGCACATAAATTAGCGAAGAATACTCTCTAGTACGACTTGCATTTAAATTAGATCGTAATCCGTTATAAAAACCTTTAAAAATATTTTTACGTCCAGATTTATATTGTTCAGAAAGTAAGCTAACATAAAATGCATCAAATAGCATTGGTTTAAGTTGTTCTATTTCCATATCAATAGAAGCAAATAATTTTGATATTGAATTTTGATCAAAATGCCATAAATGTCTTGGCACATCATAAGCTGCCCAAAACTGATTATAATAGTTTGCATCAAAACTTTTATAATTTGGTACAGCTACCACTAACCTACCTTTAGGTTTTAAAAGTTTTTTTAATATTGAAATTTGATATTCTAAATCTGGAAGATGTTCTAAAACATGCCAAAGTGTAATTACATCAAAACTATTAGATTCAAAATTATTTAACTGTTCGATATCAAAAACTGCGTTTTCTGTTTTTTGATTTGCTATTGTTCTTGCTTCTGCATTTGGTTCGATTCCAGAAACTATCCAATTATTGTCTTTAGCTGTTTTTAAAAAATCTCCTGTACCGCAACCTACATCTAAAAGTGTTTTTGTTTCGGTTTTAAAACCATTGATTAGTTTTAGTTTTTGTTTTAAAGAAAAACGTCTAACTAAATGATATGCTTTTTCAAACCAATTTCGTTTTGCATCTGTGTGAGAAATGTAATCTTCCGTTTTATAATATTCTGAAAGTTGATTAGTTTTTGGTTGAGGAAAAGTCTCTAAAAAACCATATTTTTCATTCTTTTTTAATTGAAACATTTCACCAGAAACGGAATGATCTTTTATATATAATTGTGTTTTTTCTTTACTCATAAATTAAAATCTAATCAAAAAAAAGGGAAGAATTGAAACTAAAAAAAATAAACGTTCCACGTGGAACGTTTAAAATTTATCGTCCCAAATACACCAATAAAACAGAAATATCTGCAGGAGAAACACCACTTACTCTAGATGCTTGAGATATGGTTACAGGCTGAATTTTATTTAATTTTTCCCTTGCCTCCATACTCATCGATTTAAGTTTTGAGTAATCAAAATTATCTGGTATTCTGATATTTTCTAGACGCGTTAGTTTATCTGCGTTATTTTTTTCTTTAGCTATATATCCTGAATATTTTACTTGTATTTCGGTCTGTTCTATAATCTCATTATCTAGATTATGTTCTTCGATGTAATTTGAAACAGACTCGATTTTTTTCATGTCTTCAATATCAATATTTGGTCTAGCAAAAATCTTAAACATCTTATCTTGCTGTTTCATTAATGAAGAATTTTTAGACTCTAAAATCGGATTTATTTCTCCTGTAGTCACACTAGTATTTTGAAAAAACTCTACAAACTTTTCTGCTTGTTCATGTTTTTCTTCCATACGTTTCAAACGTTTTTCAGATGCTAAACCAAGCTCATATCCTTTTGGTGTTAATCTTAAATCGGCATTGTCTTGACGTAATAATGTTCTATATTCTGCTCGAGAAGTAAACATACGATACGGCTCTTTTGTACCTTTTGTAATTAAATCGTCTATTAAAACACCTATGTAAGCTTCGTCTCTTTTTAAGATAAACTCATCTCTTTCTTGAACTTTTAAAGCTGCATTGATACCAGCCATTAATCCTTGAGATGCTGCTTCTTCATAACCGGTTGTCCCGTTAATTTGACCAGCAAAAAATAGTCCACTTACCAACTTAGTTTCTAAAGTATGTTTTAATTGTGTAGGCGGAAAATAATCATACTCTATAGCATAACCAGGTCTAAAGAATTTAACATTTTCAAACCCTTCTACAGAGCGTAGAGCTTTAAATTGTACATCTTCTGGTAATGAAGTTGAAAAGCCATTTATATAATATTCAACTGTATTCCAACCTTCAGGTTCTACAAATAATTGATGTCTATCTTTATCTGCAAAACGGTTAATTTTATCTTCTATTGAAGGACAATATCTAGGACCTAAGCTTTTTATTCGACCATTAAACATTGGTGAGCGATCAAAACCATCTCTTAATAAATCATGCACTTTTTCACTTGTATAAGCAAGATGACAACTACGTTGTTGCGTTAGTGGTTTTGTGATATCTAAATAAGAAAATTTATCAGGATTTTCATCACCAGGTTGTTCAATCATTTTAGAAAAGTCTAAAGATCTTCCATCAACTCTTGGAGGTGTTCCTGTTTTCATTCTACCAGATTCAAAACCTAAATCTACCAACTGTTCTGTTATACCTGTTGCTGCTTTTTCTCCTGCTCTACCACCACCAAAATTTTTATCTCCAATATGAATTAAGCCATTTAAAAATGTTCCGTTAGTTAGTACAATAGACTTTGCTTTTATTTCAATTCCAAGCGACGTAACTACACCTTCAACCTTTCCATTATTGACTAAAAGACCTCTAACCATTTCTTGATAAAAATCTAAGTTAGGTGTGTTTTCTAACATCAATCTCCAGTCTTCTGCAAAGCGCATACGATCGCTTTGTACCCTTGGACTCCACATTGCAGGACCTTTAGATTTGTTCAACATTTTAAATTGAATTGCAGATGTATCACTAACAATACCAGAATAGCCACCAAGCGCATCTATCTCTCTTACAATTTGTCCTTTTGCAATTCCTCCCATTGCAGGATTACAAGACATTTGAGCAATGTTTTGCAAATTCATAGTCACTAATAAGGTTTTACTACCCATATTAGCAGCTGCAGCTGCAGCTTCGCTACCAGCATGTCCTGCACCAACAACTATTACATCGTAAACTTCGTTAAACATAATATTTTGATTGTTCCACGTGGAACGTTTTTAAAATTCGACTTAAATTTGGCGTGCAAAAATACAACAAACTATGACATTTCTTTTAATATCAAAAGTGCTTCGTCCTCTTTAGCTCGCATTAGTTTGGCATCACCTTCGGTCTTATCTTTAAAACCACAATAGTGCAAAATACCGTGTATGATTACACGATGTAGTTCTGTATTAAAATCTACATCAAAATCTTTAGCGTTATCTTCTACCCTTTCAACAGAAATAAAAATATCTCCAGATATAGTTTTTCCTATTGAATAATCAAAACTTATAATATCTGTTAAGGTATCGTGATTTAAATACTGAACATTTAATCGATATAAATATTCATCGTCACAAAACACATAACTTATTTCTTCTTTTTTGCAATTATGATGCTCTATAATTTTTGATATCCAATTAGAAATTTTAGCTTCATCTAATAGCTTAAAATCGGTTTCGTAATTAAAACTAATCATTTTTTTGTTTGAAATATTCTTGTACTTTTTGCTTATAAATTTGCTGCAAAGGTAAGCTTTGTTTATTCAATATTTCGGTAGTATTAAAATATTGTTTTGCTTTGTCTATCTGATTGTTAGTTGTATTAGAAAATGTTTTGTTATTGGTTTGAGATTCGCGTTTTGAATCTTGTCCTTGTTGAAAAGTTGCGTTTTCTAACTTTAGTAATTGATGTTTTAATTCCATCATTTTAGTTAAAGTTTCATTAGTAAAGCCTTCATTGATTAATTTTAATTCTACATCTTCCATATCATTTAAAAGTTTTTTGGCGTCACCATTTCCTCTTAAACCATCTTTCTCTAAACGTTGTTCTAGTTGTTGACGTAATAATTGTTGTTCTTGATAAATTTTAAATAATTCGGCATTCATCTGTTCATTAAAGTCTCCTTCTCCTTGTTGACTTCCGCCTTGTCCTTGTCCGTCACCATCTTTACCGCCTTCTTCACCGTTTTTACCTTTTTCTCCTTTGTTTCCTTTATCTCCTTCTTTACCTTGATTACCTTCATTCTCTCCTTTCTGATCACCTTCATTTTTTCCATCTTTGCCAGACTTTTGTTCGCCTTGCTGACCTTGTTGTCCGTCTTTACCTTTTTCGCCTTTTTTCATTGCTTCTTCCATTTTTTTAGCCAATTCTTCTTGACTTATTATAATATCTGGAAGTGGCATATCGCCTTCTCCTTGACCTGGAGATGGCATACCCATTTGGTTTTGCATATTATCTAAAGCAGCACTTAAAAAATTAGCTAGATTATTAGCAGACGTTAACGCATATTGTTGTGAAGATACACCTTGATATAATTGATTTTCTGATAACTGATCTAATGCTTTATCAATATTAAAATACACATCATTAATTTCTTTATTGATTTGTTCTGAAAATTGTGGTTGTCTTAAGGATATTGCAAATAAACTATCGTCTACGTGCTCAAAATGTGTGCGTAAATCGTATTGCTTTTTTAAGTACTTAGCATATTCATTATGGTTGACTTCTATACTTTTAAACTTGTTCATTAAGTCTTCTTCATCAAAAGAAAATACGACTAAATTATCAATGATTTGTCTAAGCATTTCTATATCTTCTTGCAATTGTTTTTTACTACCTGAAGACATTTGCATTTGCATACTCATACTCATCTGTTTCATTTTTTGAGCTGCATTTTTTTGATTCTGTTTTGCAGAATTTTGTTTATCCTGCTTTTGTTTTTGATCTGTAGATTGTTCTTTTTTTTCTAAATCTTCACTTGCCTGTTGTTGATCTTCTTTAATATTCTCTTCTGCATTTTTATTTCGTGGAACATCCATTGGAGACTTTAATTGCTTATTTTCTTTTTCTAAATTTTCTAACTGTTTCTGGATGTCTTCAAACTTTTTATTTAGTTCGTCTTGTTTCTCTTTTGTGTTTTTTTCTGGATCTTCGTTAGCTAATTTATCTTGTTCTTTGGCTAAGTTATCAAGCTCGTCACTAATTTTTTCCATCTTTTTAGACACGTAGTAACGCTTGGTCAATTCTAATAATTGTTCCATACTACGCTTTTGGTTTTTAGCCTGTTTTGCAAGATTATCTAACTTCTCTGTAAATTCTTCTTTTTTAAATTTTTCTTTAAGCTTTTCTAATTCTTCAAGTAGCTTTTCATCTTTTTTTAATTGCTCTTCATTCTCTTTTAATCGCTCTTGCAATTTTTCTTTAAACGGATCTTCTTTTTTATTTTCCTTTTGAAATTCTTCTAAATTATTTTGAAGCTTTTTATTGAATTGCTTCATCATTTCTTCTTGTTGCTTTTGACGCTTCAAGAAATTCTCTAGCTTCTTTTTATCATTATAATTTAGTTCTGATTTTTCTTTTTGAGTTTTTGAAATTTCTTTAAGTTGTTCTTCTTGTTTTTCAAAATTTTCAAGAGATTTATTAAGATCTTTTATAGTTTCATTTTGCTCGTTAAGTTGCTTTTGTTCTTCTTCGTCTTTAGTACGCTTTCTGTATGTAAACACAGAACTTTTTGTGCTTTTGTTTTTATTTACCGCATCGTTATCAAAAACTTCAAAATACAACTCGTAAGGTATACCGGCTTCTATATCTAAATTATTTGGGAAAGCAGTTAAAAACTCATCAAAATTAGAAGATGAAATTGGTATATTTTTTACAGTTTTATTAGTTTCGTTTTCTGAAGGATAATAGACAAATTGTAATTTAGATAAGCCATAATCGTCACTAACTTGACCTTTAAAATACAAAGTTTGTTGGTCTAAGCTATCTGTTTTAGATTCAATTTTAAGTTCTGGATATTGATCTTTAATAACCGAAATACTATACGCTAAATTCTCGTAATTTTTAAGGTTTTTATTACTTGTGCTAATGTTATAGTCTAAATTATTATAAACGCGTTTAGAGGCTTTAAAAACACCATTTTCTTCTGTAGTAAACGCTAAAGTATCTATACTAATTAAATCGACTTGATCGGTTGCTTTGGTGTTAAGTTGCCAAGTAATTTGTGTGCCTTGTGGTACAACTGCATTACCAATACCTTTTAAAACTTCGTTACGTTTGTTGGTATAGTTTGGATAATTTAAAACCATCTGAAAATTTAACAATGTTGGGACTTCTACAACATGTAATGTATATGGTTTTGAGTTAACACCATTAGCAGATAAATTAAAAGTAATGTCTTGTTTTGGTTGCTCAAAAACATACTCAAAAGTACCTGGTTGACGTTGTTGCAAAAAGTATGACTGATCGTTAAAATTGATTTGTGCATCTTCCGGAACAACATCTCCTTCGGTTTGTACAAATAACCTGAAGGTTTTGTTTTCTTCGGTTTGCAAGCTTTCATTTATAACAAAAAAACTGAAAGGTGCTGGCGGCTCATAAGCAGTTTGATAATTTACTACTCTTTTATAACTATCTGTAAACCAATTAGTTTTACCTAAAACAAAGCTAAATAATAAAATAGCAATAGGAATAACAGCGTATTTTAAATATTTAGTGTTGTGTTTAAAATTAATCGCAAAATTGAAAGGAATTGGGCTTAATTCTTCAGCTTTTTGATCGATGCTGGCTAGAAGTAATTCGCTGTTATCGTTAGTTTCTTTTAGTTGAAGTACATTAAGTAACTTATCATTAACTTCAGGAAAATGATTACCAATAATCGCCGATGCTTGTTTATAGTTAATACCTTTTTGAAGTTTAAATAACTTGGCTAAAGGCAATGCAATAAATTTGATAAACAAGCCAACCTCAACTGCAATAAACAACCAAAATAAAACTGTACGTAAACCAGAATTTAACCACAGAAAATATTCAATTAGTAACGTAATAATAAGATATAACAAGCCAATACTAAAAAACAGGATAGCGCCTTTAATCAACTCATTAGTGTAATATTTTCTAATAAATTGTTCTAATTTGGTTTGTATGATATTGAAGTTATTCAAAGCCATCGTTTTAATTAACTTACTAAAATACAGTTTTTATTTTTTTATGTCTGTTAAAGGCGCTTAAAACTTGTTTTTAAATAGTTCTTTGTGTTTCTTCTACTCTATTCTATCTTTGCACTTTCAAACCAAAAGAAATGTCAAAACAAGTTAGAGTGCGTTTTGCACCAAGTCCTACAGGACCTTTACATATTGGCGGCGTACGTACCGCATTATTTAATTATTTATTTGCAAAAAAATACAACGGTACTTTTGTGCTACGTATAGAAGATACAGACCAAAACCGTTATGTAGAAGGTGCAGAACAATACATTATAGATAGTTTAAATTGGTGTAATATTCCGTTTGATGAAGGTCCAAATAAAAATGAAAAATTTGGTCCATACAGACAAAGTGAACGTAAAGACTTATACAAACAATATGCCGATCAATTAATTAAAAGTGGTCATGCCTATTACGCATTTGATACTGCAGAAGCACTTGATGCACACAGAAAAGACCATGAAGCTAAAGGAAAAACGTTTATCTACAATTGGCATAACAGAGAAAAATTAAGCAACTCTTTATCGCTTAGCGCGGAAGACGTGCAAGCTAAATTAGATGCTGGTGAAGATTATGTAATTCGATTTAAAAGTCCGCAGGATCAAACACTTCATCTTAAAGATATTATTCGTGGTGATATTAAAATTGATACCAACATTTTAGATGATAAAGTTTTGTTTAAAGCAGACGGAATGCCAACTTATCACCTAGCTAATATTGTTGATGACCATTTAATGGAAATTACGCACGTAATTAGAGGTGAAGAATGGCTACCAAGTCTTGCTTTACATTACCAATTATACGATGCTTTTGGTTGGGAAGCACCAGAATTTGCTCATTTACCGTTAATCCTAAAACCAACAGGAAAAGGAAAATTAAGTAAACGTGATGGCGATAAATTAGGATTTCCTGTATTTCCTTTAGAATATATATCTCCAGAAGGTGATGTTTCAAAAGGTTATAAAGAAGATGGATATTTTGCTGAAGCTGTTGTTAACTTTTTAGCCTTTTTAGGATGGAATCCTGGAACAGAACAAGAAATTTTTAGTTTAGAAGAACTTATAGAAGCGTTTGATTTATCTAAAGTGAATAAAGCCGGAGCACGTTTTGATCCAGATAAAATTAAATGGTTTAATCACCATTACATGCAAGAACAAAGTAATGATAATTTAGCTGAAGCTTTTAAACCAATCGTTGATAGAAATGTAACATTAAATTCAGATGATCTAGGTGATTATGACATAGATGTTAATTACATATCAATGGTTGTTGGGTTAATTAAAGAACGTGCTACGTTTGTAAACGACTTTTGGGATTTAAGTAATTTCTTCTTTGTAGCTCCAACAGAATATGACGAAAAAGCTTTTAAAAAAGCCATTAAAGACGATACAAAATCTATAATGACAGACGTAAAATCTATCATAAATAATATTGAAAATTTTGAAGTTGAGACACTTCAAAACGATGTAAAAGGTTGGATTACGTCTAACGACATTGGTTTTGGTAAAGTGATGATGCCACTACGTTTAGCCTTAGTTGGTGCATTACAAGGACCAGATGTTTTTGACATCATGTACATGATTGGTAAAAACGAAACTGTTAAACGTATTGATAATTTAATTGAAAAAATAGGTTAAAATATTAATCAAACCCTTTGTACATTTTGATTTCAATTTTATAATAAAACGTCAGTTCGAGTGATTTTGAGGAACGAAAAATTGTATCGAGAACTTGTTTGGATTAAAAAATTCTATTCTCGATACTGATTTTACTCATTTTCAATCGTAAAATCCACTCGAATTGACGAATTTTTTTATGATACACAATAGAATAATACATAAACAAAAAAGCCTCTAATATTTAGAGGCTTTTTTAATTAATTTATTTGGTATAAATTTTAAAACGTTATCAATAAAGCTATGGTTAACATGCTTTGATTTCCTTTAAATTTTTTATTAGTAAAATTAGCAGCATTAGAATCATTTAAATCACCAAGTATATTAGTAAAACCATAGATATATTGTCCTCTTATTTTAAAGTTTTCAAAACCTGCGGTTAATCCAATCGCACCATTCACATTAAAATTAGTAAGATCTACAAAATCTTTAGCCAATAAACTATCAAACTCTGCAACAAACCAATCTTCTTGACCTTCATCATCAAATTCTAAATCACTATTGTACTGTAAAACTGGTCCAAAATCTAAAGTTAAATATGGTCCAGCTAATTTTGCATGTATTAAAAAAACAACTTGAGCAGTTAAAATCTTGTAATCTATAGGCTTAAAATTATTGCTTAAAGCAGATGCAAATCCGTTTACACTCATGCTATTTTCAGATAATTGCATACCATAACTTACATTGTACCATTTATGAGGAATATCTACCGTTGCAGACATATGTGCTAACCAACCTGTATTACTTTTAGTTTCAAAATTATCAGTAATAATATCAAACTGAGTTAATCCACCACCAAGAGCAAATCCGTTTTTTATGTTGTAAGAACTTCTTTGTGCAAAAGAAAATGTAACAAATAGACTACAAATTGCTACTAATAGATAAAGTTTAAATTTTTTCATTACTAATAATATAGATTAGTGAACAAATATAACTTAAATTAGTAATCAATAAAGTAAAACCAAAAACCATTAATTATGCCTTTTTTAATTCCTATTGTAGTCTTAGGACTAATCATTTTAATTTCAGCATTTTTTGTTGTTAAACAACAAACTGCAGTAATTATAGAACGCTTTGGTAAATTTCATAGTATAAGACAATCTGGTCTTCACTTAAAAATTCCTTTAATAGATAAAATTGCTGGTCGATTAAGCTTAAAAATTCAGCAATTAGATGTCATTGTAGAAACTAAAACATTAGACGATGTATTTGTTAGACTTAAAGTTTCTGTACAATACCGTGTGTTAAGTCAAAAAGTGTACGATGCGTTTTATAAGTTAGATTATCCGCATGAGCAAATTACAAGTTATGTATTTGATGTGGTACGTGCAGAAGTACCTAAGATGAAATTAGATGACGTTTTTGTTAAAAAAGATGATATTGCATTAGCGGTGAAAGCTGAGCTAAACGACGCGATGTTAGACTATGGATTTGACATTATTAAAACTCTTGTAACAGATATAGATCCTGATGCACAAGTAAAAGCTGCAATGAACCGTATTAATGCTGCAGAACGTGAAAAAACTGCTGCACAATATGAAGGTGATGCACAACGTATTTTAATTGTTGAAAAAGCTAAAGCTGAAGCTGAAAGTAAACGTTTACAAGGTCAAGGTATTGCAGATCAAAGACGCGAGATTGCACGTGGATTAGAAGAGTCTGTAGAAGTTTTAAACCGTGTTGGTATTAATAGTCAAGAAGCATCTGCATTAATAGTTGTAACGCAGCATTACGATACGCTACAATCATTAGGTGAAGAAACTAATAGTAACTTAATCTTATTACCAAATGCGCCACAAGCTGGAAGTAATATGCTAAACGAAATGGTTGCAAGTTTTACCGCAAGTAACCAAATTGGTGAAGCTATGAAAGAAGCTAAACGCAAAAAAGAAGAAGAGTAAAATCTAAAATAGTAAACACAAAAAAAGCCTCTATTAAGAGGCTTTTTTTATTTATTTTCTTTCTCATAATTATCTATCAAACTCTGTAAAGAATTTAGATAATCTTCTAAAGATTGTTTATCAATATGTGTTTCGTTATTATCCTTTGGTAATGTAATACGTTGCTCGTCTAAGTACTTTTGTAACTCTGGATAATCTTCTTCTATTTCTCTTGTCTTAGCTGTAATTTTACTTAATAATTCTTGTATTGCGTCCATTTTATTTTTGATTTAAGTTATCCATTCAAAATAATTCAAATCACTTATAAATCAAAAGATTATATACTAAATGGTTGTTAAAATTTATATATATAAAAACCCGCTAAGTAAAACTTAGCGGGTTTTAGTTTGTGTTTTATATTAAGCTAACTGTTGCGCTTCTTCTACCAACAACTTGTTTTTGTCTTCTAATGCTGTATTTATAAACTCATTAATAGCTTCGTTTTTTTCTAAACCATTTTTAAGTAAAACACCAAGTGTGATCATTGTAATAATACGCGTACCACTTTTCTTTTTAGAAGTATTAAAAAGTGGCTCTACATCTTCATAAGATACGTCTTTGGCTAATTCTAAGATTTCTGCTTTTGCTTTTGCTCTAGCATCATCTGGTAGTCTATCATACTTTTTACCAAAAGACTTTATTTGCTCTATTGCAGGACGATTATTAGTTTGCTTTTGAGGCTGAATCTGGTTTTGTTTTGGTGCTTGTTTTGCCCAACTATCACGTAAACCAACAGTTTTATTGAATACTAAGGCGTCAGATTTAGAATCGTCATCCACATTAAAATACCCTAAACGTTGAAACTGAAACTGCTCTCCTACTTTAGCTTCTGTTAAACTTGGCTCTACAAATGCATTGATGATGTTTAAAGAATTTGGATTTAAAAATTCCATAAAATCTTTACCATCATGACTATCTGGCGCTTCGTCCATAAACAGCCTATCATATTCTCTAACTTCAGCTTTTACAGCATGTTTAATAGAAACCCAATGTAACGTTCCTTTTACTTTTTTAGAGGTATCTGTATCGTAAGTACAATGTACTTCGGTAATATTTCCTTCAGCATCTTTTACAACGTTTTCAGCTTTAATAATATAAGCATTTTTTAAACGTACTTCGCCACCTAATTTTAATCTAAAAAACTTACTTCCTGCTTCTTCTTTAAAATCTTCTTTTTCAATATATATTTCTTTAGAAAAAGGTACTTTTCTAGATCCAGCACTATCGTCTTCTGGATTATTTTCGGCATCTAACCATTCTTCTTTATCGTCTGGATAATTAGTAATGACCGCTTTTAAAGGATCTAAAACCGCCATAACACGTGGTGCAGTTTTATTTAAATCCTCACGTACGCAGAATTCTAAAAGCGCAACATCGATCACGTTTTCGCGCTTTGCAACACCTACTTTTTCTATAAATTGTCTTATTGAATTTGGTGTATAACCTCTACGTCGTAAACCAGAAATGGTTGGCATACGCGGATCGTCCCAACCCGAAACTACCTTCTCTTCTACCAATTTAAGCAACTTACGTTTACTCATAATGGTATAAGAAAGGTTTAAACGCGCAAATTCGCGCTGTTTTGGCTGCATTGGATAGGTTTCCTTAGCATAATCGTAAACTTGCTCTTTAAACCAATCGTAAAGCTCTCTATGTGGTTTAAATTCTAAAGAACATAAACTGTGACTAATTTGCTCGATATAATCGCTTTCGCCATGCGTCCAATCGTACATTGGATAAATGCACCAATCGTTACCAGTACGATGATGATGTTTCTTTAAAATACGGTACATAATAGGATCACGCATTAACATATTAGGATGTTGCATGTCTATTTTAGCACGTAAAATATGTTCACCTTCATTGAATTCGCCATTTTTCATGCGTTCAAAAAGGTCTAAATTTTCTTCTACAGATCGGTTACGATAAGGACCATCTATACCAGGTTGTGTTGGTGTTCCTTTTTGTTCTGCCATCGCTTCAGAAGATTGGCTATCTACATACGCCTTTCCGTCTTTAATTAATTGTACAGCCCAATCGTATAACTGTTGAAAATAATCTGAAGAATACAGCTCGTTTTCCCATTGGTAACCTAACCAAGCCACATCTTTTTTAATGGCATCTACATATTCTTGCTCTTCTTTTGCTGGGTTAGTATCGTCAAATCTAAGATTAACAGGCGCATTGTACTTTAATCCTAAACCAAAACTAATACCAATAGCTTTGGTATGACCAATGTGCAAATAGCCATTAGGTTCTGGCGGAAAACGAAAACGTAATTTATCCTTAGCTAATCCATTAGCTAAATCTTCTTCTATAATATGCTCAATAAAATTGAGTGATTTTGTTTCTTCAGACATGTAATTAGGTTTATTTTTAAGTGATTACTGCTATTAATCTACTTTAATAATAAAGTGTAAAATTAGTTATTTTTTAGTTGAAATGAATTGTTCTTTCCTTTAAAAATAGAGCACGTAAAATTTTTAGGTATTTTTGCTGAAATTTTATTGAAATGGGAAAAATTAAAGTTGAAAATATTAGAGTATTTGCGCATCACGGTTGTTTAAAAGAAGAAACTGCTATTGGTAGTGATTATCGTGTGGATTTAGAAATTACAGCCAATTTACAGCATAGTGCAAAGACAGATCAACTGAAAGATACGGTAGATTACGTGTTTTTAAACCGAATTATTTTTGAAGAAATGAAAGTACCAAGCGCACTTTTAGAGCATGTTGCACGACGTATTTTAAACCGAATTTTTACTGAAGATCAAATGATTAAAAAAGCAACAGTTAGTGTTAGTAAAATAAATCCGCCAATTGGTGGCGATGTAGAGCAAGTAACAATTGTTATGAGTGACAAAAGAAAAAACTTCAAGAAATAGTGTAAAAAGTTTATTTTTTTTACATTTGCTGTCCAATTATAATTGGCGTCTTGGCCGAGTGGCTAGGCAGAGGTCTGCAAAACCTTGTACAGCGGTTCGAATCCGCTAGACGCCTCTAAAAGCTTTCAGAAAATCTGGAAGCTTTTTTTGTTTCTAATTAATTACGTCTAATTAATTACGTCAGTTCGAGTGACACGACAAAGGAGTGTTGTATCGAGGACTTTTAATGCAACTACTTCTCGATACAATTTGTTCGTACCTCTCAAATCTATCGAAATGACGTTGCTTTTTTTTAAAATTCTAATCCAAAGGATTAATCTGTTCTATTTTTTCTTTAAGTAATTCTTTTTCTTTTGGGAAGAAACCTTGGACTAGTAATAGCACGCCAAAGCCTAATATTACTAAAGCTACAATCTTTTTAGTCTTGTAAATAAGTCTTGGTGTGAGCTTATTTTTTAAAGCTTTTGCAGCTGTAATTTTTACTAAATCTGCTAAAAAGTAAGTTATTAACATGGTACTAATAAAGACAATTACACCATTTTTAGACGTGGTTATAGAATTAGCAATTACAATAAAAGCTACCCAACCTAACAGTACACCAATGTTAATAAAGTTGAGCAAAAAGCCTTTTAAGAATAATTTACCATAGCCTTTTTTAATTTCTACTTTATGATATTCTCTTACTATTTCTCTAAACGATTTTGATGTTTTTATAAATGAAATAAAGCCATAAATGGCTAATAAAACACCACCAAAAATTAAAAAATTAGGATCTTTTTCTATTTTACCTACCAATTTTTCGGTACTAAAAAATGCAACTACAATAAATAAAATATCTGCTAGAATTACTCCTGCATCAAATATTAAAGCACTTTTAAACCCTTTGGTTGCAGCAGTTTCTAACAAAACAAAAAATACTGGTCCAATAGTAAAAGAAAGTATGATACCAAAAGGAATTGCAGTAAGAATATCGTCAAACATGTTGTATAGCTGGATTGTCTTACAAAGTAAAGAAATTATTTATTGATTATAGAATGCTTATTAACAGAAATAAAAAAAGCTTCAATTTAAAACTGAAGCTTTATGTTTTTTATTTAGGTTTCGACTGCGCTCAACCTGACATAACTGTAATTAAGTTATTAATCTTTAACCGTAATAGATCCGCCAAAGGTATTCTTTTTAGTAACGGTTCTAGGATTACCATAGATATCAATATCTCCACCAGCCGTAATACGTGCATCTACAGTATCGCTTGCAGTTACTTCTGCTTCTCCTGCAGCTCTTACTTTTATGTTTGTATTTTTAGTTTGAAAATCTCTTCCTTCGTAAATTCCACCTGTATTTAATGTAATATTTTGAGTGTTAGCTTTACCTCTAGTTTCTATAATTCCGCCAGTTACAGCTCTTACATTTACTGTGTTTACATCTAATCCTGCAATAATTGTTGCACCTTCTTGGGCACGTAATTCGATTGTGTCTTGTGTGATAAGCTCGTTACCTACAATTTTAGATCCTTCATTAGCATCAATAACTTTTATGTCTTTATAATGCACTGCAACAAAGGTTTTTGTACCATCAAAAATACGGTCTATGTCCATGCGTATTTTTAACATATCGTTTTTAATTACTACTTCCACATCGTCTACATCTTCACCAGTAATAATCACTTTATTTTCGTCAGACTTTACTAGACTTACTTTTATTAAATCGAAAACTTTAACCGTTGTAAAGTCACCTACATGCTGACTTTTTGGGTTTTGTGCAAAGGTATTTAAGCTAAAAACTAAAGCTAAAATAGACAGTAAATATTTCATAATATTAAAGGTTTTGTTTGTATTAAGAGTCTATTTTTTGATTAGTGTTACAGTTTTATAAATATTTTGTTCTTGATATGATTTTTTAATGCTTAAAAAATCACTCGAACCGATGATTAATTATGCAACATTTACTGCTGTTCCTACTACTGAAACAAAAAAATAAGAGCCATTTACAGTTTCTATATCAAAACTAATTCCAACTACAGCATTAGCATTTAAATTTTTAGCATTGTCTTGTAACTCTTGAAACGCATGTTCCTTAGCTTCGTTAATTACCTCTTTTGTAATGTCTTTACTTTTTTCGACTTTAAAAGAAAACTTTGTTTTCATTTCAAAAGAAGTACCAGTTACAATGCCTTTATATTCTATTATTTTAAAGCCTTCTATAGTATTTGTAGTGGTTAAAATCATGGTTTATATTTTATTAATTAGTCCTTTAAATTTATAAAATGTTACAAATAAAATAGATTCTTCGTTTGACTTTGAATGAACTATTAATATTTTTAATTGTCATTCAGAAGGAAGCATGACTGATGAATCTAAATATTAATAGTTATAGTTGAGATTCTTCGCTTTCATTTCGACTACGCTCAATGTGACAGCTCTGAATGACAAAAAAATCTACTCTTCGTGTTTACCAATTAAATCAAAATCTAAATGACGTTTTACCAAATCTGCTTGTTTTACTTTTACAACAACTTCGTCTCCTAATTGGTACATGTTTTTTGTTTCGCGTCCAACAAGTGCAAATTGGTCTTGATCAAACTCGTAATAATCATCTTTTATATCTCTAATACGGACCATTCCTTCGCATTTATTAGCAATAATCTCGACATAAATTCCCCAATCGGTTACACCAGAAATTACGCCTACAAATTCTTCATCTTGATGATCTTGCATAAACTTAATTTGCATGTATTTTATGCTATCACGTTCGGCTTTTGTGGCTAAATATTCCATATTACTTGAGTGCATGCATTTTTCTTCATAAATCTCTTCGTTTGCACTTTTTTCGCCATCTAAATAACGTTGTAATAAACGGTGCGCCATGACATCTGGATAACGTCTAATTGGCGATGTAAAATGACTGTAATAATCAAAAGCAAGACCGTAATGTCCAATGTTATGGGTTGTATATTCTGCTTTTGACATGGTTCTAATAGTCAAGGTATCTACTAAATTTTGTTCTTTTTGACCTTGAACATCTGACAATAATTTATTTAAAGACGCTGCTATATTATCGCGACTTTTAAAGTTTAATTTATGACCAAATCTAGCAACTACACCTTGTAAAGCTGCTAATTTACTTTCATCTGGCTCGTCATGCACACGATATACAAAGGTTTTTGATGGTTTCATTTTAGAAACAAACTCTGATACTTTACGATTGGCTAATAGCATAAATTCTTCTATTAACTTGTTAGCATCCTTACTGGTTTTAAAATGAACGCCTGTTGGATTTGCTTGTTCATCTAAAGTAAATCTTACTTCAACTTTATCAAAACTAATTGCTCCAGAACGCATACGTTTGCTTCGCATTTTCTTTGCTAATCGGTCTAAAACTAAAATAGCTTCGGCTATATCTGGTTGTGTATTGTATGTTTTACCGGTAAGTGAAACGTCTTCTGGAATTTCGGTTTTAATATAACTCAGACTGCGTTCAGTGATCGTGAAATCTGTGTTATTTTCTATAACAGCTTGCGCTTCTTCATAAGCAAATCTTGCATCACTATACGTTACTGTTCTACCAAACCATTGGTCTTTGATTTCGGCTTTTTCATTTAGTTTAAAAACTGCTGAAAAGGTATATTTTTCTTCATGTGGACGTAAAGAGCAAGCGCCATTACTTAATATTTCTGGAAGCATTGGCACTACTCTATCTACTAAATAAACAGATGTTGCACGCTCGTAAGCTTCATCATCTAAAATGGTACCTTCTTCTAAATAGTGAGATACGTCTGCAATGTGTATTCCTATCTCAAATAAGCCATTTTCTAAAACTTTAAAGGATAATGCATCATCAAAATCTTTAGCGTCTTTAGGATCTATGGTAAAGGTTAAATCTTTACGCATATCGCGACGTTTTTTAATTTCTTCTGGCTTAATAGAGGTATCTATTTGATTTGCAAAATCTTCGACTTCTTTTGGAAATTCGTACGGTAACCCATATTCGGCTAAAATAGCATGGATTTCAGTATTGTGTTCTCCTGGTTTACCAAGCACTTCTTTTACACGACCGTTTGGTGAATCTGCTTTTTCTGGCCAATCTACTAACTCAACTAAAACTTTATCACCATCTTCGGCTTTATTAATTTTGTTAATAGGCACAAAAATATCTGTAGTCATTTTGTTAGAATCTGGGACTACAAATGCAAAATTGTTCTTTTCGTGTATTTGTATAACACCAACATATTGCGTTTTTGCACGCTTAATGATTTGTGTGATTTCGCCTTCTAATTTACCGCGTTTACGACGTTTAAAGACGTAAAGTTCTACTTCGTCACCATCTAACGCTTTGTTAACATTGTTAGAGGCAATAAAGATATCTTCATCAAAATCATCACAAATCACGTATCCTGCTCCTCTTGAAGAAGCATCAAAAATACCAGTATGATACTCGGTAGTAACAACTGCTTTAAACTTACCACGTTCTACTTCTTCAATCTCTTGCTTTGCTTTAAGTTGGGCTAGTTTTTTTATAATCTGGTTACGACTACTAGCATCATTAACGCCTAATTTAGCTGCTATCTGCTTGTAATTAAAGGTTTTATTACGTTCTTTTCTAAGTATGTTTAGAATAGTATCTGTTAGATTGGAAATCTTATTATGACTAGGTTTCCTTTTCTTTTTCTTCTTTGACATTTATATTTTTTAATGTATTGAATTTCTAAAGTTAAGTGAAATTCGGTTTATAATTAACTTAATTAGTGGGAAGAGAAAGTCATTAAGTTTTTACAAAGCTACATTTTTAAATTTAAAATAGAATTAAGGAAGCGTTAAATTAAAGACTTCAAACGTTATTCACATTTATATTATATATCATTTCTTTTCTTTTAAAATTTTAAAAAAATAATGATGATTATTATAGCTTGTTAATAGCGGTATAACTTTTTTTAGTTTTTATTTGAAATTACGTTAGACTTCTTCTATTAACAACTTATTAGCTTATTAAGTCTCTGATTTTAAAGCTTAATTACTACATTATTAACAACTGTTTATAACCTAAATTAACTAAAGATTTTTAATAAATACTTATAAAATTGACGTTGAAAATTGACATTTTAGTGCTTATAAGTTTACAAAAAATTAAGGTTAACTAATTTGGTTGTTAACTAAACGTTACGGATTGTAAATTTTAGCTAATAATCCAAATAAAAGTTTTAAAAAAGAATAAGAAGATATTAACAACTAATCAATACTTAAAATAGAGAAATTAACAATTATTAGAGTTATTAACTTTTTTACGTATTTATGGATAAGTTACTATATAAAGATTATTAATAATGGTAAGCAATTAGTAACTTTGAAGCACTTTAAACAACACAACATCAATTATTATGAAAATTTCAATAGGTAACGATCACGCTGGTACAGAATATAAATTTGCTATAAAAAAGCATTTAGAGGACAAAGGTATTACAGTTATTAATTATGGTACAGATGCATCAGATAGTGTAGATTATCCAGATTTTGTACATCCTGTAGCTAAAGATGTTACAGATGAAGCTGCAGATTTTGGTATTTTAATTTGTGGAAGTGCTAACGGTGTAGCTATGACAGCTAATAAACACCAAAAAGTAAGAGCTGGTGTATGTTGGACTAAAGAAATTACAGAACTTACCCGTTTACATAACAATGCAAATATTATTTGTATACCTGCACGTTACACCGCTTTACAACAAGCTATTGCTATGGTAGATACATTTTTAGAGACTAAATTTGAAGGCGGAAGACACCAAAATAGAGTAGAAAAAATACCTATATGTTAATAAGATGGGGCACCATCATACACATAATCACAATCACGCACATGATTTAAGAGGAAAAAAACTTTTAATATCTATCCTTTTAAATATTGGTATTACCGTAGCACAGATTATTGGTGGTTTTGTTTCTGGTAGTTTATCATTACTTAGTGATGCTTTACACAATTTTACAGATGTTATTTCTTTAATTGTAAGCTATTTTGCTGCAAAATTATCAAAGAAAAAAGCGTCTAATAATAAAACTTTTGGTTATAAACGTGCCGAAATTTTAGCAGCATTTATAAATGCTTCAACATTAATAGTAATTGCTATATTATTAATTATTGAAGCTGTAAAACGCTTTCAGAATCCAGAAACTATAGAGTCTAATCTTGTTATTTGGTTATCTCTTTTAGCTATCATTTTTAATGGATTAAGTGTCTTATTATTAAGAAAAGATTCTCAAACCAATATCAATATAAAATCTGCATACTTACACTTATTAACAGATATGTTAGCAAGTGTTGCCGTGTTAATTGGTGGTTTATTAATGAAGTACTACCAAATATTTTGGATAGATAGCGTATTAACATTTTTAATAGGTTTATACTTAATTTGGGTTGGTTACGCTTTGTTAAAAACCTCAACCAAAATGCTAATGTTATTTACACCTTCGCATATAAATGTAGAAGATGTTGTAAAACGTGTTAATAGTATAAATCATATTAAAAAACTACATCATGTACATATATGGAATTTGAATGATGACGAGCTTCATCTAGAAGCACATTTAGATTTAGATAAAGATATTACAATCACGCAATTTGATGCTATTTTACAGCAAATAGAGCAGTTATTACATGACGAATTTGATATTAATCACGTTAATATCCAACCAGAATACAAAAAGGAAGATCCTAAAGATATAATTGTACAAGATTAAATTTATGCTAAACATTAAAGTAAAAACATTTAGTCAATTAACTACAAAAGAACTGTATGATTTACTACAATTACGTAGTGAAGTCTTTGTAGTAGAGCAAGATTGTGTATATCAAGATATAGATGGAAAAGATCAAATAGCACTACATGTTTTAGGTTTTAAAGATGAAGTTTTAGTTGGTTATACAAGAATTTTTAAACCTGGAGATTATTTTGAATTAGCAAGTATTGGTAGAGTTGTAGTTAAAGAAAATGAACGTAAACACAAGTATGGTTATGATATAATGGATGCATCTATAAAAACTATTAAAGATGTATTTAACACGACAGATATTAAAATTTCTGCACAGTGCTATTTAAAACGTTTTTATAATAATTTACAGTTTTTTGAAGTAGGAGAGCAATATTTAGAAGATGGTATACCACATATTGCTATGGTTTATGAAAATAAATAATAATTATTTTTTATCTGCAATATAGGTAATCAAGATTTCTACACGTCTATCGTATTTAGGATCACCACCAAGAGGAAATTTACGACGTAAACCGACATATTTCATGCGTTTTTTATCTACACCTTTACGTGCTAAATAATCATAAATATATTTTGCTCTAGCTACAGATAAATTACGTTTTTGTGTTCTTTTATCTACAGCATCACGACTATTTTGTGTACAACACACATGACCTTGTATAGTAAAATAGACGTTTTTCTTTGCAACTAAAATTTTAGCTAATTTTTCTAAAGTTTTTTTAGAATCTGAAGTAACATAACTGTAATTAGTTTTAAAATAAATTTTATCTAATCGTATTTTATCACCTGTTTTAATGTTGCCATTAGCTATATCTTCAGGTGTTATTTTTTTGTCTTTATTAGAAGTTTTATCAATAACTGTTTCTTCTATGTTTTGCTCTTTTGTAGCTAACTTTTTTGGTTCAACTATAATTTCTACTTTACGATTTAACCCTCTAACTTTGTTTACTTCGTCTTCTTTTAAAACTTTTAATAAAATTTCGCCTTTACCATTTACATTAGTTATTAAGTTTTGATCAATACCATAATCAGCAAACATCATTTTTATAGCATCTGCTCGGTTTTGAGAAAGCTCCAAGTTATAATCATTGGTACCACGATCGTCACAAAATCCATAAATTGAAATTTTATCAATTGTAATGGTGTCTAGTGAAGAAATAAAAAGCAGAAGTCTGTTTTCTTCTGTTAAAGGAACATCATATTCGTCAGTATTAAAATACACATCATGTTTTAATTCGCTTTGCGAAAAAATAGACGTGTTTATTAACAGAAAGATGATTAAAAAGTACTTCATTTTAAATTGCTTAACCACTAAATATAATAAATTTTTACTAGATTTTAATTTAAATATCTATTGTATTTACTTGGGTTAGCCAATATTTGTGTTGCTGTTTTAATCTCTTGATTATTTACTTTATAGTAGTCGTACAGTCCTTCTCTATATACATAACGTTTTACAATCTCGTCAGTTAGTAGATTAACTAATTGTGTTTTATTTTGGTCTACAGTTTGTGTCTTAGTTTTGTCTAAATGTTGTAATAAAGCATTGTATTCTTTTTGAATATCATCATTTAAATTTTCTGTTTTAGAGACTTCAAAAGCTTTTTTAAGCGCTTTTTCTGTTTCGGTTTCAAACTCAAAACTAGAGTTTTTTAAATGATTTTTAAATGCATTAAAATCTGTATCAGATAATTTAAAACTGTTAATATCTTCAATTTGATGATTGTAATAATACTGAGTTGCAAAATCAAAAATGGCTTGACTGTTTAATATAGCATCTGTAATTGCAGAATTTTTTGTTGTTTCTAAAGCTTCATCAGGAAAAACACCGCCACCATCATAGACTTTACGTCCGTTTTTAGTTTTAAACTCATGATAATTTTCTTGTTTTATACGTACTGCGTTACCGTTTTCATCACGATTCCAGTAATCTAAAGATTGTATACAACGTCCTGAAGGCGTGTAGTATCTAGAAATTGTAACTTTAAGTTGTGTACCGTAAGTTAGCTTTTTTGGTCGCTGTACTAAGCCTTTACCAAAACTACGTGCGCCAACAATTACAGCTCTATCTAAGTCTTGTAATGCACCAGAAACAATCTCGGAAGCAGAAGCACTACGACCGTTAATTAATACTACAACAGGTATTTCTGTATCTACAGGCTCGTTTTTTGTATAATAGGTTTTATTGTATTTTTTAACCTTAGATTTTGTCGTTACTACCAATTGTCCTTTTGGTACAAAAAGGTTAACAATATTTATGGCTTCGCGAAGTAATCCACCAGGATTATTACGTAAATCTAATATGATGCTTTTTGCGCCTTGTGCCTTTAAATCTTTTAAGGCATACTCGGTTTGCATAGACGCTTTTGTATTAAATTTTTGAAGTACAATGTAGCCTGTAGTTTCATTAATCATAGAAAAATGAGGTACAGCATTAATTTCTATTTCAGAACGTGTTAAGGTCGTTGTATTGGTTTTTCCTTGACGTTTGTAAGTCACTTTTAATGTTGAATTTGGTGCACCTTTTAATAAGTTAGAGGCATCATCTTCATAACCATCTACTTTGATACCGTCTACTTCTATAATTTCGTCACCTGCTTTAAGACCTGCTTTATCTGCTGGATAATCTTTATAAGGCTCTACAACTACTAATTTATCTTTTAAAGTTCTAATTCTTGCACCAACGCCAGTATAATCTCCTGTACGACGTATACGCTCTGCTTCTACATCTTGTTCGTTATAAAATTTGGTATACGGATCTAAATCGTTAAGCATATTTTTAATGGCATTATCCATTAAATCTGCAGGATTAGTTTCGTCTACATAATTCATATTAAGCTCTTTAAAAAGCGTGGTAAAAATTTCGATTTGTTTAGCTATTTCGAAAAAATCACTTTTAAAGGCGCTTCCGGTTATAAAAATAGTTAACGCAAAAACAGGAATTAAAATGCGTTTTTTAAATATCTTTTTCATTCTTCTCTATATTAGAAACTTGGTCATTAAATTTAGTTAGTAATGCCTTCATTTTTTTGTCAATAATCTTAAAATCCGGCATTTCTTTACTAATATATAAAATCATTAGCGTGTAATGGTCTAACTTATTGTCTATTAACAGATTTTTATTAAGTCTGTAGCCTTCACGTAGCAAACGTTTTACACGATTACGATGTACCGCTAATTTAAAATTTCGTTTACTTACAGATACACCAACTTTTAGTTGAGATTGGTTATCTAAATAGACCATACGCAAAGGATATGCCGAAACAGATTTTCCTTCAGCAAATAATTGCTCAATTGCTTTTTGGCTTTTAAGTTTTTCGTCTTTATTGTAAGTGTAGCGCATTAATTTAGTTTTTTAATGCTTCTTGAAGTTGTAATAATTTACTTTCAAGCTCGTGTAAACGGTCATAAACATCCATTGGTTCTGGTATTTGTTTTGATGCAAACATTGTGACGTGCCAAACTTCCATAATGTCTTCTGCATTTATGGTGTATGTTGGATAATTTCCGTTTGTGTTATCACTTTTTAAAATAAGTTTTCCTTTTTCTTCAATATTATTGATAATTCGTTTTAAAACAATACCATCATTTTTACTGACAATAACGTAAACACGACCATTTTTAATATCTTTTAAATCTTCTACATATTGACCAAAAACCAAATCGCCATCTGCAAATGTGCTAAACATAGAGTTGCCTTGTACTTCAAAACACCTGTATGTTCCATTAGTAAGTTGTGGCATATGAAACGTTGGTAAAGTCTCGATATACTCGCTATCTCCGTAACCATCTAAATATCCAGCTCTTGCTTTTACAGGAACGTAGACTACGTTTTCTTCATCATTTTGATTAACTGCAACTACTTTTGGTATTCCAGAATATGTTTGAATTTTAGCTACATCTTGCTTTAACATTACATCACTTTTACCAAAAAGGTAGTCTGGATTGATGTTGAACTGATCTATAATCGCACTTAACACATCATAACCAGGTTTGGTTTTTTTACGAGTTCCATCTGGTTGAGGTCTACCATTAACAATACTATCTATTGTTGTTCCGGTAACACCTATACGTTTTGAAAACGCATAATTATTAAGCTGAAAATGATTAATTATAGCGGTTATTTTTTGATCTATTTGCTGCATGTTTCTTTAAAAGAAAGGTCTTGAAGACTTATAATTTAAGCTAAGATATGAAAATTCAAACATTTGTAGATATTGTAGTTTATCTAATCAAACAAAAATAGTAAACGTTCTTGATCGTCTGGTAAGCCAATAATATTGTTAGCATAATCGTTTTGATATGCTAATTCTCCTTTTTTAATATAACCTTCAGCTTTTGGCATGCAAGCGCTCCAAGCTCCAGAAGGTTTGCAGTCGTTAACATCTAATTTTACAATGGTATGATTATCTACGGTGATGACTACATTTTTAAAGTCTTTAGCTTTAGTTAAAGCATCTTTAATATTGTCTTTATTTAGCTTAATAACTTCGGTTGCAAGGTTTGTTGCTTTTGTTTTAAACGTTTCAATTGGATTAGCAGACGTGTCTTTTTCTAAGCTTTTAATATCTATTAGAAAAGGTAAATTTGTTGTAGTTTCTGCATCTTTTTCAGTGTTTTGTGTTGTGCTTTCTACTTTAGTATCTACTTTTTCTTTTTGGTTGTTTTTACAACTAAGTGCTAATACTAGAATTAATACGTAGGCTAAATGTTTCATTTTTTATTTTGATTTTTATTGAATAGCTTTTCAAATATAGAGTTTTAAGAATAAAAAAAGCTTCAACAATTGTTGAAGCTTTTAATTTCATTTTAATAGATAGTTTACTCTAATGTATTGTTGCTTTTATCAACATCTGCCATTAGTTGTTTTGGATCTATTTTTATGCTTTTTATGGCACTTTTAGGTTTGTTTATACTAAAACTATAGGTTGGATATGCCCAAGCCCAATCGTTTAATATTTTTACGTTTGAAGCTAAAGGTTTTTCGCCTCTCATTATTCTTAAAGGAATATTATACCATTCAGACGTTCCGTCAGTATATTCTACTTCAATATCTAAAGGCATTGGCATTAAACCTTTACGCTCTAAATTTACTGTTGTTATGCTATTATTTTCTTCTGTAGAAGTTACTGCATAATCAATAGTATTAGTAGTTTGTGTCCAATCTATTAAGTACCAATCTAATTCTAAACCTGATACTTTTTCGGCAGTTCTAATAATATCAATAGGTGTTGGATGTTTAAAAGCAAAATCGTCAAAGTACTTTTTAAGTGTTTTTTTAAGATTGTCTTCACCTATTATGTAACCTAATTGAGATAAAAATACAGAACCTTTGTTGTAAGCTGTTATACCATAAGCCATATTAGTTTCGTAACGATCTGCATGTGTAGTTTGTGGTTTTTCTTTACCAGATTTTGCTAAATAAATATAACCTCTATAAGCATTTGCGTTAGGAATTTCTTTCCCTTCGTTCATCACAACATTCATAGCATGATCACTAATGTAACTAGTAAAACCTTCGTCCATCCACTCGTGTCTAGCTTCGTTTGTCGCTAATAAAAATTGAAACCAAGTATGTGCTAACTCATGTGCTGTTACACCAACTAAACTACCAAAGCTACGTTTACCTGTAATTAAAGTACACATAGCGTATTCCATACCGCCATCACCACCTTGAATAACTGAATATTGATCGTACGGATATTTTCCTACGTTTTCAGAAAAATACTGCATTAACTCAACGGTTTTAGGTTGTAAGTCTTTCCAATATTTTAAGTTATCTGCAGGTAAATCTTTTTTGTAATAAAAATGAAGCATTGGACCGTTTGGAACTTGCATAGTATCGTGAATATAATCCGGATCTGCAGCCCAAGTAAAGTCATGAACATTAGGCGCTAAAAACTGCATAGTTTTTTTGTTGCCTTTAATTTCAGGTTCGCCTTGTAAGTAACCAGTACCGCCAACAATGTAATCTTTATCTATGGTTAAGTTAACTTCAAAATCTCCCCAAACACCATGAAACTCGCGTCCTATGTATGGATCTGCATGCCAACCTTCAAAATCATATTCGGCTAACTTAGGATACCATTGTGTCATAGAAAGTGCAACACCTTCGGCATTATTACGACCAGAACGACGAATTTGAACTGGTACTTGCGCATCAAAATCCATTGTAAATGTTACACTTTGTCCTGGTTGAATAGGTTGAGCTAACTCTACTTCTAAAACAGTACCAACCGTTTCATAATTAATTTTTTTACCGTCTTGTTTTAGGCTATTTACGTTGATATAACCAATCTCGTTAGGTTTTAATTTACTTATACGATCGCCAACTCTAGAATCTGGATCTTCAATAGTACGAGAACGCACATCCATTTCGCTACCTGGTTGAAACGCATTAAAGTATAAATGATAAAACACTTTATCTAAAACGTCTGGCGAATTATTTGTATACACCAACGTTTGTTTTCCTTGGTATTGATAGTTGTTAACATCCATATCAATATCCATTTTATAATCCACATGTTGTTGCCAATATGTAGAGTTTTTTTCAGTTGAACTTTCTGAAGTTGAAACCGCTTGTTTTGTAGAACTACAAGCAGTTAAAAAACCGAAAGCAATGGTAAGAAGTAGTAATTTTTTCATTCTTTAAAAATTTAGTTGAAATAAAAAAGCCTCAACAGTTTTGGGTTGAGGCTTTTTGTATCTTGTTATGTATTAATTAGCAACTTGAGATGCCATAATTAAAGCATTGTAAGCGTTAACTATTTTTGCAGATTTACTAATTTCTGATAAAGTTTGAATATTATCAGCATCACCACCAACAATTACCTGAGATTTTACTGGTAAACCAGAACTCATGATAATTTGTTTTACTTGAGAAGCTTTTAAGTCAGGATATTGAGACCAGATTAAAGCTGCAACACCAGCAACTGCAGGAGCCGCCATACTTGTTCCGCCTTTAGTATCGTATTCGTTTTCTGGAGTTGTAGAATACACTTTTGCTCCTGGAGCAAATACATCAACATTTTTAAGACCGTAGTTAGAAAAACTTGCAATCATCTTTGTACCATAACTAGGCGCTAAAGCACCAACGCGAATGTATGTATCTGAAATTTCAACAAAATCTACATTATCATCTGGAAAGTTTGGCTTTTCATCAACATTTTTACTGTCGTTACCTGCTGCGTGAACAAAGATGACGTTATTATCACTTGCATATTTAATAGCATCTCTTACCCAGTCAGAATGTGGAGAATAGCTTTTACCAAAGCTACCGTTAATAATTTTTGCACCGTTATCTACAGCATATCTAATAGCTTTAGCAATATCTTTATCATACTCGTCACCATTTGGAACAGCTCTTAAAGACATGATTTTTACATTGTTTGCAACACCGTTAGCACCTAACCCATTATTACGTTCTGCAGCGATAATACCAGCAACGTGTGTACCGTGACTTTCAGATTTAACAGAAGGCATTACGTTGTTGTTTCCGTAACCTGGTTTGTCATCAAAATCATCTGGATTATCTCCTGTTGTACGACCGTTAAAGTCTTTATTTAAGTTATAGTTTACTTGGTCTGTAAAATACTCTACACCACCTTTTATTTGTTCTTTAGCTTCTTTCATAGACGTTAAACCATTTCCGTAGATAAAATTAGCAACACCAACAGCATCTTTTAGTGCTTGGTCTTCTGTATTGATTGCTTTAACTTCTTCTGCAGTGTAATCTTCTTTACCAAAATGCTTTGTTAACACATCGTGTGCTCCAGAAACTTGAGCGTAAATTTGGTCATAACGTTGCTTACCAGATAGCGCTTCTTGATATTTTTTGTCTAGTTCTGCAACAGCTTCAGCATATCTAGGTATGCTAGCATTACCACTAGCTGCGATACGCGTCATTTCTAATCTTTCGTTGTATGCATCACCTAAGAAATTCCATCCATGGATATCGTCTACATAGCCGTTTTTATCATCGTCAATGCCGTTTCCTGGTATTTCGTCTGTGTTTGTCCAGATTACTCCATCTAAATCTTCGTGTTCGATGTCAATTCCAGAATCGATTACAGCAACAATAATTTGTTGTCCTTTTTTTCCTTTAATAATTTCGGCGTAAGCCTTATCAACACTCATCCCAGGAATGGTGTCTTTTACTAAATCTAAATGTCCCCAATTATGTGCTTCTGCTTCTGTTAAAGGTGTTTCTTTAATTGGCGTATTGTCAATATTTTCAATTGGAGTTGAAAGGATTGGTGCATTACCACCACAGCTTGAAAGCACAACTGCTGCAAATGCAGACAGGATTAATGGCTTGTAATTAATTGTCATTGCTTTGTCTTTGTGTTTGTTTTGTTAATTAAATATATCGTTGCACGTGTAAGTGTCTTTTAATCGTACGCCTTTTTCGGTATGTTGTACGGTTATAATTTCGTTGTGTGCATCGTGTTCCAAAAATAAGTAATAATTATTATCTGCCGCTAGGTTTAAGAATTTTTCTTTCTCGTCTAACGTCAGTAATGGTCTTGTATCATAACCCATTACAAAAGGTAAAGGCAGATGTCCTACGGTAGGAAGTAAGTCTGCCATAAAGCAAATGGTTTTTCCTTTGTAATTGATCATTGGTATCATTTGCTTGTCTGTGTGTCCATCTGCAAAAAAGATGTCAAAGCCAAGTTCTGAATTTTTTAAAATATCATCTTGCGGAATACTTGTAAATTTTAAGTGACCGCTTTCTTCCATTGGTAAAATATTTTCTTTTAAAAATGAAGCAACTTCACGACGGTTAGGTTGTGTTGCCCATTTCCAATGGTCTTTATTACTCCAAAAGTGCGCATTTTTAAAGGCTGGTTCTAATTTAGTACGGTCTTTATTATAGTTTATGCTTCCGCCACAATGGTCAAAATGAAGATGTGTCATAAATACATCTGTGACATCATCTGTAGAAAAACCTGCTGTTTCTAAAGATTTTTCTAAACTATCATCGCCCCAAAGATGGTAATAGCCATAAAACTTTTCACTTTGTTTGTTACCCATTCCTGTGTCGATTAAAATTAATCGATTACCGTCTTCAATTAATAAACAACGCGCAGCAATATCTATCATATTATTACTATCTGCAGGATTGGTTCTGGTCCATAAAGATTTTGGGACTACACCAAACATAGCACCGCCATCTAATTTAAAATTTCCAGCTTGTATTGGATATAATTTCATAAAAGAAAGATGATTTAATAAGTTGCTGCAAATTAATAATTATAGAAGAAAGCTTAAGTCTTATTAGGGAATTATTAAGAAAAATAGAATAATTAAATTATTTGTTAAATTGACTTAGAATTAAAAAATGTAATTTTTGATGTATTTGACTAAATTTGGGTTAAAATTTATAGCATAAATTTTAGAATTACTATTTTCACGCAAAACAAGTTTAAATGTTAGAATTAGCAGGAATAATCATTTTAGGAATATTAGCACAATGGGTAGCATGGAAGTTTAAAATCCCAGCGATTTTACCCTTAATTTTAATAGGATTACTAGTTGGTCCAATTGCTGCAGAATTTATAACAGACGATGGTTCTAAATGGATAGAACCAATTTGGAATGAAAGAGAAGGCTTATTTCCTGGAGAAAGCTTGTTCTACTTTGTGTCTTTAGCCATTAGTATTATTTTATTTGAAGGTGGATTAACCTTAAAAATGGCAGAAATAAAAAACGTAGGTCCTGTAATTACTAAGCTAATTTCTATCGGATCTATTGTAACATTTTTTGGTGCTGGTATTGCGGCTCATTATATTTTTGGGCTAAGTTGGGAAATTTCTTTTCTATTTTCTGGATTAATTATAGTTACTGGTCCAACAGTAATTACGCCTATTTTAAGGAATATTCCACTTAAAAAAGACGTATCTGCAGTCTTAAAATGGGAAGGTATTTTAATAGACCCAATAGGTGCTTTAGTTGCCGTATTAGTTTTTGAATTTATTAGTGTTGATGCTGGTGGCGAGTTTACAAAAACCGCATTAATAGAATTTGGTAAAATTGTGCTTTTTGGTGCTACATTTGGGTTTACTTTTGCGCACGCCATGAACTTTATAATCAATAAAAAATGGGTGCCACATTATTTACTTAACGTATTTGCTTTAGCAGCAGTTTTAGGTGTTTTTGTGCTTTCAGATGCATTTGCACACGAGTCTGGATTATTAGCAGTTGTGGTTATGGGTATGGTTTTAGGTAATTCAAAATCACCTTACTTAAAAGACTTATTATATTTTAAAGAATCGTTAAGTGTATTATTAATTTCGATTTTATTTATTCTTTTAGCAGCTAATATTAATTACAGCGACCTGTTATTAATTTATAATTGGAAAACGGCTATTTTATTCGCAATTGTTGTTTTTGCGGTAAGACCTTTAGGCGTATTTTTAAGTACACAAGGTTCTAAATTAAAACTGAATGAAAAACTATTTATCAGTTGGGTTGGTCCTCGCGGTATTGTTGCTGCAGGTATTGCTTCTCTTTTTGGTTTAAAGTTAGCCCGAAATGGTGTTGCAGGAGCAGAGTATATAACGCCATTAGTCTTTGTAATTGTATTAGGAACAGTACTTTTAAATGCCACAACAGCGCGTTTATTTGCTAAGTTGGTTGGAGTGTTTTTAACAAAATCTGGTGGAATTTTAATCGTTGGCGCCTCAAAAGTATCTAGATTAATCGGACATTATTTAGAATCTAACGGAAGACATGTTGTACTTATTGATAGTAATCAAAACAACATAAATAAAGCTAAAGAGTTAGGCTTAGAAGCCATCAATACCGATATTTATTCTCAAACTTTAATTGATAATATTGAATTAAATGACGTTGGTTATTTAATGGCACTTACAGGAAACAGTGACATAAATAAATACGCCATTAACAAATTTGGAAAACAATTTGGAGAAAACGGCGCCTTTAGATTAGTGTCTTCTTCTGAAATGGCAGATAAAAATAATAACCCAAAGGAAGGTTTATTTTCTCATACAGATGATTTTAATTCTTTATCTGAAGTGACCAGAAAATACCCTAGCATTCAAGAAATTGAAATAATAGATAAAGAACATTTAGACGACTTAATTAAGACAACTAATAATGATAAAGACATTATTCCTTTATTTATTAAAGATAATGAAGGCGAGCTACATATTATTTCATCTTACAATACCGAAATTACAGATGTCGAAAAAGGCTATCATTTAGTCTATCTAGGAAAACCTTTAGATGTCGAAAAAGTAGAAACAGTACAAAGCTCTTAAAAACAAAAACCTTCAGCATTAACTGAAGGTTTTTTTATATGTATAAGGTTTAAGTTTTAATCATTTAGTTTTAAAACCGCCATAAATGCTTGTTGAGGTATTTCTACATTACCAACTTGACGCATACGTTTTTTACCTTTTTTCTGCTTTTCTAAAAGTTTACGCTTACGCGAAATATCTCCACCGTAACATTTCGCGGTTACATCTTTACGTAACGCTTTAATAGTTTCTCTAGCAATAATTTTTGCTCCAATAGCAGCCTGAATTGGGATATCAAACTGTTGACGTGGTATTAATTCTTTTAGCTTTTCACACATCTTTTTACCAATATGATAAGCATTATCTGCATGTATTAAAGCCGAAAGCGCATCTACATTTTGTGCGTTTAGTAATATATCTACACGTACTAATTTTGAAGCACGCATACCAATTGGATGATAATCAAAAGAGGCATAACCTTTAGATACAGTTTTTAAACGATCGTAAAAGTCAAAAACAATTTCGGCTAAAGGCATGTCAAAACTAAGCTCAACACGCTCGGTAGTTAAGTAAGTTTGATTGGTAATTTGTCCACGTTTTTCAATACATAAACTCATTACATTACCAACAAAATCTGCTTTGGTAATAATTGTAGCTTTAATGTAAGGTTCTTCAACACGATTTAAAGTTGAAGGTTCTGGTAAATCAGATGGGTTATTAACAATAATAATTTCATCTGGATTTTTATTGGTAAACGCATGATAACTAACGTTTGGTACGGTTGTAATAACGGTCATGTTAAACTCACGTTCCAGACGTTCTTGGATAATTTCCATGTGTAACATTCCTAAAAACCCACATCGGAAACCAAACCCTAATGCAGCCGAGCTTTCTGGCTGAAATACTAATGATGCATCGTTAAGTTGCAGTTTTTCCATAGAGGCACGAAGCTCTTCATAATCTTCAGTATCAACAGGATAAATACCTGCAAATACCATTGGTTTTACATCCTCAAAACCGCCAATTGCATTTTTAGTTGGGTTAGCAGCATCGGTAATGGTATCTCCTACTTTTACTTCTTTAGCTTCTTTAATACCAGTAATGACGTAACCTACATCACCAGCTTTTATTTCTTTTTTTGGTAACTGTTTTAGTTTTAAAGTACCAACCTCATCAGCACCGTAAGTTTTTCCTGTTGCGATAAACTTAATTTGTTGATTCTTTTTAATAGAACCATTAATAACTCTAAAGTAAGTTTCTACACCTCTAAAAGGATTGTAAACCGAGTCAAAAATTAAGGCTTGTAAAGGTTCATCTTCGTTACCTTTTGGTGCAGGAATACGCTCTATAATTGCTTTTAAAATATTGTCTACACCAAAACCTGTTTTTCCGCTAGCGTGAATTACTTCTTCTGGGTCACAACCTAATAAATCTACAATATCATCAGTAACTTCTTCTGGATTAGCACTTGGTAGATCTACTTTATTTAAAACAGGTATAATTTCTAAGTCATTTTCTAACGCTAAGTATAGGTTAGAAATAGTTTGTGCTTGTATACTTTGTGCTGCGTCTACGATTAGTAAAGCACCTTCACAAGCTGCGATAGAACGAGAAACTTCATAAGAAAAATCTACGTGACCAGGTGTATCAATTAGGTTTAGTATATAATGTTCACCTTCATGAATAAAATCCATTTGAATGGCGTGAGATTTTATTGTAATACCACGTTCACGTTCTAAATCCATGCTATCCAAAAGCTGATCTTGTTTTTCGCGTTCGGTAACAGAACCAGTGTAATCAAGTAACCTATCTGCAAGTGTACTTTTACCGTGGTCAATATGTGCAATAATGCAAAAGTTTCTAATGTTCTTCATAGTCCAAATATCTTCATTAAAAAAGATGTTGCAAATATAATGTAATTATTAAGGATTTAAATATATTTATTAATAAGGTAAATGATTGAAAATTGCGGTTTTTCCCACAAGGAAAAGTAATTAACAATTATTATCTTGCACGACCTATTAATTTTTAAATGAAATACTTAGCCAATATTTTATTCTATTTACTGTCTTTTTATGCTATTGGGCAAGAGGCGACCATTACTGGTCAAGTAGTAGATCAAAATAACCAACCACTATCTTTTGTTAACGTTTTAGTTACAGATGCATCAGATAATTCTATAGTAAAAGGAGCAAGTACAGATGAGTCTGGAAAGTTTATTATTACAGGATTAGACTTTAAGACTTATATTTTGCAAGCTACATTTTTAGGTTTTGAAAGTTATACTGAAAATTTAACTATAGCTAACACAACATCTGTTAAAAATATTATTTTAAAAGATAGTACAGAAAATTTAGAAGAAGTTGTTGTTACAGCTAATAAACCAACCCTTAAAAAGGAAGTAGATAGATTAGTGTTTAATGTTGCAAATACTTCTTTAGTAGAAGGTACAATGTTAGACGTCTTACGAAGCACACCAGGTGTTTTGGTTTTAGGCGGAAATATTTCAGTTAAAAACAGTACTCCTACAGTATTTATTAATGGCAGAAAAGTGCAACTATCTGCATCAGAAGTAACACAGTTGTTAGAAAACTCTTCTGCAAATAGCATTCAAAAAGTAGAGGTTATTACCAATCCTTCTGCTAAGTATGATGCAGAAAGCGGAGTTGTTTTAGATATAGTAATGACTAAAAACTTAATAACAGGTTACAGAGGTAATGTGTTTTCTAATTATACGCAAGGTGTTTTTCCTAGGTATAATGCAGGAATCAATCAGTTTTACAAAACCGATAAAGTTAATATTAACCTTAACTATAATTATAACCAAAGTAAGATTAACAGAGATAATATTAACGAAATAAACTATTTAGATAATAACAATACTATTTCAGAAAATTGGTATTCTACTTTAAATAGAAATACAACTTCAAAAACTCACAATGCAAATTTAAACTTTGATTACTTTTTAAGTGAAAGAAGTACGCTTAGTCTAACATCTAACTTTTTGTATTTACCTTATTTTGATTATTTAACAAGAGGATATACAACAGTAAATGATTTACAAGGAACTAATAATTATAATTTTAATGTAAATAATAATTCTAATGATGATAAATATAATCTTGGAGTAGATTTAGATTTTGTGCAAAAGTTTAAAAATGAAAGTTCTTTAGCTATTAATGTGCATATGACTAAATATGACTATAAGAGACACCAACAAGTAGAATCTCAGTATTATTTTGTTAACAGTAACTCTAATTTTGACACTGCTTTTACAACAGATAATAATCAAACAACAGATATTATAACATCACAAATAGATTACAATACTTCATTAAGTGACAACTCTTCTTTTTCTACAGGAATAAAAACGTCTGTAATTAATACAGACAGTGGTATTACTCAATTTGATATAGATCCAAATACAGGAAATACAACATTTAATACTCAAAACTCTGATACCTATCAATATGATGAGTCTATTTTTGCTGCATATTTAGACTATCAAATAGATTGGGAAAAATGGAGTTTTTCAGGAGGATTAAGAGTAGAGCAAACAGATATTGAAGGTCAATCTATAAGCACAAACGGATTAAATAACCAAGATTATTTAGAATGGTTTCCTACACTTAATTTAAGTTGGCAAACTTCAGAAAATATAAATCTATACACTAATTATAAACGTAGTATTAACAGACCAGATTTTCAAGATTTAAATCCGTTTAATTTCTTTTTAAATGATAACACAATAGTAACAGGTAACCCTATTTTACAACCAACATTTACCAACAAATTTGTTTTAGGAACATCTATAAAAAGCAGATATACATTTGAATTTTACTACAAAGACATATCAGATCAAATACATGAAATTCCAATTCAAGACAATACTAACAACATTTTAATCTATCAACCAACCAACATTGGTAAAGCAACCGATTTTGGTTTAGATTTTATAACATATTTTGATGTTTTAAATAGCTGGTCTGTTTATTTTGTAACATCTTTTTATAACATACAAGAAGAAGCTTTTTTAGATAATCAAATAGTTAAACAAGATCAATGGAGCAACTACTCTGTGCTTAGTAATGATTTTTCATTACTAAAAGACAAAAGCCTATCTGCTAATTTTACAGTTATTTATACAAGTAAAAATTTACAAGGATTTAAAACGGTAGATGGTCGTTTAATATCAGATTTGTCTATTAGTAAAAAGCTATTTAAGGATAAAGCAACATTGTCTTTAGCTTTTGCAGATTTATTTAATAAGCAAGATTTTACTGTACGCACTAAATATGGTAGACAAGACAATTATAACTTCCATAACCAAGATAACAGATATGTTAAGTTAGGTTTTAACTATAAATTTGGTAATACAAGTTTACAGACTAACGAACGTACCAAAGATAAGAAAGAAAGAGACCGATTAGAGTAAGAAAACAATCTTTACTAATAAAACGTTTTTAACATAAAAAGACCGTGTAACATAAAGTTATAAGGTCTTTTTTATTTGGGCTCAAAAGAGTTTATAATTAACATGGCATCATCAAAATATTTATCAAATAATTTTTCTTCCATATGAAATTCGATATAGTCTAATTTAGAGTCTCTAACATAAAAAAACTCTAATCGTTTAAATTTTTCTTTAAAAGATTGTCGCTCAATAGTCGATTCAATTTTATAGATATATTTAGAACCTTCTGGTAATTTAGTTAGTACATATTCTTTATTAATTTCTCCTCGTCTTAACGTTCTGCCATGTTCGTTTAAAGTGTTTTCTACGCCATTAAATTTTTCAATATAGAAAGGATTTTTGCTCAGGGATATGCTATTTAATTCAAAATCAGGTCTTATTTTTCTTAATTCTTTAGGTCTAAAAAACACATAACCCATAGATCCAAATCTATCCCAATTGTTTGGATACTGTACACTAAAATCACTGTCTTTTATAGTTTTTAATTTAATCTGGCTATTCTGTGTGCCACAGCTAAAAAAGATAATGCAAAAAATAATGATGAGTTTTTTCATTTAGAAACTAATTTGTATAAATATAGTTTAATCTTCTTTGTCTTACAATTATTTAAAAAGATGTAATTTTGCCAAAAAATTGTAACGTGGTAAAAATAGGTAATATAGAACTTCCAGAATTTCCGTTGTTGTTAGCTCCAATGGAAGACGTAAGCGATCCGCCTTTTAGAAAATTATGTAAAGAGCAAGGTGCAGATGTGGTATATACAGAGTTTGTGTCTAGCGAAGGTTTAATACGTAACGCTGCAAAAAGCGTTATTAAGTTAGATATTTACGAAAAAGAACGTCCTGTTGGTATTCAAATTTTTGGAGCTAATATGGATAGTATGTTACAAACCATAGATATTGTTTCTGAGTCTAAACCAGATATCATCGATATTAACTTTGGTTGTCCAGTAAAAAAAGTAGTTAGTAAAGGTGCTGGCGCAGGTATCTTAAAAGATATTTGTTTAATGGAACAATTAACTGCCGAAATGGTTAAGCGTACCAATATACCTATTACCGTAAAGACAAGACTAGGTTGGGATCATGATTCTATTAGGATTGTTGAAGTTGCAGAACGCTTACAAGACGTTGGTTGTAAAGCAATAGCGATTCATGGTCGTACACGTGCGCAAATGTATAAAGGTAACGCAGATTGGAAGCCAATTGCTGAGGTAAAAAATAATCCACGTATGCATATTCCTGTATTTGGAAACGGAGACGTAAACACGCCAGAACGTGCAATGGAAATGCGTGACCAATACGGTTTAGACGGTTGTATGATTGGTCGTGCTACAATTGGTAATCCGTGGTTTTTTAAACAAGTAAAACACTTTTTTGAAACAGGAGAACATTACCGACCAATAACTATGCAAGAGCGTGTAGATGCGGCAAGAAGACACTTGCAAATGGCTATAGATTGGAAAGGCGAAACTTTAGGCGTTTTAGAAACTAGACGTCATTATACTAATTACTTTAAAGGTATTCCTCACTTTAAAGAATACAGAACAAAAATGGTAACTAGTGATCATTCTGTTAATGTTTTTGCAGCTTTTGATGAAGTAGAAGAACAGTTTAGTGATTATGTGTTTACTGAGTAATCTAATCTGTTTTTACTAAATTTCTATTTATTCTAGATGCAGCAATCTTAGAAGCTATGACGCCTAAAACTGTTAGGGTTAGCATTACAATAACAAAGTTTTTAAATTGTAAAGCAACAGGGTAAGGTAAAACAGGCGTTATCATAATTAGTTTAAAAGATAATTGTAATTGCACTAATGTGTAACCAATAATTAGTCCAATGATACCGCCAATTAATGTCATTAATATACCTTGATATAAAAATATTTTTCTAATATCTTTTACGCTTGCACCTAAGTTATATAAAGTGTTTAGTGTCTTTTTCTTATCTAAAATAGCCATTATAATGGTGCCAATAATATTGAAAAGCGCAATGATTAAAACTAAAGTGAAAATAAGATAAACCGCCAGATTTTCGGTATTTAACATCTTATAAATAGCATCGTTTAATTGATCTTTATTTTTCACCAATATAGTTGGTCCTAAAACAGAAGCTATTTTATTTTTTACAGTGTCTTCATCTGCATTTTCGTTCAGTTTAAACTCAATGCTTGTAATTTGGTTATCGTTGTAGTTTAATAACTGCTTTGCTGTTTCTAAAGATGTAAAAATGTATTTATTATTTATTTCTTCATTAATATCATAAATACCAACATTAACTACTTTTACTTGGTTTATAGCTTGATTTTGAGATGTGATTTGACCTTTTCCTGGTTTTGGTACAGAAAGCGTCATACTTTTTCCGTAGTCGTTAGCGCCAACATTTAAATGTGTAGAAATGGTCCAACCAACAACAGATTGTGGTGTTTCTGGATAAATCCAACCACCAATAGGAATAACAGATTCTATTTTAGTAACTTCATTAAAATTTTGATCAACACCTTTTATGTAAGCAGGATGATTATTGCCATCAAAAGTAGCGATAACACGTTCTTCAATAATTTTTGAAAAACTAGTAACACCTTCAATATTCTTTAAATCTTCAGCTTGTTGTTGAGACAATGTAAACGATTTACCAATAGTTGTTTCTGCTTTTAAATCTGGATCGATTATAGAAGTAAACTCTAAAGTAAATTCGCGTAAACCAGCAAAACCAGAAAGTACAATAAATAAAGAAGCAGATCCTAATACGATACCAACCATTGCAATAATGGTTATAAAGTTTATAGCATTATTACTGCTTTTAGAACGTAAATAACGTTTAACTATGTACAGCGGAAAATTCAACTAAGATTTTTTTCGTTTGCCTAATAAATCTGAGTTTTTAATAGGATTATCCTCTCCTTTTAAAGACTTTTCAATTTTGTCAATATATTCTAAAGAGTCGTCTATATAAAACATTAATTGAGGCATACGACGTAATTGATTTTTAGTACGTTGCGCAATTTCGTGTCTTATAAAAGGTGTGTTTGCTTTAATACCTTCAAGCAACTCTTTTCCTTTATCGTTAGGGAAAATGCTTAAATATACTTTAGCATCTGTTAAATCTGCAGTTACTTTTACTTTAGATACCGATATAATTACACCTCTTAACCCGCCTTTAGTAGCAGCACCTTGTAGTACATCTACCAAATCTCGTTGAAGTACCGAAGCTATTTTTTTTTGTCTTTGACTTTCTTCCATGCTACAAAAATAGTTGTTATTACAAGAATATATTACTTTTAAGACATATTTAAGCAAATATTAGATCTAAAATACGTTAAAAAATGGAAAAAATTGAACATATTGGTATAGCAGTTAAGAGTTTAGAGGATTCTAACAAACTTTTTGCTAAACTATTTGGTAAACCACATTATAAAGTTGAAGCTGTAGAAAGTGAAGGCGTTAGCACATCTTTTTTTGAAGTTGGACCAAACAAAATAGAACTTTTAGAAGCAACAAAACCAGATAGTCCAATTGCAAAGTTTATAGAAAAAAAAGGTGAAGGAATACATCATATTGCTTTTGCGGTTAATGATATTGAAAAAGAAATTAAGCGTTTAAAAGAAGAAGGTTTTACAGTTTTAAATGAAACGCCTAAAAAAGGCGCAGACAATAAGTTAGTAGCATTTTTACACCCAAAAACAACTAACGGAGTTTTAATAGAACTTTGTCAAGATATCAAGTAATTTAAAAAAGGTTTGCAGTATTTTAAAAATAGTAGTAATATTGCACTCCAATTTCGGGTCCTATAACTCAGTTGGTTAGAGTATCTGACTCATAATCAGAAAGTCCCTGGTTCGAGCCCAGGTGGGACCACTTCTAGAAATTGAAAAGCTTCACAGTTTTGTGAAGCTTTTTTTATTTTCGTTTTAAATATTTTTGATAAAAGTATTTAAATAAAAAGGACGTTATCATATCGTTAAATATGTATTTTAACGATAAAATTTGCACTTAAAAGATAAATTTTAAGTAAAAACTGTTTAAAAAATTTTGTTAGCAGTCTTTTTTTCATACATTTACAACCGAATTTCTCTCAAGTTCAATAAAAAAATAATAGCCCTAATGTTATTTATGTTTTTTAACCTAATTTTGGCTCAGGCGCAAACACCGCCACCACCGCCACCACCATTACCACCGCCACCTGGTTTACCAGTAGATAATGGTATTATGTTTTTAATTGTTGCTGCTCTTATTTATGGTGTGTATAAGGTTATAAAACACAAACAAAGCTTAAGCGCTTAGTTCGGTTAAGCGTTTTACATATTTTCCTATTACATCAAATTCTAAGTTTACTACAGTTCCAACTTTAAAAGTTTTAAAATTTGTATGTGCAAAAGTGTAAGGTATAATTGCTACACTAAAGCTGTTTTTTTGAGAGTTTACAACTGTTAGACTTACACCATTTACAGTTATAGATCCTTTTTCAATAGTTACATTATTTAATTTTGGGTCATATTCAAAAGTAAATAACCAACTGCCTTCAGTTTCCTTTACATCAATACAAGTTGCTGTTTGGTCTACATGACCTTGCACGATATGTCCATCAAGTCTTTCACCTAATTTCATTGCGCGCTCAAGGTTTACGGTACTATCAATAATTAAATTACCGATATTTGTTTTATCAAGTGTTTCTTTTATGGCTGTTACAGTATACTGGTTATTGTCAATAGCAACAACAGTCAAGCAAACGCCATTATGGGCAACACTTTGATCTATTTTTAGCTCATGAGTAATTTCGCTTTCAATAGTAATATGTAAATTATCTTTTTCAGTAACAAGATTGGTTACTTTACCAAGTGTTTCAATAATTCCTGTAAACATAAACGTAATCGTTATTATTTGGTTAAATTTGTTGCAGGTAAAATTACAAACAATAGTTAGTTTTATTAATGAAGAAAGAAGAAAATATTAAAGTAGGAATTTCAATTGGAGATTTAAACGGGATTGGCTCAGAAATTATTCTAAAGATTTTTGAAGACGCAAGAATGTTAGATTTTTGTACTCCAATAATTTTTGCTTCCATTAAAACAATAAGTTTTGTAAAAAAACATTACAAAATAGATATAAACCTTAATGGCATTAATCATATTAATCAAGCAGTAATAGGTAAAGTTAATGTGCTTAACTGCTGGAAAGAAAATGTTAACATATCCTTTGGTAAAGAAGATAAAACCATAGGAGAATATGCTATAAAATCTTTACAAAAAGCTACTAAAGCTTTAAAAAGTGACGAAATAGATGTGCTTGTAACAGCACCAATAAATAAAAGTAGTATACAATCAGATACTTTTAAATTTCCTGGACATACAGACTATCTTAATCAAGAGTTAGAAGGTAAAAGTCTTATGTTTATGGTCAATGGAGGATTAAGAGTAGGATTGTTAACAGATCATGTACCTGTAAAGGATGTATCTAAGCATATAACAACAAAACTAATTGAAGAAAAAATAAATACAGTACACGATTCTTTAATTAAGGATTTTAAAATTAATAAACCAAAAATTGCCGTATTAGGTATAAATCCACATACAGGAGATAATGGAGTTATAGGTAATGAAGATGATAAAATTTTACGACCAGCATTAAAGAAAATTAAAGAAAAAGGTAAATTAGTCTTTGGACCATATGCTGCAGATAGCTTTTTTGGTTCCAATAATTACCAAAATTTTGATGCAATAATAGCATCATATCATGATCAAGGTTTGATACCATTTAAAACACTCTCGTTTGGTCAAGGTGTTAATTACACAGCAGGATTAAACAAGGTAAGGACATCTCCAGATCATGGAACTGCTTTTGAAATAGCAGAAAAAGGACAAGCAGATATAGGGTCTTTTAAAGAAGCTATTTTTACGGCAATAAAAATTTTTAATAACAGAAATGAGTACGCAGAAATAAGTAAAAATCCTCTACCTTTCTCTAAAAAAAAGATATAAACAAAAAAATGTTTATAAGTCTTTATAAATAAGAAGATTTTTGTATATTTGCAGGCTCAAAATAGATGTGAGAATGAAGCAATTAAAAGAATTTACAATACAGTTTGTAGGTTTAAAAGAAGGAAAACATCATTTTGATTATAAAATAGACCAAACGTTCTTTGATCATTTTGACTATGATGAGTTTAACTCTAGTAATATAAATGTAGATGTTACTTTAAATAAAAAATCTACTTTATTAGAATTTCATTTTGAAGTTTCAGGAGATGTAAACGTTAACTGTGATGTTACTAACGAACCTTATGACCAACAAATATCAAACACATTTGATTTAGTTGTAAAGTTTGGAGAAGAATATAACGATGAAAACATTGATATATTAATAGTACCACATGGTGAGTATGAAGTAAACATACAACAATACATTTACGAAACTATTGTGCTAGCAATACCAAGTAAACTAGTACATCCAGGAGTAGAAGACGGAACATTAGACTCAGAAATACTCAAAAAGTTAGAAGAATTAAGTCCAAAATTAAAAGATAAAAAAGAAAAAGAAGACGAGATTGATCCTCGTTGGAATACATTAAAAAAACTATTAACGGATAAATAATAATATAAAATGGCACATCCTAAGAGAAAAATCTCGAAAACTAGAAGAGATAAGAGAAGAACGCATTACAAAGCAACTGCGCCACAAATTGCAACTTGCCCAACAACAGGTGAAGCTCACTTATATCACAGAGCTCACTGGAGTGAAGGAAAATTATATTACAGAGGTCAAGTATTAATAGACAACTCAGTAGAAGAAAACGTAGCATAATTTATTATGCACGCATATAAGAAACGCTCACTTGTGAGCGTTTTTTTTATGAAACGCTTTTCTTTACGTTAAAAACGTTTACTTTGTGTCAAATTAGTTCAAAAATGACTAATTTAGCTTAATTTATGTCATTTTTGTCCCGTTTTGGGTCTTTTAATGACCAAATTATATAAAAATATGAGCAAGATTACTGCTGCAATAACTGCTGTTGGTGCTTATGTACCAGAGTTTGTATTATCAAACAAAGTCTTAGAGACTATGGTAGATACAAACGACGAATGGATTACCACAAGAACAGGAATTAAAGAACGTAGAATTCTTAAAAAAGAAGGCGAAGGTACCTCTTACCTTGCAATAAAAGCTGCACAAGACTTACTAGAAAAAAGAAATTTAGACCCAAAAGAAATAGATTTAGTTATCGTAGCAACAGCTACACCAGATATGCCAGTTGCATCTACAGCAGTATATACTGCCACACAAATAGGCGCAACAAATGCTTTTGCATACGATTTGCAAGCAGCATGCTCTAGTTTTCTTTATGGTTTATCTACAGCAACAAGTTACATAGAGTCAGGACGATATAAAAAAGTATTATTAATAGGAGCAGATAAAATGTCTTCTATAATAGATTATACAGATCGTGCTACATGTATCATTTTTGGAGATGGAGCAGGAGCTGTTCTATTAGAACCAAACGAAGAAGGTCTAGGGTTTCAAGATGAATACCTTAGAAGTGATGGTACAGGTAGAGAATTTTTAAAAATTGAAGCAGGAGGATCTATATTACCTACCTCTCAAGAAACAGTAGATAACAAACAACATTTTGTACACCAAGAAGGACGTACAGTATTTAAATTTGCTGTAGCAAATATGGCAGACGTTTGCGAAAAAATTATGCAGCGTAATAACCTATCTCATGAAGATGTCTCATGGTTAGTACCACATCAAGCTAACTTACGTATTATTGATGCAACAGCAAATAGAATGAATCTTGATGAAAGCAAAGTGCTAAAAAACATCTACAGATACGGTAACACTACATCAGCAACATTACCATTATTACTATACGACTTTGAAAAAAAGTTAAAAAAAGGAGATAACTTAATTTTTGCTGCTTTTGGAGGCGGATTTACATGGGGCTCAATTTATTTAAAATGGGCTTATAACTCTTAAACTAACTAAAACTTAAATTAATAACTTAATAATTATGGATTTAAAAGACATTCAAAACTTAATTAAATTTGTAGCAAAATCTGGCGCAAGTGAGGTTAAATTAGAAACAGATGATGTTAAAATAACAATCAAAACTGGATCAGATACAGAAACTACAATTGTACAACAAGTGCCAATGCAAGCACAAATGCCTGTACAGCCAATGCAACCAGCACCAGCTGCAGCACCTGCACCAGTTGCTACAGAAGCACCAGCTGCACCAGCCGAAGACTCAAAATATATCACAATAAAATCTCCTATTATAGGAACATTCTACAGAAAACCATCTCCAGACAAACCATTATTTGTTGAGGTAGGTCAATCTATCGCAGAAGGAGATGTGTTATGTATCATTGAAGCAATGAAATTATTTAACGAGATAGAATCTGAAGTATCAGGTAAAATCGTTAAAGTATTAGTTGATGATGCTTCTCCAGTAGAATTTGATCAGCCACTTTTCTTAGTAGACCCATCTTAATTTAGATTATTAGATCTGTCCGAATTTTATCTTAAAAATTCGAACTATCAATAATCCTATTGTCTAATTATCTAATTCAATAAAGATGTTTAAAAAAATATTAGTTGCCAATAGAGGTGAAATAGCACTACGTGTTATTAGAACCTGTAAAGAAATGGGCATAAAAACTGTTGCTGTATATTCTAAAGCAGATGAAGATAGCTTACATGTTAAGTTTGCTGACGAAGCTGTTTGTATAGGACCAGCACCAAGTAGTGAGTCTTATCTTAAAATGTCAAATATTATAGCTGCTGCAGAAATTACAAATGCAGACGCTATACATCCAGGATACGGTTTCCTATCAGAAAACGCAAAATTTTCTAAAATTTGTGAAGAACACGATATTAAATTTATTGGTGCTTCTGAAGAAATGATTAATAAAATGGGAGACAAAGCTTCTGCAAAAGCGACAATGAAAGCAGCAGGAGTACCTTGTGTACCAGGAAGTGATGGTATCATCGAAAGCTTTGAAGAATGTAAAAAAATAGCAAAAGAAACAGGTTACCCTGTTATGCTAAAAGCTTCTGCAGGTGGAGGAGGAAAAGGTATGCGTGCCGTTTGGAAAGAAGAAAACCTAAAAGATGCTTGGGACTCAGCAAGACAAGAATCTAAAGCTGCATTTGGAAATGACGATATGTATATAGAAAAGCTTATCGAAGAGCCAAGACATATTGAGATACAAGTTGTAGGAGATAGCACAGGTAAAGCGTGTCACTTATCAGAAAGAGATTGCTCTGTACAGCGTCGTCACCAAAAGTTAACAGAAGAAGTACCTTCTCCTTTTATGACAGACGCTTTACGTAAAAAAATGGGTGATGCAGCAGTAAAAGCAGCAGAATATATTAAATATGAAGGCGCAGGAACAGTAGAGTTTCTTGTAGACAAGCACAGAAACTTCTACTTTATGGAGATGAATACGCGTATACAAGTAGAACACCCAATTACAGAACAAGTAATAGATTTTGACTTAATACGTGAGCAAATATTAGTCGCAGCAGGAGTGCCAATTTCTGGTAAAAACTATACACCTAATTTACATTCTATTGAGTGTCGTATTAATGCAGAAGATCCTTATAATGATTTTAGACCTTCACCGGGAAAAATCACTACACTTCATGCACCAGGAGGACATGGTGTACGTTTAGACACACATGTATATGCTGGTTATAGTATTCCGCCAAATTACGACTCTATGATAGCAAAGTTAATTACTACTGCACAAACACGTGAAGAGGCAATTAATAAAATGAAACGTGCATTAGATGAGTTTGTAATAGAAGGAATTAAAACAACTATACCATTCCATAGACAATTAATGGATCACCCAGATTATTTATCGGGTAATTATACCACTAAATTTATGGAAGACTTCAAAATGGAAAAACCAAAAGAAGATTAAAAAAAAAGCGACTTATTTAAGTCGCTTTTTTTATAAGTTAAAAGTTTCACTAAAAAACGTTATTACTTGTGGGACTTCGTTTATTTTAAAACTAAAATCAATTTTATAAGTGTTTTTTGAAACCTTTTTAATACTTAAATTTCCTTCTTGAATAGGGAAGTAACCAGAACTTCCTCTGCAAAAACACAATCGTCCAAAAACTGCATTTACGGTTAATAATTCTTTGTTTTTTAGAGAGATATTTTTTTCAATATCTTTTATTTCAATAAAAACAACTTCTTCGTAGTTACTATCAGCTGTATCCTCAATAGGATGTTTTTTATAGCTAAATTTTAATAAATTTGTTTTAGAACTTTCCTCTAAGTCTATATAAGATTTACCAAACTCATCCTTTTTTAATTTTATTAGTTTGTTGTTTAAAATCTCAACAGAACATATCCCTTCTTTAGGGCATTCAAAAAAGTCTTTTTTATCTGATTGATTATTTTCTAAAGTAGTATTATTTACTTTACAAGAAAATACAAATAAAAAAATTAAAAAAAATTTATACATTTTGAAATCATAATATTTAACGTTCTTTTCTTGGATTAAAAGAAAGATACTCATAATTTTAACAAATTAATAAATTAACTAAAAAAAATATGAGAAAAAACTACTTTAAAAACATCTTAATTGCTGTTTTAATGATATTTACATTAAATATCTTTGCTCAAGAAGGTCGTTCCTTTTGGACTGAGTCCTCTAAAGAAAATGCTTCTCGTAAGCAATTAAACTTTAGAAAAACAGAACCAACCAAAGCTCAATTTTATAATTTAAATTTAGAGGCTTTAAAAACATATTTAGCAGACGCACCAAATAGAAAGAGTGGTGTTTTTGGTATATCAGAAAAATTAGTTTCTTTTCCTACTTCAGATAATACATTCGAAACTTACAGCGTAATGGAGGCTTCTGTAATGGAAGAAACACTTCAGCAAAAATATTCTAATATTAGAACATATGTAGGTAAAAGTATAGATAACCCTACTAACACAATGAGGTTTAGTATAACACCTCAAGGACTTCATACGATGTCATTTGTGTCTGGTAAAGGTTTAGAGTTTATAGACCCGTATACTAAAGATGCAGGTCAATATATAGTTTATTCTAAAAAAGATTTACCAAGATTAGATACTACTTGGACTTGTGATTTTGAAGATGATGAAGTTAGTATTGAGGCAAAAAACACTTCTGTTAATACTACGTTCAATGCTAACGATGGTATTATGAGAGAGTTTAGATTAGCTTTAGCTTGTACAATTGAATATGCTCAATTTCATTGGTCGGCAGCAGGTTTGACGGCAGGAGATAGTGTTGCTGCAAGAAAAGCAGCTGTATTAGCAGCTATGGTTGTTACTATTAATCGTAATAATTTTATTTATGAAAGAGACTTATCTGTGACAATGACTCTGGTTGCTAATAATGAGAATATTATTTTTATAAATTCAGATAGCTTTTCTAATGATAATGCAGGTGCATTAATTAATGAAAGTCAAACAGTAATAGATTTGAATATTGGTTTTTCTAATTATGATATTGGTCATACATTTTCTACAGGTGGTGGAGGTTTAGCGCAATTAAATTCTCCATGTACTAATAATAAAGCTAGAGGTATTACTGGTTCAGCTGCACCAATAGGAGATCCTTATGATGTAGATTATGTTGCTCACGAAATGGGACATCAATATGGAGCAACTCATACTTTTAATGGTAGTACAGGTAATTGTTCTGGATCAAACCGAACAGCATCAAGTGCATATGAGCCTGGAAGCGGAACAACAATTATGGCATATGCGGGTATTTGTGCTCCTCAAAATGTACAATCAAATAGTGATGCATATTTTCATCAAAAAAGCTTAGAAATGATGTGGGCAAATATCACTACAGGAAATAGTACCTGTGCATCACAAACAGCAACAGGTAATTCTGCTCCTACAGCAAACGCAGGAGCAAATTATACAATTCCTGCATTAACACCTTATAAACTTACAGGTAGTTCAACGGATATTGATGGAACAAGTTCACATACGTATACTTGGGAGCAATATGATTTAGGAGCAGCAGGACTTCCTGAAGAAAATAACTTTTCAGGTCCATTAGTTAGATCTTTTGAAGGAACAAACAATCCAACAAGGTACATCCCAAGACTAGAAGAAGTAGTTGCTTTTGGAGGTGTATCTACTACTTGGGAAAAATTATCTTCAATTAATCGTAATATTAACTTTAGATTAACGGTTAGAGACAATGATCCAAACGGAGGTCAAACTGCAGTAGATGCAATGACGGCAACTGTAAATGCATCTGCAGGTCCTTTTGTTGTAACATCACAAAACACGCAAGGTGTAACTTGGTTAACAGGAGAAACTCAAACAATTACTTGGGATGTTGCAGGAACAACAGCTAATGGCATTAATACAGCAAATGTTAATATTTTATTATCTACTGATGGCGGACAAAACTTTGATACCGTTTTAGCTTCAAATGTTCCTAATGATGGTTCTCATGATATTATAGTACCAAATGTTTTCGGTCCGTACTCAAGAGTAATGGTTGAAGGTGCTGGAAATATATTTTTTAATATAAACTCTGAGGACTTTCAAGTCAATGCTTCGATAAATACAACATGTGTAACTTATAGTTCTGGAAACGTTAACATACCTATTCCTGATGGTCCCGCAGCAAACACTCAAGGAACTCCTATTTTCAATACAATTAATATTCCTGACCCAGGCAATGTAGATGAAATTTTAGTGTCTGTTGATGTAACACACTCATGGGTTGGAGACTTATTAATTCAGGTTTCAGATCCAAACGGAACGGAATTTACTAATGTTTGGGCTAGATCTTGTAATGATGCCCAGTATGGTAATATTGATGTTACCTTTGATGATAATGCTAACCCTATAAACTGTGCAACACCAACACAAGGAACATACGCTCCTGCAGCACCACTGAGTGTTTTTAATGGTCTTGATCAATTAGGAGATTGGCAAATTGCTATGGCTGATTTTTACAATGGTGATACAGGTACTCTTAATAGTTGGTCGATAGATTTATGTTCAACTACAATAACAAACTTAAGCACTGAAGAATTTAGTCTTTCAGGATTAAGTATTTTCCCTAACCCTAATAATGGACAATTTACTGTCAAATTTAACAATGCAAAAGATGTTAAGTTAGAAGTTTATGATGTTAGAGGAAGAGCTGTTTTAAGTCAAGACTACAATGTTTCTGGACAATTTAATGAGACAATTAACTTAGGAAGTGTACAATCAGGAATGTACTTGTTAAAAGTTAATAACGGAGGTAAAACAATCACTAAAAAAATTATTGTTGAATAAATAATAATTTTCAAATAATAACAAAACTCCGAAAGCAATTTCGGAGTTTTTCTTTTATATTAGTTTTTAAATGAACTTTAGCTATTGGGAAATAAAATCATGGTTAACCAACGTAGATTTCACTATTGTTGGCAGTGGTATTGTTGGCTTAAATTGCGCTTTGTATTTAAAAGAAATCTATCCAAACGCTAATATTCTAATTTTAGAAAAAGGACTGTTGCCTCAAGGAGCGAGTACTAAAAACGCAGGATTTGCATGCTTTGGTAGCTTAAGCGAAATTTTAGACGATTTAAATACACATACTGAAGCAGAAGTTTTACAATTAATAAACAAACGCATAAAAGGCTTAAAATTATTACGACAAACCTTAGGAGATCAAACCATAAATTATCAAGCTTTTGGTGGTTACGAGCTATTTACAGAAAATGACAATCTATTTGAAAATTGCCTATCAAAAAAAGATTATATCAATAAGCTGCTAAAGCCAATATTTAATGCAGAAGTGTTTAGCTTAAAAGACAATATATTCAATTTTAAGAACATAAAAAAGCAGTATATTTTTAATGCTTTTGAAGGTCAAATAGACACCGGAAAAATGATGTCTGCTTTACTACAAAAAGTACAATCTAAAGACATAAAAATTTTAAATAATATAACAGTTCAAAGCTTTTCAGAAAATCAAGATTCAGTTAAAGTAAAGACCAATCAATTCGAGTTTTTAACCTCAAAATTATTGATAGCTACCAACGGTTTTGCATCGCAATTAAATATTCAAAATGTAAAACCAGCACGAGCGCAAGTCCTTATTACAAAACCGATAAAAGATTTACACATAAAAGGCACATTTCATTTAGATCAAGGCTATTATTATTTTAGAAATATTGATAATCGCATCCTTTTTGGAGGTGGAAGAAATCTTGATTTTAAAACAGAAGAAACCACCGAATTTGCTCAAACCAAGCTCATTCAAAATAAATTAGAAACACTTTTAAAAACCACGATTTTACCCGAAACTAACTTTGAAATTGATCACCGTTGGTCTGGTATTATGGGTATTGGTAAACAAAAAAATACTATAGTAAAACAGGTTTCTAATAATGTGTTTTGTGGTGTTAGACTTGGCGGAATGGGCATAGCAATTGGAAGTTTAATAGGAAAAGAATTAGCAGATTTAACTCAAAATTAAGCAATGAAAAGAGTCTTTCGGTTTTTACTAAAATGTTGTGTTTGGTTTGTGATTTTAACTGTGTTATGGGTTGTAATTTATCGTTACGTACCAGTATATTACACGCCATTAATGGCAATTCGTTCTTTTGAAAATACCGAGAAAAATTCAACAGTTAAACATGATTGGGTTAATATTGAAGATATTTCTATTCACCTTCAAAAAGCTGTGATTTGCAGTGAAGATCAAAAGTTTTTAATCCATAATGGTTTTGATATTGAAGCGATTGAAAAAGCTTACGAAAACAATAAAAAATCAAAACGTATTAAAGGCGCAAGTACCATAAGTCAACAAACCGCAAAAAATGTATTTTTATGGCCAAACAGAAGTTGGTTACGCAAAGGTCTAGAAACTTATTTTACGTTTTTAATAGAAAAACTATGGTCTAAAGAGCGCATTTTGGAAGTGTATCTTAACAGCATCGAAATGGGTAATGGCGTTTACGGTGCTGAAGCAGCATCACAACATTGGTTTGGGACTTCGGCAAAAAGATTAAACATTAATCAATCGGCTGCAATAGCTGCAATTTTGCCAAACCCAAGACGTTATAAAGCACAACCTGCAACTAGTTATATTTCGGCAAGAAAACAATGGATTATAAAACAAATGGGTTTTTACGGACCATTAACATTTCCTAAGAAAGACGATGAAAACTCAAAACATTAAAACCCAATTATTACAGCTTTGTACTACAAGTTTGGACACGCGTTTACAAAGTGTTTTGGCGGTTATTGAAGATATAAAACAAAGTCTGCAAAGCGAAACCAAAAGTAGTGCAGGAGATAAGCACGAAACAGGACGTGCCATGTTGCAATTAGAACGCGAAAAAGCAGGACACCAATTAGCTGAAATTGAAAAAACGAAACAAATTCTGTCTAAAATTAATACCGAATCAACCTATAAAAATATTGGTTTAGGCAGTGTCGTTTATACTACAACATCCAATTATTTTATTAGTATAAGCGCTGGTGAACTTAAAGTTGAAGATGATACGTTTTACGCTATTTCTGCAAACACACCAATAGGTCAATTACTTCTTGGAAAATCGGTTGGTGATGTTATTAATTTTAGAAATCTAGAGTTTAAAATCACTAAGGTTTTGTAATTGATAAATAAAGATTAGAGTTTTTTTCTATCAAAGTTTTATATTCAAAAAACACTTTATCACCATTTAAATTGGCTTCAATTAAATAATGATTGCCTTTAAAATAACTGGTAATTATAGTTGCTTTTAGATTAGATTTTTTAACGACTTTTAATTGATTTGCGTAAACAATTCTGTCATCAATCACATTAAATTCGCCAAAAAAAGAAGCAATTAATGGTGTTTTAGGATTGTTATATAATTGTTCTGGTTTACCCTGTTCTAAGATTTTTTTATCCTCCAAAACAATCATATTATCGGCAAACCCTAATACATCTTCTTTGTCATGTGTTGCTACTATACAAGTAATATTTTTATCTTTTAAATACTTAAACACATTACGTCTTAAACTTTGTTTTTTAAAATTATCAATGTGGCTAAAAGGTTCATCCAATAAGATAATTTCTGGTTGCTTTGCTAAAGCTCTTGCTAGTGCCACACGTTGTTTTTGCCCGCCAGATAGTGTTTTTACTTTTACATTAGCAAATGCTTTAAGTTCTACAACGTTTAGTAGTTCTCCGGTACGCTCTTCTCGTTCTTCTGGATAAAATCTTGACAGATGTTTTGCAATATTTTCGGCAACGGTTATGTATGGCATTAAATCGAATTCTTGATGCACATATTTCATAAACTCATAACCAACCACTAAGTTGTATTTTGGACCTAAAATTTCGGTGTCTTTCCAAAAAATGTGTCCTTGATTTAAATCAAATTCGCCATAAATAAGATTTAATAACGTACTTTTTCCTGAGCCACTTTCGCCAATAATAGCAAGGTTTTCACCAGTTTCAACTTTAAAAGAAATATCTTTTAAAACAGGTGTATTTTTATATGAAAATGTTAGGTTTTGTACGTTTAGCATAGTTGCAAAAATAGTGTAAAAAAAACCGCTCAAAATAATTTTTAAGCGGTTTGATGTATTTTTATCTTTATTCTTAATTTTTAAAATCTTCAATTTTTTCTGGTAGTACATCAAAACCCATATTGAATAATGTAAACCCGTAAATATCTGCATATTGTTCTATGGTTTTACTTACCGGTGTACCAGCACCGTGACCAGCATCGGTTTCTATTCTAATTAATACTGGATTGTCTCCTTTTTGTTTTGCTTGTAGTTCTGCCGCAAATTTAAAGCTATGTGCAGGTACAACTCTATCATCATGATCACCAGTTGTAACCATTGTTGCAGGATATTGTACACCTTCTTTTACATTGTGTACAGGCGAGTATCCTTTTAAGTATTCAAACATTTCCTTGTTATCTTCAGCCGTACCGTAATCGTATGCCCAACCAGCACCAGCAGTAAATGTATGGTAGCGTAACATATCTAAAACACCAACAGCAGGTAAAGCAACCTTCATTAAATCTGGACGTTGCGTCATGGTTGCTCCAACTAATAATCCTCCGTTTGATCCACCTCTAATAGCTAAGTAGTCTGATGAAGTATATTTGTTTTCTATAAGGTATTCTGCTGCAGTAATAAAATCGTCAAAAACGTTTTGCTTTTTTTGTTGTGTTCCTGCATCATGCCAAGCTTTTCCGTATTCTCCACCACCACGTAAATTTGGTACAGCATAAATACCTCCTTGCTCCATCCAAACCGCATTTGCTATACTAAAACTTGGTGTTAAGCTAATATTGAAACCTCCATATCCGTAAAGAATTGTTGGGTTTTTTCCGTTAAGTTCGATACCTTTTTTATGTGTAATTATCATAGGTACTTTGGTGCCGTCTTTTGAGGTATAAAATACTTGTTTACTTTCGTAATTTTCAGGATTAAAATCGATATCTGGTTTACGGTATAATTCTGAAGTTCCGTTTTCGATATCGTACTTATAGATGCTTCCTGGTGTTACATAGTTTGTAAACGAGTAGTAAAGCTCTTTTTCTTCTTTTTTAGCACCAAATCCGCCAGCACTTCCAACACCAGGTAATTCTACCTCGCGCACTAGTTTACCAGAATAATCATATTGTAACACTTTTGATACAGCATCTACCATATATTCTGCAAAAAAGTATCCACCAGCTTTTGATGCGCTTAGTACATTTTTAGTTTCAGGAATGATATCTTTCCAGTTTTCTGGAGCTGGATTTGAGGCATTAACAGTTACTAATCTTTGGTTAGGTGCATTAAGATTTGTTACTATAAATAGCTGATCGCCTTCGTTTTCTAAAATGTATGTGTCACTATCTGTGTGATCTAAAATGGTTACAAAATCACTATTTGGCTTTGTTAAATCTTTAATTAATAATTTATTTCCTGAGGTTGATACACGAGGAGAAAGAATTAAAAATCTATCGTCTCTAGTAACATTTCCATTGATATAACGGTGTTTTTCGGCTTCTGTACCACCATAAATTAACTGGTCTTCGCTTTGTGATGTTCCTAATTTATGATAGTAGACTTTGTGTTGGTCTGTTTTTGCAGATAACTCGCTTCCTTTAGGCTTATCATAGCTTGAGTAATAAAAACCTTCGTTTTTGTACCAAGACATCCCACTAAATTTAATATCGACTAAAGTATCTTCTATAATTTCTTTAGTTTCTACATCCATAATTAAAATTTTACGCCAATCGCTTCCTCCTTCAGAAATGGCATAGGCTAAAATCTTTCCGTTTTTAGAAAAACTAGTTCCTCCAAGAGAGATTGTTCCGTCTTCTTTAAATGTATTTGGATCTAAAAAAACTTCGGCTGTTTTTGGGTCTTCACCTGTTTTGTAACGATAAATGACGTATTGGTTTTGTAGACCATCATTTTTATAGAAATAAGTATAGTCACCTTCTTTAAAAGGAGATCCTATTTTTTCGTAATTCCATAATTTAGATAGACGTTCTTTTAATTGCTCTCTGTAAGGTATGTTTGCTAAGTAACCTTGTGTTACTTTATTTTCTGCTTTAACCCAAGCTTCAGTTTCTTCACTTCTATCGTCTTCTAACCATCTGTAAGGGTCTTTTACTGTTTCACCAAAATAAGTATCTACAGTATCTACTTGTTTTGTTTCTGGGTAGGTAAGTTTAATTGTTTCTTTTTGCTTCATTTCTTCTTTACAAGACATTATGGTGATTAGGGAAAAAAGACCAATAGCTAATTTTTTCATTTTTAAGTGAATTTGTATTTAATAGCTTTAAAAATACGCAAAAAAGCGTTTGTAAACTTGTTACAAACGCTTTTTTAAGATTTTTTTAAATAGATAAAAAACTTATATAAGTTTGTTTTCTATTAGGTATTCTGCAATTTGAACAGTATTTGTTGCTGCTCCTTTACGTAAATTATCTGCAACAATCCACATATTTAATGTGTTTGGTTGGGTTTCGTCACGTCTTATGCGTCCAACAAAAACGTCGTCTTTATCATGCGCATAAATTGGCATTGGATAAGTGTTTGTATCTGTATTGTCTTGCACAGTAACACCAGGTGTTTGACTTAATAAAGACCTAACCTCGTCAAGGTTAAAGTCGTTTTCAAACTCTACATTTACAGACTCGCTATGTCCGCCTGCAGTTGGTATTCTTACCGCTGTTGCAGAAACAGAAAACGTACGATCATCAAGTATTTTTTGAGGTTCGCGTGCTAATTTCATTTCTTCTTTAGTGTAACCGTTAGCTTCAAAAACGTCACAATGCGGTAATGCGTTTTTGCCTATTGGATATGGGTAAGCCATTTCGCCTTCAATACCAGCAATTTCATTTTCTAATTGTCTAACTGCTTTTACACCAGTACCAGAAACAGATTGATAGGTAGAAACAACAACACGTTTCATTTTATATTTTTGATGAAGTGGTGCCAAGCACATCACTAACTGTATCGTTGAACAGTTTGGATTAGCTATAATTTTATCTTCTTTAGTCAATTGCGATGCGTTAATTTCAGGAACGACTAACTTTTTAGTCTCGTCCATACGCCACGCAGAAGAGTTATCTACTACTGTTGTGCCAGCATCGGCAAATTTTGGAGCCCATTCTAAAGAAGTAGGTCCTCCAGCAGAAAATAAAGCAATGTCTGGACGCATAGAAACTGCTGTTTCTAAACCAACAACTTTATAATCTTTGTCTTTGTAGGTTATTGTTTTTCCTACAGATCTTTCTGAAGCTACAGGTATTAATTCTGTTATTGGAAAATTACGTTCTGCTAATACTTTTAACATGACTTCGCCAACCATTCCTGTGGCACCAACAATTGCTAATTTCATCATTTTTGATTTAAAAAATTTGCACGTAAAATTAGAGTATTTATAGTATTAGAACGCCAATAATTTCTTAAAAAAAGACCAAAAAAAATCAGGAACTATTAATAATTCCTGATTTAGTATAAAATTTTATCTAGATTACTTCTTTAAAGCGTCTCTAATTTCTTTTAATAAGTCAATCTCTGATGGTCCTGCAGGAGCTGCTGGAGCTTCTTCTTTTGGCTTTTTAGTTTTGTTGTATGCTTTTACAATCATAAATAATACAAATCCTACAGTAATTAAATTAATGATAGCATTAATCCATTTACCATATAAAATTGCATTTTCTGGTGTTGTTACGGTTCCTTCTGCATCTACTACAGCTGGAGATAATACTACTTTAAGGTCTTCAAAGTTCATTCCACCAGCAAAATGACCAACAATTGGCATCATAATGTCAGATACAAATCCATTTACAACCATTCCTACTGCACCAGCAAGAATTACAGCTACTGCTAAATCTATGACATTTCCTGTCATGATAAAATTCTTAAATTCTTTAAGCATAATCTTAAAATTTTACGTTAGTTAATTTTTAATATGAGATTCAAATTACTTAAAATTTTAACACAAACCGATTTTTAGTAGTATTAAAAAAGAGTTTTTATCGATAAAAAACACGTTTTATACGTTGAGAGATAGCTGTGATTAATTCGTAAGAAATAGATTGCACAGTTTCTGCTAAATCTTCTGCAGTGTTATGCGCATCAAAAATTATGACTTCGTCTCCTTCTTTACAGTTTATATTAGTAACGTCTACCATAATCATATCCATACAAACATTACCTAAAATAGGTGCTTTTTGGTTATGTATTACTATATAACCTTTACCTTTACCATACTGTCTTTTTATACCATCTGCATGTCCAATAGGTATTGTTGCAGTTGTTGTATCTTGTTTAGCAATATAACCTCTGTTGTAGCCTAAACTGTCTCCTTTTTTAAGATGGTGAATTTGAGAGATAATACTTTTTAAATTAGCTATTGGCTTTAAATCTTTTTTGTGTTTAGCATCGTTACCAAAGCCATATAGTCCTATACCACTTCTTACCATATCAAAATGTGCTTCGGGATAATTTAATATTCCTGATGTGTTACACATATGTAAGAAAGTTTTGTAACCTAAACCAGAATTAAAAGTTTTTGCAATGTTTTTAAAACTTTCAATTTGATTTAAAGTAAATTCTCTTTCATTTAAATCTTCGCTTGCTGCTAAGTGTGAAAATATAGAACGGACTTTGATACTTTTAGTTGTTTTTAAACAACTTAAAACAGTTTTAATATCATGTTCTGAAAAGCCAATTCGGTTTAATCCTGTATTAAATTTTATATGAACAGGATAATTGGTTTGTTTATGTTTTTCCGCGCAAGCGATAAATGTTTCTAGAATACGTTTAGAGTACATGCTGGGTTCTAAACAGCGTTTGATTATAGTATCAAAATTTACAGGTTGTGGATGCAGTACCAATATGGGTTTTGTAACACCAGCATCGCGTAATGCAACACCTTCGTAGCTATACGCAACAGCAAAATAATCTACGTCTAAGTCTTGTAAATATTTGGCAATTTCTACAGCATCACTACCATATGCAAATGCTTTTACTACTGCTAAAAATTTGGTGTTTGCAGTGGTTTTTGATTTTAAAAACGTAAAATTTTGTTTTAGTGTTTTTAAATCAATTTCAAGAATAGTTTCTTGTGCCTTATCCATTTTTTGCTTCTGGATTAGTATCTAATGGTTTAGCGTCGGTTACTTTTATGTTTTTAATTTTTTCTCGCATGGTTGCCTTGTAATATGCTGCGCGACTTAAAGGTTCATACTCTTCTGTTTCTCCTAAAAGTACTAAGTTGTCGTTTTGAGATTTACGGTAACTGTATTGTGCTAGGTTACCTGTTCTTGTGCATACAGCGTGTACTTTAGTAACATACTCTGCAGTTGCCATTAAAAAAGGCATTGGTCCAAAAGGATTACCTTTAAAGTCCATATCTAAACCAGCAACAATAACTCTAACACCTTTATTTGCTAGGTCATTACATACTTTTACAATTTCGTCATCAAAAAATTGAGCTTCGTCAATACCTACAACATCACAATTATCTGCTAAAATAGGAATATTTGCAGCAGCCGGTACAGGAGTTGATCGAATAGAGTTTGAGTCGTGAGATACAACTTCTTCTTCGTCATATCTTACGTCTATAGCCGGTTTAAAAATTTCGACTTTTTGCTTTGCAAATTGGGCGCGTTTTAGTCTTCTTATTAGCTCTTCGGTTTTACCGGAAAACATTGATCCACAGATGACTTCAATCCATCCAAATTGTTCTTTTTGATTTACTGTATTTTCAAGAAACATTTTGTAATTTTAACACTAGAATAAGAATGGTACTTGTTTTCTATAAAGGTGGCCCAAATTTATTAAAAAACAAAAGGCTATCTTGTATTAAATTTTAAAAATTATAAAAAAGACAAATCATGAAGAAGAAATTAGAGTCAGAATTAATAAGCATTGCGCACAGGATTCTAAAGTTAGGTGGTAAAGAAGATGTTAATAAAATGCATGCAGAAGTTGCTGCGCTTTATGAGAAGTTAACAGTTTTAAAATTTGCTAATGAAAATTTTGAGGACGATAAACCTACTATAGGTGATGATTCTTCTTTTTTTGGGATGCTAGATACAGCATTTAACAATAGAATTAGTGATAATATTGAAGTTGATAATAAAACATATATCAATTTAGATGATACAGAAAATGAAGAAATCACAGAGCCTTTAATGGAAAAAATTAAAGACATGGTAGCGCAAATGCCTGAAGAAACTCAAAAAGTTGATGAGTTATTAGAAGAGGTTATCCCAAAAAAGAACTACCATAAAAATGATTTTGAAGATATTACTGCTGGTTTTGAAGAAATGCCCGTTTTTGAACCTGTGACTAATCAAATCAATCCAGAAAAGAAAAGCCTTAACGATAGATTTAAATCTAGTTTAAACATTGGTTTAAACGACAAGCTGGCTTTTATAAAACATCTTTTTGATGGTAGTGCAGAAGATTATAACCGTGTGCTTTCTCAATTAAATACTACTTCAGACCTTACAGAAGCTACACATCTAATACGCAATGTTGTAAAACCAGACTACAACAATTGGGAAGGGAAAGAAGACTATGAAACTAGATTTATGCAAATTATAGAAGCTAGATTTAATTAATAATTTAAATATACATAGCCAGTAAAAACATTAGATATTCCTTCTATCTTAAAAGTGTAAAAATACGTGCCAACAGGTAACACTTTATTTTGGTTAAGTGGTCCTGTGTTAGGTTTTCCGTCCCATTGATTTATGTAATTGTCTTTATGATAAATTAAGGTACCATAACGGTTATAAATGTCTAAACTGTTAATTGGATAATCTTCTACGCAAGGAATTACGAAAGTATCATTTAAGGTGTCTTCATTTGGCGAAAAACCTTCAGGTATTTGTAAACAGTTATTTACTAATACTTCTGCAAAATCTTCGTTATTAGTCAAATCTCTATCAACTTCGTTTACGTTACTTAAGGCAGCAACATTTAATAAGTTTTGTGCTGAAATTACCTGAACAGTTAATAACAGATTCTCTGATTGGTTAGGAGTAAGGTTAGGCATATTCCATGTAAAAGAACTTTCATCATAAGTTCCAAAACTAGTTAAGGCATTTATAAATAAATATCCTTCTGGTAAATTTTCTATAATTTTGATATTAGTTGCTTCAGTTGTTCCAATATTAGTTGCGGTTATTGTAAAAACAACTTCGGTACCAATTGCTGTTTCTTCAGGGTTTACTGTTTTTAAAACTTCAATGTCGACATTAGTTGTGTCTTCTGTAACTAATAATGTTGCACTTGCCTGAGAACTATCTATATTATTTAAATTACTAAAATTAGAGCTGTTGTTAACATATTCGCCTGGTGTATTTGAAGTTACTATTACAGAAAAGCTACAAGTACCTACACCTTCAGGAAAGGTTAAATCAGTAACCGAAATTGCTGTATCTCCTATTTCACCAGAAAATGTGGCTGTACAATTATTAGCATCTTCCCAAACAATTGGACCAGCTATTGTTAAACCCGTTGGTAAATTGTCTGTAAATGATATGTTGTTTTGAGCAGGATTTCCTGATAAATTTTGAAGTGTAAATAGTAACGTACTAGTTTGACCTTGCATAATTTGATCTGGAGAAAAAACTTTTTCTACCAAAGGAGCAATAACTTGAGCGTTGCTAATTGAAATATTTGTTTCTGGAGTTAACTCTTCATTGTCCTCTCCGTTAGGTATGGCTTCTGCTGTATTTGTAAATGCGCCGCCATAGTTAGGCGCTGTAACGGGTATTATAATTTGAATATTTGCAGCAGGATCCATATTTGATATATTTCCTGTAATAGTATTACCATTTATATTGAAACTTGAAATACAAGTGGCATTTCCTGAAACAACATTACAAGTTGGTGTCCCGTTTATCGTAAACTGAGCACCTAACGTGTCTGTAAAATCAATATTTATGGCATTTGAGCTAGTATTACTATTGGTAATATCTACAATCCAATTGAAGTTATTATTTACACCTACAGAGGTAAATTCTGGATAAGTTTGTACAACTAAATCTACACAAGGAGCAAAATAAATAATAGAAGATGCTGTATTGTTACTTTCGTTATTATCTAAAACACCATCTAAATTTTCGATAGAGACATTATTTGTAGCTCTAACAAAATTAGCATCACAACCAGGAAACCAATCTACAATAACCTCATAAGTTATAGAGCTTTGCGCTGGAAGTATTAAGTTATCTTCGGGTAAAATTTCCCAAAAAACATCTGGTTGTCCATCTTGTGGTAAACCATCGTAGACAATGCCTACATTTTGATTTGTAACATCAAAGCACGTTGCTGTTCCTGTTGTACCAACACAGTTTACAGATATTAAGCTTGCATCTGTATTAGTGTTTTCTCCTAAAGGCATATAGTCTTGTACAGCTACAGTAGCATCTTGATCACTATTATTAGATATAACAATTTCATAGGTTACTGCTCCCCAAGATGTAGTGTTATTAGGAGAGTTTCCTATTGGTAATACTGGATCAATTTGTGTTTTTGTAACACTTAAGTCTACATAGTCTTCTGGCTCACAAACAGGTAAAGGTGGTAATAAAACAAAATCACTTTCTGCATTATTATTAATGTTAGGATCTAAAATAAAAGAGTCTAAGTTGTTTACACCACTTCTTACATGTCCAAGCGTGTTATCTTCTTGTTCAGCAGCACAATCGTCAGATTCTAAAAAGACAACAACAGTAGTTACTTGGATAGTTGTATTAGGTTGTAGTACAAAATTATTACTTTGCCAGTATTGATCTAAATCTGTAAGTGTAAAGTCGCTACAATCTACTGGACCTGTTGTAAAATCGCAAGTTATAGAAATAATATCCCAGTCTACACCTACTGTTAAATTCTGTAAAAAGAAACGCATTAGAGTAGCATCAGGACCACTATTACAAACGGTGGTTTGAAAGGTAACTTGTTCTCCCCAAGCAACATCTTGGGAAGCATCAGGATTTATTTGAGTGGTTTGTACGCATAAATCTGCTTCTGGACATGCTTCTGCAAGTAATAATGGCGTAATAACATTATTTGAGCTATCAGAAGATTCATTTGTATGTTCAACAAGGATTTGTGCGAAGCTAGACACAGACATTTGCTGTATGTCTATACCACATAATGGATCCAAAAATCTTATATTAATTTCAAAAGTTAAAGAAGCGCCTGCAGGAAAATTAATAGTTTGATCAATGGTTAAAATTGTAGATATAGAAGATATAGTTTGAATACTATTATCCTGTACATTTAAAGAGCTAGGACAATTTATACCGTTTGTACCACCAATACAGTTTATAGATTCCAATTCAATTCTTGGTCTACCATTTAATATACTAGAATCAAGATTAAATTTTTGAGAAAAGCTTTCAAGCGGAAACTCGATAGTACTATTATTAGTTATTGTAACTTGATAAGTCACGACCTCATTCCAAGCACTTATACCTGTCCCTAAACTAGGGTTTGTTTGGGTATAATCTACTGTAAAATCTATTGGGATATCAAAAACATCAATTGATATTACAGATTGATTATTGGATGTATTAGTATCTGTGACCGTATCCGGAGCAGATACAGTTGCACTACTAGCAATACCACCAAGGTTTAAAGGAGCTTTTACTAATACCTCTAACGCTACACTTGCATTTGACGGCATATTAGCAATAGTACCAGTTATAACACTACCAGTTATATTTATTGGGTCTATACTACTAGCGCCACCAGTTTGGTTTTGACTTTGAGCGCTTAAAATGATTAAATTAGTATTTAAAGTTTGAGAAAACGAAGCATTATTTACAGCATTTCCTCCATTTAAAATGGTAACTATGTATTTAAATTCTTGATTAATTCCTATTTGAGAAATAGGATTTCCTGATAAATCTTGAGCTTCAACAACAATAGATAAGTCTGTTGTTTGAGCATTTAAAATGTAAGACACAACAGAAAATAAGAAGATAAATAGCGATTTTTTCATTAAAGGTTGGTTTATTAATAGATGACTAAAATAGCAAAAGGTTGCTTCATAATATATTAAAAGATTGTAAATTTGAATAATATTTCAAAGTAAAATGAGTAAACTCTACATTGTACCAACACCAATAGGAAACTTAAAAGACATCACTTTTAGAGCGATTGAAGTTTTAAAAGAAGCTGATATAATTTTAGCTGAAGATACTCGTACATCAGGTAAATTATTAAAGCATTTTGAAATTAGTACACCAATGCAAAGTCACCATATGCATAACGAGCATAAAACGGTTGAAAGTTTAGTGCAAAAATTAAAAGCAGGAACAACTATTGCATTGATTAGTGATGCAGGTACACCAGCAATTTCAGATCCAGGATTTTTACTAACTAGAGCGTGTATTGAAAATAATATTGAAGTAGAATGTTTACCAGGCGCAACAGCATTTGTCCCAGCATTAGTTAATAGTGGTTTACCTAACGACAAGTTTGTTTTTGAAGGGTTTTTACCAGTAAAAAAAGGAAGACAAACCCGACTTTTATTTTTAGCTGAAGAAACCAGAACCATCATATTTTATGAAAGTCCGCATAAACTAATAAAAACATTAACCAATTTTTGCGAGTATTTTGGAGAAGACAGACCAGTTTCAGTTTCTAGAGAACTTACCAAATTGTATGAAGAAACCATACGCGGTACAGCCAAAGAAGTTTTAGAATACTACACCAATAAGCCACCAAAAGGCGAAATTGTAATTTGTGTTGGAGGGAAAAAGTAAAACCTTATTATTATACTTACTGCTTACTGCTTACTGCTACTGAAAACCGTCAACTAGTTAAACATGCTTCCCAACCTCAAAACCATGTTTCCCTAAATGTTGTTTTCCGCTATCAATAGCATCATGTTCTAAGGTTGTTGCCATGCTGTCATTCCAACGGTTTAGATAACCAAATAGGCTAATTACGCCAAGCATTTCTACAATTTCACCTTCATTCCAATATTTGTATAATTCGGTTTTAATAGTCTCATCAACTGCATTTGGTATTTGACTTGCGGCTAAACTAAAATCTAACGCAGCACGTTCGGCAGCACTAAAAGCAGGATGCGTTTTATAATCCCAAATATTATCTAATTGTTCTTGTTCTGCGCCATAACGTTCTGCAGCTCTAATGGCATGAGCTTGACAATATCTACAACCTGTTGCGTTACTGCTAACCCAAGCAATCATTCGTTTTAAAGCAGAAGTCACTTTACCTTCATTAGCCATTACTGCTTTATTCAAATTAATAAACGCTTTACTTATTGCAGGTCTGTGTTGCATAGTTAAAACCGAGTTTGGGCAAAAGCCAAGTGTCTCATTAAAAAAGTCTGCAAGTGCTTTGGTTTCTAAATCGTGATCTGCGTGTAAAGGGTTTACTAAAGGCATGGGTTTTCTAAATTTTATGATGTATTTTTGATACATTCAATAAACAAAAAAATTCTTAAAAATGACACATAAAATCACAACTAGTTGGAAAGGCGGAATGCTATTCGATTCTGATAACCCAAGTAATCATCATGTTTTAATGGATACCGATGTAGAAGGACAGAAGCGTCAAGGTCTATCACCAAAAGCAATGATGCTTTCTTCTTTAGCAGGTTGTTCAGGCTTAGATGTTGTTTCAATTTTAGAAAAAATGAAAGTTGAGGTTGACGATTTTAAAATGGAAGTTGAAGGCGAGCTTACCGAAGAACATCCAAAATACTATAAAACCGTTTGGCTTACTTACCACTTTACAGGTACAGATTTAAACGAAGAAAGAATTAACAGAGCAGTACAACTATCTGTCGAAAAATATTGCGGCGTAATGGAAATGTTTAGGCAATTTGCCGATGTAAAAACAGACATTAAATTTCATAACAAATAATCATTTTCAACTTTAGACACTTTAAATATTTAAGACACTTTTCACTTCCACTATGCGCTGGACATTAAAGCCAAAACCAAACCCAGAAATTGTCAAACAACTGCAACAATCTTTAAATGTAGATGAAGCAATTGCAACGCTTTTAGTACAACGCGGTATAGAAACGTTTGAAGACGCCAAGCACTTTTTAAGACCTAGTTTAGAGCATCTTCACGACCCATATTTAATGAAAGATATGGACAAAGCAGTGACTAGAATTTTGCAAGCAATTAAAGACGACGAAAATATATTGGTATATGGCGATTATGACGTTGACGGAACAACATCAGTAGCGTTAATGTCTTCCTATTTAAAGACCAAAACTGCAAATGTCGCAACTTATATTCCGGATAGGTATGATGAAGGTTATGGCGTCTCTTACAAAGGAATTGATTTTGCAGACGATAATGATTTCAGTTTAATCGTCGCATTAGACTGCGGTATTAAAGCACTAGATAAAATAGACTATGCTAAAGAAAAAGGTATCGATTTTATTATTTGCGATCACCATAGACCAGGTAATCAAGTACCAAATGCTGTAGCGGTTTTAGACCCAAAACAAGAAGATTGTACATATCCTTACAAAGAACTTTGTGGTTGTGGCGTAGGTTTTAAATTAATACAAGCTATAGCTAACAAATTTGACGAAACTTTAAACGATTTAATCCCATATTTAGATTTAGTTGCCACAGCAATTGGTGCAGATATTGTCCCAATTACAGGCGAAAACAGAGTGTTAGCTTACTTTGGTTTACAGGTTATAAATGCGCAACCTCGTGCAGGTTTTAAAGCCATAATTAATCAGATAAAAAAAGATGAGCTAACCATTACCGACGTTGTTTTTATCATCGCGCCACGTATTAATGCTGCCGGAAGGATGAAACATGGGCAATACGCTGTAGATCTTTTAACCGAAAATAATTTACAAACAGCCATACAATATGCTGAAGAAATAGAAGCATTTAACACCGATAGGAGAGAAGCCGACCAAAGTATAACCCAAGAAGCATTAGAGTTAATAAAGTCTGAAAATGAAGAAAACCGTTTAACAACCGTAGTGTATCAAGAACATTGGCACAAAGGTGTGATTGGTATTGTGGCATCTCGGTTAATCGAAACCTATTACAGACCAACCTTAGTATTTACAAAAAGTGGCGATAAGTTAGCTGCTTCTGCTAGATCGGTTTCTGGATTTGATGTGTATAATGCGTTACAAGGTTGCGCCGAACATATCGAGCAATTTGGCGGACATAAATACGCTGCAGGATTAACCCTTAAAGAAGAAAACTACGAAGCGTTTAAACAAGCTTTTGAAGATGAGGTTTCTAAAACCATAGATAAAAATCTACTAATACCAGAAATAAAAGTAGATATGCAAATTGATTTAGCTAAAATTGATGATAAATTTTGGCGAATAATTAAGCAATTTGCACCATTTGGACCAGGAAATATGACACCAATTTTTATGACCGATAACCTAAAAGATACAGGTTATGGTAAATGTGTTGGCGAAGATAAAACGCACTTAAGGTTTACAGCAACGCAATCGGGTAAACAATTTGTATGCATAGGTTTTAATTTAGGTGAAAAACTTAATCTTATTAAAGACAAGCAACCGTTTAGCGCTGTATATTCTGTAGACGAAAACCATTGGCAAGGTAACGTATCGCTTCAACTTAAAATTAGAGATATAAAAGGATAGAATGCAAAAAAACGATCCTTACGCGGCACTTCGTATTAAAGAATTCAACACCTTTTTATTGTTAAGATTTGCCTTAGTTTTTGGTTGGTCTATGCAATTTATTGTGATAGAATGGGAAGTATATTCTTTAACAAAAGATCCGTTATACTTAGGTCTTATCGGACTTATGGAGATTATTCCAGCCTTTACTATGGCATTATTTGCAGGACATATTGTAGATCAAAAAGAAAAACGAAACTTACTAGCTATTTGTATTGCTGCGTTTTCATTGATAAGTTTAGGCTTGTTTTTATTGACTTGGGATAAAGTGGTTGGCGATTGGAAAACCCAAAACATTTTATACTGTATTTATGCTTTGGTGTTTTTTGGCGGATTTTTACGCTCGTTTTTTGGACCAACCATTTTTTCATTAATTGCGCTTATTGTTCCCAAAAAAATCTACCCAAATGCAGCAACTTGGAGTAGCAGTACATGGAAAGCAGCTACCGTAACCGGCGCATTATTTGCAGGATTTTCAATAGATTGGATTGGTGTTGATAAAACACTTTGTATTGTTTTTGCTCTAGTTACCTTTGCATTACTAATTACTTTCAAGATTAAAAAGAAACCTATTTTAAACCCAAATATTGGCGAGTCTGTTGGGAAAAGTTTAAAGGTTGGTTTACAGTTTGTGTTTAGTAATAAAGCCATTTTAGGCGCACTAACATTAGACATGATTGCAGTTTTATTTGGCGGTACAGTAGCACTGTTATCGGTTTTTGCGCAAGATATTTTAGAAGTCGGTTCTAAAGGATTTGGTGTGCTTAACGCATCTATTTCTGTAGGAAGTATTTTAACCATGTTTATTACTACCTATTTACCAGTTAATAAAAATGCAGGTAAAAAATTATTAATTTCAATTTTTGGTTTTGGTATTTGTATTATCGTATTTGGAGCTTCAAAATTATTTTGGTTAAGTGTGTTAGCGCTATTCTTTTCTGGAGTAACAGATGGCGTTTCTATGGTAATTAGACAAACCATTTTGCAGTTAAAAACACCAGATCATATGCGTGGTCGTGTGGCGTCTGTAAATAGTATGTTTGTTGGATCGTCTAACGAGCTTGGTGCTTTTGAAAGCGGTTTGGCTGCAAAAATTTTAGGTCCTTCTGTCGCTGTTATTTTTGGCGGAATAATGACTTTAGTTACTGTTGTTGCTATTGGAGCCAAAAATAAAACACTAAGAGAATTAGATCTTACTGAAGATATTGAAGCACACGATAATGAAGAAGTGTAAATCTTGTATCTTTGAATTTTAAAGTTTAATCTTTTTTTAAATGAAAAAGCTACTCATTGTTTTAATCACGGTCATTGTATTGATTTTTGCCTATAATCAATATAAAGAATATCAACGTTTTCATCCAGATAACTTTAATTATAAATCAAGTGAAAATATTGATTTAGAATATTTTAACCAAGATGTAGTTTATAATTATTTTGAAGCTGTACAAGCTTTAAATGGCTTTGCAGCAATGCAATGGAATGTAAATGAAATTAATGTAAAATCTCCAGAAGATGACGATGAATCTACAACATTTGTAGTTAACGAATATCGAAAAAAGTTAGCTAAAGTTAAGTATTACGAAGCTAAACTAGAAGCTTCAAAACAGCTAAAAGATGAAGGTTTAACTAATGCACAAATTAAAGCAAAACTAGAAGGAAATACAGCGCCTAAAAATTCAGAAGTAGCAGAATTTAACGCTAAAATAAAAGGTATGTTTAATCCTTCATCAAAGATTAGATTAGGAGAAAAAAGTGCTTTTATTTATGAAATTCAGAAGTTGTTAGTTAAAAAAGGCTATGATATTCCTTTAGATGGCGTTTATAAAAACATCACACAAGATGCGATTTATAAATTTGAAGAAAAAAATAATCTATTCCCAGATGGGAATTTAGATGTACTGACCTTAGATGCGTTATTGGATTAGTTTTTTGAGGTTAAGATGAATACAGAAGATAATATTGATATCAGATTTAAAGATCATTATAAGTTAATGATTTCTTTAAAGGATAAGTTATTTTTTGAATCTGAATTATATAAAAATGAAATAAAATATCATGTTGAAAATGAATATTTTGGTGATAAAATAAGATTCTTTTTTCTAGATTCTGACCATAAAAAAGTTGATAATATTATCGTAAAAAATGAAATTGTTGCGACAGTAGAATCAAATCTGGTTTCAGATTTTAATGATCAAAGTAAAAAGGTGAAACTATACTTAATTATAGCTTTTGTTTTTATAGCTATTATAATCCTTACAGCTCAGTTAATTAATACTTTTGTTACTTAAACTCTTTCAATTCAAGCTTTTCTCCATCAAAAACGCCATAAGTATAATATTGTATCCAATCGCCAAGATTGATGTATTTAGAGTTTTGGGTCAGGTCAATATTTAAAGGCAAATGTCTGTGACCAAACACAAAATAATCGCGGTGTTTGTCTTCTAGTTTTCTTTTGCAATATTGTACTAGCCATTCATTGTCTTCACCTAAAAACTTAGCATCATCATCACCAGAAATAAGCTTGTTTTTTACCGATAAATAATTACCTAAACGCATTGCAAAGTCCGGATGCAACAATCTTTTAAACATCCATTTTGAAATAGGATTGGTAAACAACTTTTTCATGCGTTTATACCCTTTATCACCAGGTCCTAATCCGTCGCCATGACCTATAAAAAAGGTACTTCGACTACGCTCAGCAACCATTTCAAAAGTAAATTCTTGTGGTTTATGGTAAACAGGTATATTTAATTCTTCTTCAAAATAGCCATTCATCCATAAATCATGATTACCAACAAAGAAGTAAACAAGTATTCCAGAATCTGTAATTTCGGCTAATTTACCTAACGTTCTTGTAAAACCTTTTGGTACAACATTGCGGTATTCTACCCAAAAATCAAACAAATCGCCTAATAAAAAAATAGCAGCTGCATCTTGCTTTACTTCATCCAACCAAGCTACAAATTTTTTCTCACGTGGTAAAGACGCCGCTTTTGTTGGTGCACCTAGATGATTGTCTGATGCAAAGTATATTTTCTTTCCGTTAGGAACGTGTATGTTAATAGGCTTATTCATTATCACTTGCATACCATTGTGCGTAACTGGTTGCAGTTTCAGAAAGTTTTAAAGAATGTAATTTGATAGTATTTGGTAGTCTGTCTTTAATTTTTTTGGCAAAATCTATAACCATCATTTCGCTTGTTGGTTGATAATCTACAAGTAAAACATCATGACCTCTATCTTTAAGTTCTTTTGCTAATTCTACATGAGGCGTATTTTTATTAAATACAGTCGCATGGTCAAAAACGTCTACAATTTCTTCTTTTACAATTTTTTTAAGGTCACCAAAATCTATGACCATACCAAACTTTACATTATTGGTATCTGTAATAGGTTGTCCTATCACGGTTACGTCTAGTTTGTAGCTGTGACCATGAACATTTTTACATTTACCGTCGTAGCCATAAAGCGCATGACCAGTTTCAAAAGAGAATTGTTTTGTTATTCTGATGTTTGACATACATTAATTTTATGCTACAAAGATATTGATTTTGTAAAACCAATTAGTTTTTAGTTTACATTTGCGCACTTTTTTTAAAATAATTGGCTAATGAGTCAGCTTTTCGAAGCTATTGATTTTGTCGAAGTTCCTTTATATGAAAGGATTATAGACGATATTGCACATCAAAAATATTGTATAATTGACCATTTTTTTGATGACACTGAAGTAGATATTTTAAGAACATCTTTACTAGAAAAATATGAAGAAGATGCGTTTAAAAAAGCTGCTATTGGTAATAAGTTTGATGAGGTAATTGCTAAATCCATAAGAGGCGATGTAATTTTATGGATGGATGAAGCAAGAGCTAATCCTTCTGAAAGCTTATTTTTTAATAAGATTAATCACTTAGTTAATTATTTAAATAAGACTTGTTTTATGGGTATTTTGCATAAAGAATTTCATTATGCTATTTATCCTAAAGGTACGTTTTATAAGCGTCATTTAGATACATTTAAAAACGACGATAGGCGTAAATTGTCTTTTGTGTGTTATCTAAATCACGAAGATTGGCAACCAGAAAATGGTGGTGAATTGGTGTTGTATCTAGATGAAAACAATCCTGAAAATGATAAAATAATTTATCCTTTACCAGGACGAGTTGTTATTTTTGAAAGCCAAATTATAGAGCACGAAGTTAAACCTGTAAACACAAAACGTTTAAGTATTACAGGTTGGCTTAAGACCCGTTAGTAGCGTCTGCGTTTATTGTAAAAATAAACGATTATAAGTACGATAGCTAGTAGTAAAAATATTCTATTCATAACTAATTGTTGTTTCTGTTTTTATTGTATCTGTAAAGAAAGTATGCTAATAATACTAAAACAATTAGAGGTAAGAAAGAACCAATAAAGACACCAATTTCATAACTGTTATCTGGAGCATTTTTAATTTTTTCTTCAATATCAACTTGTTGTAATAAACCTATAAGCATAATCTAAAACTAATTGTGTTGTAAAGTTAGTTGTTTTGTGTTAGCGGTAAAAATTGTTTTCTAAAAATTAATATTAATGGTAAACCACGAGCAATAATCCAAAAGGTAAATGCAATAAAGATACCATGTAATTTTAAGTCAAAATAATCTACAATAAAAAGTATAGGAATAAAGACTAAAAATGTTGACAGAAGTAATACATTTCGTAAAGCTTTCATCTTACCTAAACCTTTAAATATTCCATCAAAAATGAAGGCTAAAGCACATAAAGGTTGCATTGCTAGAACAATCCAAAAGACGCTGTAAAACTGGTTTAAAACATTACTTTCATCAGTAAAAATTCTTCCAATAGGATAGTATAAAATACTACCAATTACAGCAACAGTTATTCCAAGATAAATACCATACTTAATTAATTTGTTACTTAGTTTGATTAGTTGATTGTAATTTTTTTGACCAAATAGTTTTCCTGATAAAATATTACCAGCACTAGCATAGCCGTCAATAATAAAAGCACCTAAAAACCATAAATTGATTGCTATAGTATAAGCGGCAATGTAGTTTTTGCCATATCCTGTAGCATATTTTGTAGCAAGGTAAAGCGTAATGTTTAGTGCTAATGTGCGTATAAACAGATTTAAAATCATAAGTGCAAAATTTTTAATCTGCGGATTTAAAGGAAAGCTAAATCGCAAAGGAATACTTGTTTTTGTAAGCAGTAAATATGCCGAAAATAAAGCCATAAACACTTGAGCAATTAAACTTGCATAAGCAGCACCTTTAATGTGTTGACCAGTAATTACACCATCTATTCCATATACTAAAATGAAGTCTAAAATTACGTTTAATGCAGCTCCAGAAATAGCTATAACCATTGGGTAATACGTGTTTTGTAATCCTCTAAATGTTCCAAAAACAGCAATAACAAAAAGTGTAAACGGAAATCCTAATACGCGTATCCTATAATACTCTACACTGTAATCTAAAATTAAGTTTTCAGCATTATAAAGTTTAAAAATAGGAGCAGCTAGAGGATAGGTTATGGCAATAATTAATATACTTAAAGATGTAATCAAAAAAATTGCTTGTGCAGGTAATTGTCTTACTTGATCTAAAGCATTTGCACCAAGATGTTGAGAAATTATTGAAGATATAGCACTACGTGTTTGACCTAAAACCCAAATAAGCATAGAGATAAACGTTGTAACAATACCAATAGCAGCTAAAGATTCGGTAGCATTTAGGTCTACATTACCAACTACAGCTGCGTCTGTAAGTGATAATATAGGCTCTGATATGCCAGCAATTAATGCAGGAATTGCTAACTTGTTAATGTGTTTTATGCTAATATTAGTTTTCACTTTGATAAAAATTAATGCCAAAGGTCGTAAAACTTTATTTAAATTTAAGTGAATAAAAAATCTGTACTTTTGTAACCTAAACCATTTATTTATGAAATCTATTTTAGTACCTGTTGGTTCTTCAAAAAATGCACAAAGTCATTTACAATATGCAGTAGATTTTGCTCAAGCTTTTGGCGCAAAATTGTATGTAGTACAAGTTTACAACGTCTATACAAAAGCTGGTACAATGACTAAAGTAGATCATATTTTAGAAAGAGAAAGCATGGAGTTTTTAGAAAATCATGTATCTAAAGTGAATACAAAAAACGTTGAAGTTGTTATTAAAACGTTTAAAGGAAAATTAATTGACACTATTGAATTAGTTTGTAAGTCTTTAGACATCGATTTAATTTTATTAGAGCCAAGAACCAATTCTATTAAAGATGAAGTTTACTTAGGGAAAACATCTGGGAAAATAATAAAGCAAACTAATATACCAGCTTTAATTGTACCAGAAGGTTATAAATACAGACCAATCATTTATATTTTAATGGCTTTAAAATCTGCTACTATCAAAAAAGAAGGCGTTTTAAAACCATTACAAGATATTAAAGCACAATATAAATCTATTGTAAATCTACTTTTAGTAAAAACACCTTTTTATAATGAAGGCGATTTTGATGTAAATGAAGAACTAAGTAACATGATTACAAAAACTACAAAATCTGAAAATGCCACAACGTTTCAAGGTGTGCTAGAGCATTATAAAGATAATGATCCTGATTTGTTATGTGTGGTTAGACGTAAGCGTGGATTTTTTGCTAAACTGTGGGAGAAAAATTCGATTTTAAAGAAAGATTTTCACTCTTCAACATTACCTGTTTTAGTATTAAGCGGAATAAAATAATTTAAAATTTTATATAAAATTTTTATTTAAAAGGTCGAGCTAAGTTGCTCGACTTTTGCTTTTTAACGAATATATTTAGTCTTAAACTATTTTTTTAAGCAGTTAAACGTTTTATAGGTTTATTTATAAAACTTACAAAACCCCATTTTCGTAAGTAACCTAAACTTAACCTAATATGAAAAAACTAACCTGGCTGTTATTAGCTTTGTTTTGTGCGGTAACTTTTGCGCAAGATAAAATTGTATTCAACCCAAATACCTCTAAAGGAAAACTTTACCAATACGCTAGTTTTGTAAATGTAGAAGATAACACGTTGTCAATTGAAGATGTTGTTGCTTCTAAAAATCTTGATTTTAAACCTATACCATCAGATAATCTAAGTTTAGGTTTTACGTCTTCAAATTATTGGGTTTCATTTAGTTTAGAAAACACATCATCTAGTAAAAGCACCTATTATTTAGAAACAGCAAGACCAGTAACAGATTTAGCTAATTTATATATGCTAAATAAAGGTAATATTACAAAGTATCAAAGTGGTGATCAAATCCCTTTTAATAAACGTCAAGTAGCACATAGATCAACAGTTTTTAAACTCCAATTAGAGCCAAATACTGTAAAAGATTTTTATTTAGAATTAAGTAGTGATGGCGAAACTATAAATGTACCTTTAAACCTTTATACCGAAAGCGAATTTTTAATAGCAAATTACAAACAGCAATTGTTTTTAGGTTTGTTTTACGGTATTTTGTTTTTAGCAGGTATTGTTTATTTGTTTTTTTATAGCAGTTTATCTAACAAAACCTTCTTATATTATAGTTGCTATGTATTATCTATTGCACTTATGCAAGGAGCTTTAGATGGATTTATTTATCAATATATCTTTACTAATGCAGGGTTTTTTAACAGCAAGGCAGTTTTAGTTTCAGCATTACTATCTAACTTTTTTCTTTTAAAGTATTGCGAACATTTTTTAAAAATTGATAAACGTTTAAAAGTTCTAAAAAACATTTTTAATGGTATTTATATTGCTATTGCTGTACTTTTTATAATGACAGTAATTTCGCCTATAACTATGGAAGCTGTTTATCCTTTAAGTAATTTAAATGGCCTAATAAGTTTATTGTTAATATTAACATCTTTAACTATTTTAAAAGTTAAAAAGGTAAAAATTGATCCTTTCTTTTCAGTAGGGATATTCTTTTTAGTAATAGGTCTTTTAGGTTTTGTAATGAATAACTTAAGCTTGCTGCCTAATAATTTTTATACTTTAAATAGCGCAAAGTTTGGATCAGGATTAGAGGTTATTTTCTTATCGCTTTCTATGACAAATTTGATTAAAAAATTAAGATTAGAAAACGAATCTTCTCAAGAGTTAGCGCTTATAAGAACAAAAGAAATAAGTGAGTTAAAGTCCTATTTTATGTCTAATATGAGTCATGAGCTTAGGACACCAATTAATGCTATTTTAGGTATTGTACAATCAAATTTAGACACTAATGATCCAGAAGTAAAAGAACAATATCAAACTATTAAAAACGCATCCTTAAGTCTTCTAAGCAATGTAAACGATATTTTAGATTTTGAGAAGATAGAGTCTAACCAACTTAGATTAAACACTAATAAGTTTAAACCAAAACAGTTAATTACAGATATAAGTGATAACTGGAAAGTAGAAGCAAATAAAAAAGGACTAAACTATATATTTGAAATTGATTCTGAAATACCAGAAACTGTAGAAGGAGATGCAGAGCGATTTATTCAAATTATAAATAATGTATTAAGTAATGCAGTAAAATTTACTTTAGAAGGCACCATAGTTTTTAAATTAAAATGTTCAAGCCAACCCAATGGTTTTAACCGATTTTCTATACAGATTTCTGACACAGGAATTGGTATGACAGAAGAAGTTAAAAACAATGTGTTTAACAGTTTTAACCAAATGCGCAATAATCATAAACGTCAATTTGGAGGTATTGGTTTAGGTTTAAATATAGTAGAAAATCTAGTAAACTTGTTTGAAGGTACTATTTCTATAGAAAGTAAGTTAAATAAGGGTACAAATGTTTATATAGATATACCGTTACAAGTTGTTCAAGAAGAAGCACAAGTACAAAAAGAACAACAGCCTAGTCAAGAAAAAAGTATACAAATCTTAGTTGTAGAAGATAACCGACTAAACCAAATGGTAATGAAAAAGCTATTAAGCGCTAACCTAAGTTTTAATTTTACTATTGTTGAAAACGGTAAAGAAGCTTTAGACGAATTAAATAATAATACATATGATCTAGTTTTAATGGATTTACAAATGCCAATTATGGATGGTTATGAAGCCACAAAAGCCATTAGAGAAGGAAAAATAAGTACATTAAATAAAGATATTGCAATAATTGCAGTAACTGCAGATGCTATGCCTAAAACTAAAGACCGTGTGTTAGAAATTGGGATGAATGATTATATGACTAAACCAATTGACAAAAACGAGTTGTTTGATAAAATAAACCAATTTAGTATAAAGCCAAAACTTAAGATAGCTTAACGCTTAATAAAAGCTATTGTTTTATTAATTACTTTTTCTAAATTATTAGGCATATCCTTTTCTTTCCAAGGATGTTTTGCATCAAAAACATGATTACTGTTATCTATTGTAAACAGTTCACTTTTTGGATTCCAATTGTTTAAGTTTATTGCTTCTTGGTATAAAACCGAGGGATCATCTTTTGCATGAATGATTAAGTGAGGCACAGTAATATTTTTTACAGCATTTTCAATATTTAAGCGTTGCTCATTAGCTTTAAAATCCAGATAAAATTGAAAATTATGAGGCATTTTTTGGTTTGTTCTTCCGTTTAAAACGTATTTAACTCCATCCTTTTTCCATTGTTCTAAATTACCTGTAGTAGATGTACGTTTGCCAAAGCTGCTTACACTAGCCCAAGTAATTAGCTTTTTAATACGTTGGTCTTCTTTAGTTTTTAAAATCGAAATTCCGCCACCACGAGAATGTCCAATAACAGAAATATTATTAATATCAATTTGATCTAAAAATTTATTTTCTTTAGAAGTTAAAAACGTAATCATATCATCCAAATCCTCAATTTCTTTAGAGTAGTTATTTTCTGCAAATGCTTCTAAATCCGGAAAATCTATAGGTTGTTCAACCGTTCCTCCGTTATGAGAAAAATTAAACTTTACAAAAAATACATTGGCTTTCATGAAGGCTTCTGCAACCAAATTCCATGCGCCCCAATCTTTAAAACCTTTATAGCCATGACAAAAAATAACTAGTGGTTTTTTGTTGTTATCATTGTTAAAAAAGGCGTCCCAAACAATTGGTTTGTTATTTTTTCTTTTTAGAACTAGGTTTTTATTGATCATTTTTAGACTTCTTTTTCGGTAAACGGTATGTTTAAATTACAGATTTCTGTAATTAATTTTTTTAGCTCGACCTCAAAATCTGATAACGTGTCTTCGGTAATATTTGTATCTTTTTTCCCTCTGCTACTTTCTCTTTTTGCAAATTTTATAAAACCTTCACTTAAATTTTTAAATGAAATAATTCCAGCTTCCACAGGAAATTTAAGAGCTGTTTTTTTAGACAGCATATATGCATACATCAATACTTGAAATGACTTGCTGTATTTTTTGTAGTCTGTTGGTAAATCTTCCCAATTTACAACTGTTACGTTGGTTTGCTCTACTTTACCCGTCTTATAGTCTATGATTCTTGTCATACCATTGCAGGTGTCAATTCTATCAACAGTTCCTTTTAAATGTATGTCAAAATTTAAACTTTCAATGTTGATTTTTATGCCTTCAATTTTTTCTTCTAAAGCTATGATTTTTATCTCGTTACCAGATTTTATAGCATCAATTTCAAAGTTTAAAAAGTTTAAAACGTATCGTTTAGCAATTTCAAAAACAATTAGATTTTTTCCTTTGGTTATATCGCCTTCTTTGTATTCGTCTTTAAAAAATTTAGTGATGTATTTTTCAATTTTTGGGATAAGATTTTTAATATCATCTACTGTTAATATTCTTCCCATTAATGGTAAATACAAAGCTTCTAATGTATTGTGAACAACTGTCCCTAATGTGTTTGCTGCAACATTTTCTTCGGCTTCTTCAACATCTTTTACGCCTAGTATTTTTTGGTTATAAAAATCTATCGGATTACGAATGTAGCTGGTTAAAGATGAAGGTGAAAATCCGCTATTTGCTAACCTTTTTATCTGATCTATTAATGCTTCGGATTTTTTAACTTCTAATAGTTGAGGTTGATAATTTGGTACTTCTGGCGAAATAATTTGATGATTAATTTGATGAATACCTTCAAGCTCTAATTGGCTAATAAACCTACTTTTTTCGCAACCTAAAAGCGAGTCTATTTCTGTATTATAAAGTATATATACATTTTTTGCACGTTGTAGTAAATGGTAAAAATGATAGGTATAGACTGCGTCTTTTTCTTTGTATGTCGGAAGCTTTTTTTCAACTTTTACATCAAAAGGTATAAAAGAGTTATTTGTTTTTCCTGATGGTAAAACGCCTTCATTAACATTTGTTATTATAACGGTTTCAAAATCTAAAACCCTAGATTCTAACATTCCCATTATTTGCAAGCCTTGTAATGGCTCTCCTTGAAAATCTAAAGTCTCGCTACTTAATAGTTCTTTATAAATATTATATAGGCTTCTAATGTTTGTTAGTGTGTTATATTTGCTATTTAGCCTGTCAATCTCATTAAAAAGTACATTAAATCTATATAAATACTCTAAACTAAGTTGGTTAGATTTTCTGTCTTCAATAAGTTTATTTTTTATTAGCTGGATTAGCTTAAAACTATTTTGAATAGCTAGTGTTGGATTATTATTCCAATTACTAAAAATGAGATTAATAATATTGTTTTCTTCATTGTTAATTGATAAGGATAGCAGTTTTTCTTTGCTTAGATATATTATATTATTTGTGTTTATAATATCGACTATCTTTTGAGTGTAATTGTTATTAAATACAGTACTTAAGTATTGATCTTTTAGTATGTCAATAACATCTTTATGGTAATAATTTTTTGTATTATTTATTTGTACGCTAAAAATTTTCTCAAATAATGCTGCTAACGGGATTGACTTTAAAGGAAATCCCATAGTTACATTTATTGCATTAATATGTTTTGGTATAGAATTTAACGTTGGTAATAATAAGTTTTCGTCACCTAAAACAACAGCTGTATTTTTTATGTCTTTTTCTGATAAACTATTTAGTATATTTCCTATAGTTTTAGCTTGACCTATTGCTTTAGGTACACCAAATATGTTTATATTTTTTAAAGTTGAATAATTACTCTCTTTCCAGTTAAACGAGTTTTTCTGAAAATACTTCCAGTTTTCTTTATGTTTTCTTGTAAATAAACCTGCATCATGATATGAGCTATCTATAAATATTTTATCTATATCCCAATATATAGCTGCTAGATCATTTTGTAATAATTCTTGGATAATGGTTTCCTCTGCTGTATTTAGTGCATTAAAACCAGTAAAAATATGTCTTTTAGAACAGCTTTGAATATAAGTTTCAAGGTTTTCTACTGCTTCCCTGTAAATCAAACCTTGATATCCTTTTTTCTGATTTATTAAGCTTTTACTAAAGTGTTTGTAAAACGGATAGAGTTTATTCCAAAATTTTATATAATTGTTTACTACATCAGTTGGATTTGGATTTAAAGACCAATGATCTAAATCTTTTATAGCAGATAAATACTCAAATATATTTTTTTGAGGTATTAGATGTCTATCTATTTCATTAAAATCTTGAAGTAAGATTTGACCCCATTTTGAAAAGACATCAAAAGGTTCTTGCTCTTCTTTTGGTGTTAATTCTATATAGCTATTATAAAGCTGAAATAGAAGTTCTGTGTTTGTTAAGGTTTTAAGTTGAGACAGCTCTTCAACAAAAGACTCTATACTAATTATGGTTGGAGAGAAAGATGTTTTGTTAATAATATTACTTAATTCTTTTCTCAAAAAAACACCTGCTCTTCTACTAGGAAGGACAAATGTTATATCACTAAAATTTACGTTTTGTTTTTGTAAATCAAGTAGTACTTTGGTTATAAAACTTATCATAACATAAAAATAAAAAACGCTTCGGTTATCCGAAGCGTTTTCTAATAAATTATATTATTTGTTGATTAAAACTTAGTCTTTTTTAAGTTTTACTTCAACACGTCTGTTGTTTCTTCTACCTGCAGCAGTTGCGTTAGTGTCGATTGGGTAATCTTCACCAAATCCAAAAGCTCTTAATCTTTCAGTGTCAATTCCGTTTTCAATTAAGTAAGCCATTACAGCGTTAGCTCTAGCATCAGATAACTTTTGGTTTAAAGTTTTGCTACCAACACTATCAGTATGACCTTCAATTGTAAAGTTAGACTCTGGATATTCTTTTAAGATTGCAGTAATAGATTGTAATACAGAGTAAGATTGTTTTTTGAAACTAGCTTTACCAGTATCAAATAAGATAGTTTTAGCGTAGCTGTTTAATTGCTCCATAACTTCTTGAGTTGGCTCAACTATTTCTGGACAACCATCGTTAGCAACAGTACCAGCTTCGTTAGGACATTTGTCTACGTTATCTGTTACACCATCACCATCAGTATCAGGCCAAGGACATCCGTTGTTAGCTTTAGGACCAGCTTCATTAGGACATTTATCATCAGCATCTGTTACACCGTCACCATCAGCATCTGGACAACCACCTAAAGATTTTAAACCTGCAACTTCTGGACAGTTATCTTTATTGTCAGCAATACCATCACCGTCAGTGTCAGGACATCCGTTAAACTCAGCTAAACCAGCTTCGTTAGGACAAGCGTCTTTAGAATCTTCGATTCCGTCACCATCAGCATCTGGACAACCGTTGAATGCTTCTAATCCAAATACTTCTGGACAAGCATCATCTTTGTCATATACACCGTCACCATCAGTATCAGTTCCACCAAATCTTACAGCAACACCTGCAGAGTGTTGGAAGTGCTTAGTTAAATAGTCTTCAAAAGAGTGCTTGTATTTAGACTCTACGAATAAACCAATGTTTTCTGAGAACCAGTAAGTTAAACCTAAAGAAGCATTAACTGTACCAGCACCTACTGTATTGTTAGTACCAGCAGCTGTAGAGAAAGTGTTGTATGGACCTTCTTCAATCCAAGTGTAACCACCACCAATACCAATTGCTGGGTCAATTTTCTTTGAATTAATTAAATTAGCAAAGTGATATCTTACGTTACCATCTACAGCATAGTATGCTAAATCGTCTACTTCTAAACTAGGAGAAGTAGCATCTTGTCCCCACTTTTTAATTTGGTTTACAGAACCTCCAACTTGAACAGAGAAGTTATCTCCTACATATTTAGATACAGAGATTGTTGATAATGATGGTAAAATACTCCAGTGGTCACCAACATTAAAAAATTCGTCAAAATAACCTCCTTGTGGAGCGTCTTCACCTACAGGAAACACATCAACTGCGTTAACACCGAAGTTGATAGCCCAAGGATTGTTTTGGTCTTGTGCCATAACATTACCCATAGTAGTTACAAGTAACATTGTGAACATTAATCTGCTAAGATTTTTCATATTCAAAAATTTAATTTTTAAGTGTTAATTAGAAGCAAAAATAAGCTGTTAAATATTATTAACAAAGACAAATATATAAAAATATTGATTATTTAAGGTTTTTATTAAGGTTTAAACAGTTGTTTATTAAATGATTTCTAAAGTTTTGCCAACCTTTTTAAAGGCGTTAATAGCTTTGTCTAAATGCTCTTTTGTATGCGCAGCTGAAAGCTGAACTCTTATTCTTGCTTTTTCTTTTGGGACAACAGGATAGAAAAATCCTATTACATATATACCTTCTTCTAACAATCTATTTGCCATTATTTGTGATAGCTTAGCATCATATAACATAACCGGAACTATTGCAGAATCACCATCTACTATATCAAATCCTGCTGCCTTCATTTCTTTTTTGAAATACTTTGTGTTTTCTTCTAGTTGATCTCTTAAAGAGTGGTCATTAGCTAGCATATCAAAGACTTTTATTGATGCTCCTACAATTGCTGGTGCTAGAGAGTTAGAAAACAAATATGGTCTTGATCTTTGACGTAGCATTTCTATGATTTCTTTTTTTCCTGTGGTGTATCCACCCATTGCTCCGCCTAATGCTTTTCCTAAGGTTCCTGTAATGATATCTATTCTGTCCATTACGCCTTTTTCTTCTAAAGTACCACGACCGGTTTCGCCAATAAAGCCAGTAGCATGACACTCATCTATCATAACTAAAGCATCATATTTATCTGCTAAGTCACAAATTTTATCTAATGGAGCTACTAAACCATCCATAGAAAAGACACCATCTGTAACAATAATTTTAAAACGACTTCCAGCTTCGTTAGCTGCTATAAGTTGTTTTTCTAAATCTTCCATGTTATTATTTTGGTATCTATATCTTGCTGCTTTACATAATCTAACACCATCTATAATTGATGCATGATTTAATGAGTCTGATATAATTGCGTCTTCTGGACCTAATAATGGCTCAAAAACACCACCGTTTGCATCAAAAGCTGCTGCATATAATATTGTGTCTTCTGTACCATAAAAATCTGCTATTTTTTGTTCTAAAGTTTTGTGTATGTCTTGTGTACCACAAATAAATCTAACAGAAGACATTCCAAAACCATGAGTGTCCATTGTGTCTTTTGCTGCTTGGATAACTTCTGGGTGAGATGATAAACCTAGGTAATTATTTGCGCAAAAGTTTAAAACCTTTTCTCCTGTATTTAATGTAATCTCTGCACCTTGAGCAGAAGTTATTATACGCTCTTCTTTAAAAAGTCCACTGTCTTTTATGTCTTGTAATTCTTTATTTAAATGATCTTTAATTTTAGTGTACATAATTTAAGGGTTGTTTTTTTACAAATTTAGCAATGTTTTTGCGTTAGTGATAGAAACGACATCCTTTTTTGTTTTAAAAACAAAAAAGATATAGTGGATAGCACGACCCTTTGTAGTCTATACGAAAAAGGGTAACGCCTTAATTGTAATTTTTAGTTTGAATATTCTCGTTGATAAAAACCAAAATTTTATTTGAAATTTGATATCCCATTTCTTTTAAATGCGTAGCATAGATTTCTAATTGCTGTTCGTATTTTGGATTTGGTAACCCTGTTTTGTAATCAATAATTGTAGCTTGATTGTCCCTTATAACTAAACGGTCTGGTCTAATCATTTGTCCTGTGCTGGTTAAAATATCACGCTCGTTGTAAATTGTATATTGATCTGTAAAAAACTCTTTAAGGTCTTTTTGGTTTACAATATCATTTATGTTTTTTGTGATGCCTTCTACTTGGTCATCATTGATAAATCCATTGTCTAAAGCTAAATTTATTGCAAAATCGATATCGTCTTTTGTATAGATTTTTGACATTATATCGTGTATAATGTTTCCTTTTTCTATAGCATGCTGTTGATTAGTGTCCCATAAATATCCAGACTTAGTAATTATTTTAATGTTGTGTTCCTTTTTGTTAACACTTATAATGTTTTTGTTAGATGAAGTTTCTAAAGATTTTTCTACAGGAATAATTTCTCTTTTTGAATTGCCAAATTCGTAAAAGGTTTGATTGTCACTCCATAATTGTTCTGTTTGTAAATAAGATTGGAATAGTTTAGAGTAACTATTTAATTCATTTAAATTATTATCTATTTTACCAATAACATGTAATTGCTCTACAGGTCTTGTTAAAGCAACATAAAGTAAATTTATATTGTCTAGTTCTTGTTCTGCCTTATGTTTGGTGTAAATGTTTTGACCAATTTCTCCAAAATTTTCGACATCACTGTTAAAGTTTATTAGTGTTTTTGAAAAACCGTTAAAAAGGGTTTTATCTATTGGAAACCATTCTTGAGGGTCTATCTCTCGATAAATATCTAAATCGGCAAAAGGAAAAATTACCACAGGAAACTCTAATCCTTTTGATTTATGTATGGTCATTATTTGTACTGCATTTTGGTTGTTAGGGGACACAATACTTAAGCTGTCTTTTTTATTGTCGTAGTAATCTAAAAACCCAGAAATACCAGTTATATGTTTTTGAGAAAACTCTAAAACTAAGTCTAAATAAAACTGTACAAATGCATCTGAAGTTTGTAGTAAATTAAACTGTCTTGCAATATCTTCTACACTATCGTATAGCGAAAGTTGTGCAATTTCTGTAGTATTAAAATCGATGCCAAATTGTTTAAAACTTCCAAAAAAAGCATCAATATTTAATTTTAGATTTTGATTAAAAAATGTGTGTTTATCTTCAACGCTGAAAGTACTTGCTAAATAATGAAGTACATTAATTCTAACTTCAAAATTATTAGGATTGATTAATAATCTTAAGATGTTATTGATTAGCTGAACGGATTCGGAATTATCGATCAGCATTGTTTCAGAAGACATTATTTTAATATCGTTTTCACTTAAATAATTTGCTACAGCAATACCTTCTTTTTTCTTGCGTACTAAAACACAGATATCTTTTAAATCATAACCATTATCTAAGCATTTTTTTAAGGTATTGTATGTTTCTTTAGCATAAAGGGTTTCTTTATCGTCTTCGCTTTCCTTTAAATCTAAAAATTGAAAGCTTACATAACCTTCTTCTTTTATAGTAGGATTTTGATTAGCTTTTTTATACAAATTAGCATAATGCTCATTTCTAAAACTTGTGTTTGAAATGTATTGAAAAAAAGAATTATTAAAGGTGACAATATTTTTGTGACTACGGTAATTTTCTTCAAGCTCAATAAGCTTTTTATCTACAGGAAAAGGGTTTTTATCTTCGGTTAAGTCTATAAATTGTTCTGCTTTACCACCACGCCAACGGTAAATAGCTTGTTTAGCATCACCAACAATCATAGCGCTTCCTTTTTCGCCTTTTAAATTTTCGGCGGTAAGCGAGTTTTCTATTAATGGGATTAGGTTATTCCATTGCATTTCGGAAGTGTCTTGGAATTCATCAATAAAATAGTGTCTAAATTTTTCGCCAATACGCTCGTAAATAAATGGTGTTGGTTGGTCTTTTAATTGATTTGAAATTAGTGTGTTAAATTCTGAAATTAATAATTTATTCTCATTGTCTTTTATAAGTTGAAGTTCGGAATTAATAGCATTTAATACAGAAAGCGGTGTAACGTTTTTATATATGGCTTTTAAGAAATTTAAATTAGAAACAGCTGCTTTTATGGTTTTATAGGTTAAACCAATCTCTGGTAGTAAACTATCTATAATATCTTTTTTATTAGCATCTAGCTTTGTAGTGTATACTTTGTTTTCTTCTATATTACTTTCTAATTGATTATTATATAATCCATTTGTTTGTAATAATGAAGCTTTTTCAAAATGATTAAAAAGCGTTCCTCTAGAAAAGTCTGCTTTAGTTAAACCGTTATTTTCAAATGTTGTTAAAATGCTTTTAGCATTATCTATAATTTGGTTTTCTGTAGATTTAATTTGTTTGATTAAGCTGGTTTTTAAGCTTTCAAAATCGTCCAAAGTTTTGTTCTTTAAAGCTTCTTTTAAATGTGGTATGTCGTTTTCGTTGGTAAGTTTTTTTGCAATTTTATTTAAGTCGTTAGAGATGTCCCAGCTTTTATCGTCATCAGCTTTTTCAATAGCAAAATCAATTAAGATTTTAGTAAGTTTTTTGTCGGTTCCTGCTTTTGCTATTAGGCTATCTACAGCTTCATTTAATAGGGCTTCGGTATCTAGCTCGACTTCAAAATTGATGGGTAATTTTAAATCGTAAGCAAATGTTCTGATTAATCTATGATTAAAACCATCTATCGTACTAATATCAAAAGCAGCATAATTATGCATTATGGTACTTAATAATGTTTTGGCTTTTTTGTTAACGTATTCTGGTTGTAAATTTAGTTCTAAACAAAGAGCATTAAACATAGCGTCGTTACCATCTAAAACGGTTTCTTCAGAAAAATCTTTTAATTTTTTAAGAATACGCTCTTTCATTTCACCAACAGCTTTGTTGGTAAATGTCATTGCTAAAATGTTTCTAAACCCAAAAATATTTTCGGTTTTAAAAAGTAATTTTAAGTAAGATTTTACAAGGTTAAAGGTTTTTCCGCTTCCAGCAGAAGCGTTAAATACTTTAAAAGGAGCAATATTATTCATCAAAAAACTAATTTGTTACAAGATAAGGACAATCAATCTTAAAATAGTTATAAATTATTAGCATTATTGGAGAAAAAAGCTAAATTATTTTTAAGTTTGATACAAACAAAAATTAATAACCACAAAAAAATATATTATGGCTTTTGAATTACCAGAATTAGGTTATGCATATGATGCATTAGAACCACATATAGATGCAAGAACTATGGAAATACACCATAGTAAACATCACAACGGATATACTACAAAATTAAATGGTGCTATTGAAGGTACTGACTTAGAAGGAAAATCTATTGAAGACATTTTAACTAATCTAGATATGTCTAATAGCGCTGTTAGAAATAATGGAGGTGGATTTTATAATCACTCTTTATTTTGGACGGTAATGAATCCTGAAGGAAAAGGACGCTTGTCTGGAGAATTAAAAGATGCTATCGAAGCAGAATTTGGTTCTTTTGAAGATTTTAAAGATGCATTTAGTAAAGCAGCAGCAACACAGTTTGGATCTGGTTGGGCTTGGCTTTGTGTGCACAAAGGAGGTAAAGTAGAAGTTTGTTCTACACCAAACCAAGATAATCCTTTAATGCCAGGTGTTTCTTGTGAAGGTACTCCAATCTTAGGATTAGATGTTTGGGAGCACGCTTATTATTTAAACTATCAAAATAGACGTCCAGATTATATTGAAGCATTTTTTAATGTAATTAACTGGAATGAAGTAGAAAGAAGATACGCTGAAGCTAAGTAGTTATCTATTGAAATATAAATAAAAAGGCAGACTAATTAGTCTGCCTTTTTATATTGTAAAACATTGAGAATTAATTGTTTGTTTCAATAAAAAAGCCGGACGAGAGTCCGGCTTTTTTGCCCCAAATCTACCATGAACTTAACCTACTTATGTTATGGTAAGCTCAAATATAACGAAGATTAATTTCAATAATTGTAATTAATAGTCAAAACGTAAAAAAAATCGCTTAACGGACTTTTAGGTAAGAAAACCCTTCAAATTAGTTAATAAGCTCTTTCTTTGTTGCCTTCATAAAAATTAATAAAAGCTCTGTTAACCACACGGTTACCTCCAGCTGTTGGGTAATTACCTGTAAAATACCAGTCGCCTAAATGTTCTGGGCAAGCTTTATGTAAATTGTCTACAGATTGAAAAATAATTTCTACATCAGCATTAACAGAACTGTCTGTTAGTAACTCTGATATTTTAGCAGAAATTTGTTCTGGAGTAAATTGATCATAAATTTCTTTTACAAAATTTTGTACGTCTTTATCTGCAAGATCTACTTGTGCTTTACATTTTTTGTAAACCTCTTCAACTAAATTGTAATTGTTATTTTCTTTTAATAACTCTAAAGCAGCATTAAAAGCAACTAAAGATTCTAAGTTAGCCATGTCTATACCATAGCAATCAGGATAGCGTATTTGTGGAGCAGAAGAGACAACTATTATTTTTTTAGGATGTAATCTATCCATCATTTTAATAATACTTTTCTTTAAAGTTGTACCACGTACAATACTATCGTCAATGATTACTAAGTTATCGGTTGGTTTTATAACGCCGTAAGTTACATCGTAAACGTGTGCTACTAAATCGTCACGACTACTGTCTTCAGTAATAAACGTTCTTAGTTTTACGTCTTTAATGGCTATTTTTTCAATACGAGGTGTTTCTTCTAAGATAGATATAACTTGCTCTTTAGATAAATTACCATTACCTTTTAAAATGTCTTGTGTTTTTCTTTCGTTTAGATGTTCTTCTACAGTATCAATTAATCCATAAAAAGATGTTTCTGCTGTGTTAGGTATATAAGAAAAAACAGTATTTTTTGTGTCGTTATCTATTGCTTTTAGTACTTGAGGCATCAACAATTTACCTAATGTTTTACGTTCTTGGTAGATTTCGGCATCACTTCCTCTAGAAAAATAGATGCGTTCAAAACTACAAGATTTACGCTCTAAAGGTTGTAAAATTTGTTTTATAGATACATCTCCAGAAGTTTTTGTAATTATAGCGTGACCTGGCTCTAGTTCTTTTACATCATCAAATTCTACATTAAATACGGTTTGTATTACTGGACGCTCTGATGCTACAACTACAACTTCATCATCTTTATAATAAAAAGCTGGTCTAATTCCTGCTGGGTCGCGTAAGACAAAAGAGTCTCCATGACCTAAAAGTCCAGCCATAGCGTAGCCACCATCCCAATTTTTAGCAGCGCGTTTTAATATTTTGTGTACTTTTAAACGTTCTGCAATTAATGGCGAACACTCATGTTTGCTGTATCCTTCTTTTTTTAGGTCTTTATAGACTTTACTTACTGCATCATCTAAAAAATGACCTATTTTTTCCATTATAGTAATGGTGTCTGTATATTCTTTTGGATGTTGTCCTAAATCTACTAGGTTTTGGAATAACTCTTTAACATTGGTCATGTTAAAGTTTCCTGCAAGAATCAGGTTACGGTGCATCCAATTATTTTGTCTTAAAAATGGATGTACACTTTCTACACTGTTTTTACCAAATGTACCGTAACGTACATGTCCTAAAAGTACTTCGCCAATGTAAGGAACGTGTTTTTTTTGTAGAGCAACATCATCTTGATATTCTGGATGTTCTGTTAGTACTTGATTAATACGACTATTAATTTGACCAAAAATATCTTGAATAGGTTGTTGTTGTATTGATCTTACACGACTTATGTATCGCTCTCCAGGATTTGTATCTAATTTTATACTCGCAAATCCAGCACCATCTTGACCGCGATTGTGCTGTTTTTCCATCATTAAATACATTTTATTAACACCATAAAAGGCACTACCGTATTTTTCTTTGTAGAATTCTAATGGTTTTAATAATCTAATATGCGCTATTCCGCATTCGTGTTTTAAAGCATCACTCATCTTAGTTGTGTTGTGTGTTGTTTTTTAAGAATGATAAATTTTTATGTCCTTAATTTAAAACAAGTTAATAAAAAATGCGCTCAAAAAAATTAGAGCGCATAGGTTTTATAATTCGATTTCAAATTGTGTTAAATTTTTAAATTGTTGCAGTCGTTTGTTTACTTCGTCTTGTGTTAGTGTAAGCATACGCTCGGTTCCAAATTTTTCTACACAAAATGAGGCTAAAGTAGAACCGTAAATGACTGCGTTTTTCATATTCTCGAAAGATACATCGCCTGTACTTGCTAAATAACCTGCAAATCCACCAGCAAAAGTATCTCCTGCTCCTGTTGGGTCAAAGACTTCTTCTAAAGGTAATGCTGGAGCATAGAATACATTGTCATCATGAAATAGTAACGCGCCATGTTCTCCTTTTTTAATCACTACGTATTTAGGACCCATTTCGTGTATTTTTCTTGCTGCAACAACCAAGCTGTATTCTCCGGTTAGTTGTCTTGCTTCTTCATCATTAATTGTAATGACGTCTACGCGTTTTATAACTTCGTGTAATTGGTCTAAAGCTGTATCCATCCAAAAATTCATAGTATCTAAAACTACTAATTTTGGTTTTTTTGTCATTTGATCTAAAACACCAATTTGTACGATAGGATGTAAGTTACCTAGCATTACAACATCAGAATCTTTGTAATTGTCTGGTACGATAGGATTAAAATCTGCTAATACGTTCAGCTCTGTTGCTAAAGTATCACGAGAGTTCATGTCGTTATGGTATTTACCGCTCCAGAAAAAGGTTTTACCTTCTTGGACTATTTCTATTCCTTCAATATTAATATTTCTATCTTTTAAAAGGTCTAGATATTCTTGAGGAAAATCTCCACCAACTACAGAAACTGCAGCTGCATCTAACTGAAAATTTGAAGCAGATAAACCTATGTAAGTTGCTGCTCCGCCAAGTATTTTGTCTGTTTTTCCAAAAGGTGTTTCAATAGCATCAAAAGCTACAGTACCTACTATTACTAATTTGCTCATAAGGGCGATTTAAATTAAGGCGCAAATATACGATTTTTACTGAGTATTTAAATGAAAGAAGATTTAACTTATTTTCTGCCAAAATCTGCAGGAATTTCTCCCCAAGCTTTGGTTTCCCATTTAACGATTGTAGTAGTATACGTGTTTTCTTTTAGCCATTTTACAGCACGGTCTACCAAATCAAAAACTGGTTTGTTTTTATCGTTACGTTTTAATTTACTGTTGCAGTTTTTCTTTTTAACCCAACTTATTGCGGTTTTAGAGTCGGTATAAATAATACGGTCACTATTATGTTGCTTTAAAAATGCTAAACCGTGGACAATAGCTAAAAATTCGCCTATATTATTGGTGCCTTCTTCAAAAGGACCTTGAATAAATAATTGTTTTTTGGTTTTGGTGTCTACACCACGATACTCCATTTTGCCAGGATTGCCAGACGAAGCGGCATCAACCGAAATGGAATTGTAATTAGGTTGACCTATTTTTTTTAGTTGTTCGGTAGAGAGTTCGCTTTTAAATGTTTTATTTTTTCCAACGTAGTCAAAATAGTTTCCTTTTAAAGCTTTTTTTGCAGCATCAAATGTTGTGAAAGATTTGTATTGCGCGCCTTCAAAATCTTTAATTTGAGCTTTACAATCGTCCCAAGATTCAAACACACCGGTGTTGTGGCCTTTCCAAACGGTATAATATTTTTTCTTTTTTTTTGACACTGTTTTATCAAATTTTGTCATTCATAAGGAGAAACGACTGAAGAATCTTTATATACAAAATTAATAAAGATTCATCGCTTTGCTCTGAATGACAATTAATTTTTCAAAAGATCATCAACCACTTTAGGAAAATGTTCCATTTCTAATTTATGAATTTTTGTTGCAACATCTTCAGCGCTGTCTGAAGCTTCAACCTTACATTTTGCTTGAAATATGATAGCGCCTTCATCGTAATTTTCGTTTACATAATGTATTGTAATACCAGTTTCTGTTTCTTTATTTTCAACTACAGCTTTGTGTACATTCATTCCGTACATGCCTTTACCGCCAAATTTTGGCAATAACGCAGGATGAATATTTATCACTTTATTTGGGAAATTTTTTAAGATATTTTCTGGAAATTTCCATAAAAATCCTGCAAGAATAATCAAATCTGGATTAGAAGATTTTAAAATATTAAGTACATCTTCTGTTTGTGTAAAAGCAATTCTGTTAAATGATAAAGCGCTAACTTTTAATCTTTTACATCTATCTAAGACTTTGGCATGAGGATTGTTAGTCAATACCTGAACAACAGAAGCATTGTCACTATTGTGAAAAAACTTTATTAAATTTTCAGCATTACTTCCGCTACCGGACGCAAAAATTACTACACGTTTCATTTATATAGTTTCAGTGTTAAATTCTTCAAACAAAAAAAGTAATAATTATTAACAATTACGGGCAAAACCGATTTAATTATTTAATTTAGTAGCACATTTTTCAACTAAAAGTGTGTTTTAAATTAAAGTTTTTTATTTTTGCCACTTAATTAAAACTAAAAAATTAAAATTATGTCAGACATTGCATCAAGAGTAAAAGCGATTATCGTAGACAAATTAGGTGTTGATGAGAACGAAGTAGTAAACGAAGCAAGCTTCACAAACGATTTAGGAGCAGATTCTTTAGACACTGTAGAATTAATTATGGAATTCGAAAAAGAATTTGATATTCAAATTCCAGATGACCAAGCAGAAAATATTGCAACAGTAGGTCAAGCTGTATCTTATATTGAAGCTGCAAAATAAGCACAATATTTATGGAACTTAAGCGAGTAGTAGTTACAGGTTTAGGTGCGCTAACACCAATAGGAAACACTAAAGACGAGTACTGGAATGGACTTGTTAATGGAAAAAGTGGTGCAGCGCCTATAACATATTTTGATACCGAAAAATTCAAAACTAACTTTGCTTGCGAGTTAAAAAACTTCGTGGCAACAGATTTTCTTGATAGAAAAGAAGCCCGAAAAATGGATAGGTTTACACAGTACGCAATGGTCGCGTCAGACGAGGCTATTGCGGACTCAAACCTTGATTTAGACAAGGTCAACAAACTTAGAGTTGGCGTTGTTTGGGGAGCAGGAATTGGTGGACTAGAAACGTTTCAGAACGAAGTTTTAAACTACGCAGCAGGAGACGGTACACCAAGATTTAATCCTTTCTTTATCCCAAAAATGATTGCAGATATCGCACCAGGAAACATATCTATTAAAAATGGATTTATGGGTCCTAACTACACAACTGTATCTGCATGTGCATCTTCAGCAAATGCATTAATTGATGCCTTAAACTATATACGTTTAGGACACTGTGATGTTATCGTTACTGGTGGTAGCGAAGCAGCAGTAACTATAGCAGGAATGGGCGGATTTAATTCTATGCATGCTTTGTCTACAAGAAACGATAGTCCAGAAACAGCGTCAAGACCGTTTGATGCTACACGAGATGGATTTGTTTTAGGTGAAGGAGCAGGCGCATTAATATTAGAAGAATATGAACACGCTAAAGCTAGAGGTGCAAAAATTTACGCCGAAGTTGTTGGTGGAGGATTATCTTCTGATGCATATCACATGACAGCACCACATCCAGATGGAATAGGAGTAATAGCTGTTATGAAAAACTGTCTAGAAAATGCAGGTTTAAAACCTGAAGAAGTAGATCATATTAATACACACGGAACATCTACACCATTAGGTGATGTTGCTGAATTAAAAGCTATTAAAGCAGTTTTTGGTGATCATGCTAAAAACATTAATATTAATTCGACAAAATCTATGACAGGTCACTTATTAGGTGCAGCAGGAGCTATAGAAGCTATTGCATCTATTTTGGCTATGGAAAATGGTACGGTTCCTCCGACAATTAATCATACAACTGTCGATGAAAATATCGATCCAGAACTAAACTTAACATTAAACCAACCTCAAAAAAGAGACATTAAAGTAGCTATGAGCAATACTTTTGGATTTGGAGGTCATAATGCTTGCGTGCTGTTTAAGAAAATAGATTAGTTCATAAATTTACATGAAACGTATTAAAAACATATTTAATTCCCAGTCTAAGGACAAAGGGGAATTTTTTATGTCTATTTCTAAAATTGTAAACTTTAAACCTAAAAACATAAATCATTACAAAACTGCCTTTACACATCGTTCTATGAACATAAAAGATAGTAAAGGGCATATTGTAAATTATGAACGTTTAGAATTTTTAGGAGACGCAATGCTTAGCGCTGTCATAGCTCATTATCTATATACCGAAGTACCAAGTGGTGACGAAGGCTATCTAACAAAAATGCGTTCTAAAGTTGTAAGTAGAGAGCATTTAAATGAATTAGGTAAAGATTTAGGCTTAACTAAATTAGTTGAAAGTAAAATACCTAAAGGACAATTCGGAGATAATATTCATGGTAATCTTTTTGAAGCTTTAGTAGGAGCCATTTATTTAGATAAGGGTTATAAAGCTTGCGAAAAATTTATTGAAGACAGAATTATTGAACCTTATGTAGATATTGAAACGCTTGAAGGTAAGGTGATTAGCTATAAGAGTTTATTGATAGAATGGTGCCAAAAAGAGAAAAAGCATTTTGACTACAATGTCTATGAAGACACAGGTAATAGTGATGTTAAACACTTTGCAGTAAAACTATCTATAGATCACAAGGTGGTTTCAAAAGCACGAGCAACTTCAAAGAAAAAAGCAGAAGAAAAAGCCTCTAAAAGAGCCTTTTTTGCTTTCCAAAAGCAGATAACAAAAGCTGCTATTTTATAAAAAATTCATCTTTAAAAATAGGTAAAACACTATAACGTTTTCGTATTTTTTCATGTTAAGAATACGTAAAACATGCTTAAAATAAGTGTGTAAACACTATATTTACGGTTAGTTAAGTAATAAGATGGCTGTAAAAAAATTATTGTTAGACGATTTTTTTGAAGAAGAACAGTTTAGTCTAATAGGGATTCATTGTACAATTGAAGATTTTAGATTAGCCTTTTTAATCAATCAAGTTTTAGATATACGTCTTAAACGAAATAAGGATGATGTTCATTTTTCTAAAGACAATTCTGATTTTGCGTTATTCGATTTTGATGAAAAACAACAGCATATATCTTATCATCTGGTAGCAAATATTTGTAAAGTAAAGCATGATCAAAACCAGCAACTTAACTCACTTTTTGGAGACGAAAATTTTGGCTCAACCACACATTTTTTGCTTCCGGAATACAAAAAAGTAAATTATCTGCTTAAGATAGAAACAGATCTTACTTTTAACAAAGAAAAATTGATACTAAACAAACTATTAAAAATACCACAAGTAGTTACAGCTTACAGTATAGATGTAAATACTTTAAAAACTAAAAACAACTTAATATTCAACTAATGCCAAAAAGAAAAAAGACCAAAATAGTTGCAACCTTAGGACCAGCAACAAGTAGTAAAGAGGTATTAAAAGGAATGTTAGACGAAGGTGCTAACGTATTTAGAATTAACTTCTCTCACGCAGATTATAAAGACGTAGAAGAGCGAGTTAAAATGATAAGAGAGCTTAATGAAGAATTTGGTTATAATGCTTCTATTTTAGCAGATTTACAAGGTCCAAAATTACGCGTTGGTGTAATGAAAGAAGAGGTAATTGTAAATCCGGGTGACGAAATTATTTTTGCAACAGGAGAAAGATTTGAAGGCACAAAAGAGCGTGTTTACATGACTTATGACAACTTTCCGCAAGATGCAAAACCAGGAGAAAGAATTCTTTTAGATGATGGTAAACTTATCTTTGAAGTTGTTTCTACAGATAAGAAAAAAGAAGTTGTTGCTAAAGTAATACAAGGTGGACCATTAAAATCTAAAAAAGGAGTTAACCTACCTAATACTAATATATCTCAACCTGCTTTAACAGAAAAAGATGTAGAAGATGCAATATTTGCATGTAAGCTAGGTGTAGATTGGATCGCGCTTTCTTTTGTAAGACATGCAGAAGATTTAATGGAGCTTGAAGAATTAATAAAGAAAAATAGCGAACACAAAATCCCTATCATTGCTAAAATTGAAAAGCCAGAAGGTGTAGCTAACATAGATAAAATTGTTGCTTACTGTGATGGTATAATGGTAGCACGTGGTGATTTAGGTGTAGAAATTCCTGCAGAAGAAGTTCCTTTAGTACAAAAGCAATTAGTCTTACGCGCAAAAAGAGCAAGAATACCTGTAATTATTGCTACACAAATGATGGAAACTATGATTAATAGTTTAACACCAACACGTGCAGAAGTAAATGACGTAGGTAACTCGGTAATGGATGGAGCAGATGCGGTAATGTTATCTGGTGAGACTAGTGTAGGGCAATATCCTATTCAGGTAATTCGTCAAATGTCTAACATTATTAAAAGTGTTGAAGACTCAGATTTAATTAAAGTACCACAATCGCCACCACATATTCGCACTAAGCGTTACATAACTAAATCTATATGTTATCACGCAGCAAATATGGCTAATGAGATTGATGCAAAAGCCATTTCAACATTAACAAATAGTGGTTACACAGCGTTTCAAATTTCAGCTTGGCGACCAAGCGCACATATTTTAGTATTTACTTCTAACCGTCGTATCTTAACCCAATTAAGTTTACTTTGGGGCGTAACTGCATTTTATTATGATAAATATGTAAGTACAGATGAGACTATTGAAGATGTTAATGCAATAGCTTGTAAAAAAGGCTTTTTAGAAGAAGGAGACATGTTAATAAGTCTTGCTGCAATGCCAATACAAGATAAAGGAATGGTAAATACATTAAGAGTAACAGAAATAGAAAGTTGTAATTTTTAAGTTTTAGGGCATTACCCTATCAAATCACGCTTTTTGTAGTTGCTATTAAAGAGCAGCTAACAATAGTATAAATATTAAAAACCAGTTTCTTACTAAGAAGCTGGTTTTTTTATTAAAATTTAAATTTTAATTGTACGCTAACGCTTTTCTTTTCTTCTGTCTTTTTAGTGTTTTGTTCTGTATTTAAGTTTGATAAAGAAATACCTAATAATCGCACAGAATTATTTAATTTTTCTTGATATAATAAATCTTTAGCAGTTTCTAAAATTACAGACTTATCTGCAAAAAAATAGGGTAGAGTCTTACTTCTAGTTTGCAAAGTAAAATCGCTGTATTTAATTTTTAATGTTACTGTTTTTCCTGCAACACTGTTTTTTCCTAACCTTTTAGATACTTCTTCGGCAATATGCTCTAATTTTTCAAGCATAAATATTTCAGAAGATAAATTTTTACTAAATGTACGCTCTGCAGCAAGGCTTTTTCTAATTCTATTTGGTTTAACTTGACTGTTATGTACACCTCTTACAATATGATAATAATAGGCGCCAGATTTACCAAAATTTCGCTCTAAATATTCTAAAGTTTTTGACTTTAAATCTTTACCAGTAAAGATACCTTTTTGGTACATTTTTTCGGCAGTAACTTTACCGATACCATAAAACTTCCTTATATCTAAAGCTTCTAAAAAACCTAAAACCTCTTCAGGATTAACTGTTTTTTGTCCGTTAGGTTTGTTGTAATCGCTAGCAACTTTAGCAACAAATTTATTAATACTAATTCCTGCAGATGCTGTTAAGCCAACCTCATTGTAAATTCGATTTCTAATTTCTTCAGCAATTAAAGATGCGCTAGGATTTCCTTTTTTGTTTTGTGTTACATCTAAGTAGGCTTCATCTAGAGATAAAGGTTCAACTAAGTCGGTATAATCAAAAAAAATAGCTCTAATTTTATTAGAGATTTCTTTATAACGCCTAAAATCTGACTTTACAAAAATTAGTTCAGGACATAGCTTTTTTGCTAATTGGCCAGACATAGCACTTTTAACACCAAATTTTCTAGCTTCATAACTGGCAGCGCTTATAACACCGCGCGTGCCGCCACCACCAACAGCAATTGGTTTACCTTTTAGATCTGGATTATCCATTTGTGCTACAGATGCGTAAAATGCATCCATATCTACATGAATAATTTTTCTTATTGGTAAATCACTTGACATGATGTAAATTTATAAATTACAATGTATAATTATGAAAAAATCCACCTACCTTTTAATAACTTTTATTGTTGCATTAACCGCTATTTTCACCTCATTTTTTAAGTTTATTAATTGGTTTTATATTTTAAAACCTTTGACAACGGTTTTGATTTTACTTTTACCTGTAATTTTCATTAAACTTAAATTAAGTAAATACGCTTTAATAATAGTTCTTGGTTTGTGTTTCTGTTTAATAGGCGATGTTTTATTAATGTTTGAGCATTTATTTATATATGGTTTAGCTTCATTTTTATTAGGTCATATACTTTTTACTTATGCCTTTACAACTGTAAATGGATTTTTATATAATTTTAAACCATTAGTGTTTTTAATACTCTTTGCAATAGCAATGTTTTTTGTATTAAAAGATAATTTAGGGCAATTATTAATACCAGTTATTTTGTATATAATTTGTATTGTTATTATGGCTTGGCAAGCATTAAATTTATATTTTTTAAACAATAATAAAATTTATAGACTAATAGTTATAGGAGCTATTTTATTTTTAATTTCTGATGCCGTTTTATCTTATAATATGTTTGTTATTAAGTTTTCTTTTTCAGAATTAATTATATTATCTACTTATTGGGCTGCAATATGTTTTATAGCACTGTCCGCATTATATATACCAATCAATAAATAATATGTCATCTACAATAGAAATAGAAAGAAAATTTTTAGTTAAATCTCAGGTATTTAAAGACGAAGCTTTTAATAAAACACATATCAAACAAGGTTTTTTAAGTACAGATAAAGAAAGAACCGTTAGAGTTAGGCTTAAAGGAAATAAGGGTTTTTTAACAATAAAAGGAGCCTCTTCAAATGATGGATTATCAAGGTTTGAGTGGGAAAAAGAAATTAAAAAAGAAGATGCAGAACAGCTTTTTAAGCTATGTAAAAAAGGAATTATTGATAAGATGCGTTACGAAGTAAAACTAGGAAATCATATTTTTGAAATTGATGAATTTTTTGGAGACAATAAGGGTTTAGTTTTAGCAGAAGTAGAGCTTAATAATGAAAACGAAATATTTGAAAAACCTAATTGGTTAGGAGAAGAAGTAACAGGAGATATTAAATATTATAACTCTCAGTTAAGTAATCAACCTTTTAAAACATGGAAATAATGAAACGATTTTTAATTTTAGCTTCTTTATCAGTTTTAGCATGTAAAACAGAAAATAAGAATGTAGATATACAAGACAAGCAGGTAGTAAAAGAGTCCAATAAACTATCTATTAAAGAGCAAGATTCTTTATTAAAAGCAAAAGGATTTAAAACTTTCTATTATGTAGAAGAAAAGACTAAAGACACCTTTTTAATGCAAGAATATTACATAGCTTTTTTAAAAGCAGGATCTATAAGAAGTCAAAACGAAGAAGAAGCTAAACAACTCCAAGATCAGCATTTAGCTCATTTAGGAAAAATGTACGAAATGGGTTTTGCAGACATATCTGGCCCATTTGGTGATGATGGAGATATTAGAGGCATCACAATTTACAATGTACCTAACCAACAGTTAGCAGACAGTTTAGCTAATTCAGACCCTATGGTTAAAGCAGGTAGACTTCAGGTCGAAATTCATCCATGGTGGGCAGCAAAAGGTTTTAAATTACGATAACCCAAAGCCTTGCTAATTAATTAGTGAGGCTTTTTTTATTGTAAAGATTTGGGCGTTTTAACAGGCTGTTCGTTATATCTTTTTTTGCCTTATATGGAAGCAAAAAAAGGATGCCACTACCATCCTTAACGCAAAAAAGCGGTAATTTGAATGGTTCAAATTACCGCTTTTTTAGTATTAATAAAGCTGATTATTTCAGCATAAAATTTAGATTACTGCTTCACAATTAAGAACTGACTTCTTCTGTTAAGTTGGTGTTGTTCTTTACTACAAGGGTTACAATCTACAGCAGGCTCAGTTTCACCTTTACCAGTTGCAGATATTCTGCTAGCATCAATACCTTTAGAGATAATGTACTGTCTTGTAGTTTGTGCACGTCTTTCTGATAAACCTTGGTTGTAGCTATCAGAACCTCTAAAGTCTGTGTGAGACGTTGCTTCTATAACCATATCTGGGTATTTATTCATCACTTGTACTAAGTTGTCTAATTCAAACGCTGCTTTTGCAGTGATGTTTGATTTATCAAACTCAAAGTAAATTGGGTTTAATACTACTTCTACAGGTGTTACAATTTCTTCTATTGGTGTTAATGCTACGCTTACTGCTACTTCTTCTTCGTTAGTACCATCTACGCTTACTTTGTTACTTTCGTAACCTTCCATAGTGACTTGTAACTCTGTATCTGTTTCACATTCTACAATATACTCTACAACGCCTTCTGCACTAGTGGTTTTTGTAGCTAAAATGTTGCCATTAGCATCTGCTAAGCTTGTTGTTGCTCCTGCTAATACCTCTCCTGTTTTCTCATCTACTACAGTTCCTGTAATTAATACATCACATAATGGTTGTAGTTTCTTAATAGCATAGATATCATCACTTCCTTTTCCACCTTCACGGTTAGACGATACAAATCCTTCTCCTGTCTCTTCATTCATTCTAAAAGCAAAGTCATCG